>NZ_JAPWAH010000021.1:0-31156 GCF_041432835.1 Pauljensenia sp. 20925_1_27
GTGTTGTGCTGACCAAAGCGGTACAAAACTCTCCCCGCATGCGTAGATTGCGCCAAATCGGGCCATTTTGGGCGTGCAGGGAGAGTTTTGTCCCGGACATGCGGTGAGGGTGGGTGTGCGTGGAGAGTTTTGTACCGGAAGTGGGGCCGTGCTACTTGTGCTGGGAGAGTTTTGTCCCGGACATGCGGTGAAAGCGGGTGTGCAGGGAGAGTTTTGTACCGACGGGGTCCGGCGTGGTTGTTGTTGGGAGAGTTGTGTCGTGCTCTGGCGTCGTCCTTGTGTCAGTTGGCGGGCTATGGCAGCGCCTTGGCGCTGCTCACGGGCGTCGCGGCCGGGCTTTCCGTGCCCTGGGCGTTCTCCATGCCGGTGGTGGTGGGGGTTTTGCAGCATTAGAAGCTGGCTGACGGTGTATCTCCGGCGTGTCGCAGCTCTAATGATGCAATTCCCCCGATTGGGGGTGGCGCGGCCGCGAGTCGAGGGGGTGTGGTCGCCAAAGTGCAGACCCATTGGGTGAAAAACGCTGAACACGGGCTGTTGTGGGTGAGCAGTGGTGGTGTTGGTTTCAATGTAGTCGTGTTGTCGCGCCGTGGGCCTGGTGGCTGGGCCCCTCTGCTGGCAGGGTTAACCCTTCAATGCGCAGCTAAACCCCATTGGTGGCATGGTGGGTGGCCTGCCCACATAGCCACCCATCGGGTTAACGTGCGCGTAGGTGGGGCCAAGGAGGCCACCTGTTGGGCCTAGGCTCCACCAGGCGGGTTAACGTGCGCGTGGATGTTTGGGTGCCCCGGTGATAATTCGTGTGCTGCGGTCCGCAGCCTCCATGCCCGTCGCAGGCGGGCCCGCTGTCCCTTCGAAACCGCCGTGCCTCCAGGGATGCGACAGAGGCGGGGCCCCGAAGGGTCCCGCCTCTGCTGCGTGTGTGTAGTCGTGGTGGTTGCGCCACCAGCGCCCGGGCCTCGGGCCTCATCATGGGGGAATTGCAGCATTAGAGGCGCGACACGCCGGCGACACGCCGACAGGATGCTCCTAATGGTGCAAAACCCCCCGCCTCGTCGCGCCGAGCGCCACGCAGGGCTGCCGCGTCACGAAGAATGCTCAGTTCTTCCACCAGCCCTTGACGGTGTCGATGGTCTGCGTGCCCAGGTCGGACAGTGCGGAGTGGGCGTTGACCAGGCCGGAGGACAGGCGGGCAGCCTGGAAGCGAGAGGCGACGTTCTCCCAGTTCACCAGGTTCCACCAGGCCTTGACGTAGTCGGCCTTGACGTTGAGGTAGTCCAGGTAGAAGGCGTGCTCCCACATGTCGATCATGAGCAGCGGCACGGTTGCGACCGGGATGTTGCCCTGCTGGTCGGTCATCTGGTAGGTCACGAGGCGCTTGCCGACGGTGTCCCACGCGAGGACGGCCCAGCCGGAGCCCTGCAGGCCCAGGGCAGCGGCGGCGAACTGAGCCTGGAAGGACTCGAAGGAGCCGAAGAACTCGTCGATGGCGGCACCGAGCTCGCCCTCGGGGCGCGAGGCGCCCTCGCCGGTCATGTTGGTCCAGAAGATGGAGTGGTTGGTGTGGCCGCCCAGGTTGAAGGCCAGGTTCTTCTCCCACAGGTTGATGGCGGCGAAGTCGCCGGCCTCGCGGGCGGCGGCCAGCTTCTCGAGGGCGGCGTTCGCGCCGGCCACGTAGTTGGCGTGGTGCTTGTCGTGGTGCAGCTCCATGATGCGCCCGGAGATGTGGGGCTCGAGGGCGGAGTAGTCGTAGGGCAGGTCGGGCAGGGTGTAGACGGTCATGATGCTCCTTTGGGGCGTCGTGCGCGATTTGCTGATGACACTAGCGTAGTCCTTTAGTCCCATATTGCGAAGGGGTTGTGTGTCACCTTTCGCGCAGTGCGATCAACGACGAGGCCGGGGCTCGGTCACCCGACCACGCCCCGGCCTCGTAAAACGAAAGAAATCAGGCCTTGGCGCGCAAGCGGCGCACGAGCGCGGAAGCCCCGACGACGATCCATGCGATGAGGGAGCCGAGGACGACGCCGAAGATGCCGGACAGGAGGGTTTCAACCAGCCAGGTCACGAAGCCGCCGGCCGATGCGACCGCGTGCTCGGCGGCTTCGAGGACGTGGTGGAAGACGGGCACGCCGACCTCGGCGAGGTTGGCGATGACCAGGTGGCCGCCGACCCACAGCATCGCGACCGTGCCGACGACACCGATGACGCTGAAGATGTGCGGCATGACGCGCACGATCGTGCGGCCGACGTTGTCGACGGGCCCGGGGCGGTTGTCCTCGGGCTTGATGGCATCCTTGGCCAGGTGGAGGCCGAAATCGTCGGCCTTGACCAGCAACGCGACGAGGCCGTACACGAAGAACGTCATGAAGAACGCGACCCCGATGAGGACGGCGACGCGCATGACGCCAGTCTCGCCCCCCAGGCCGGCCATGGACACGAGCATGATTTCGGCGCTGAGGATCAGGTCGGTGCGGGTCGCGGAGGAGACGATTCCCTTCTCGAGCTCCTCCGCGGAGGTTGCGCCGCCCTCCTCGTGCTCCTCGTGGTGGCCGGGCAGCCATCCGAGCTTCTCGAGGACCTTCTCGCCACCCTCGAAGCATAGGTACGCGCCGCCCACGACCAGTAGGAACGGCAGAACCTGAGGGGCCAGCCATGTGAGGAGGAGGGCGATCGGCAGGATGATGAAGAGCTTGTTGATGAGGGAGCCGCGCGCGATCTTCGCGATAATCGGCAGCTCGCGCGACGGGCTCAGGCCCGACACGTACTGGGGCGTCACCGCGGTGTCGTCGATGACGACGCCCACCGCCTTCGAGGAGGCTTTGACGGCGTTTGCCGCGACGTCGTCGATCGACGAGGCCGTGACCTTCGCGAGGGTCGCGATATCGTCGAGTAGGGCGACAAGTCCTCCGGACATGGGTTTTCCTCCTATGGGCCTCGCATGGGGGCCTCGTGTCGTTACGCGCATTGTACGTGCGGGGATAGTCTAGAGTCATGACGACTTCCGCACCCGTTCCTGCCCTCGATCGTGACCTCATCGCGCGCCTGCGCTTCGACGTTATCGCGGCAAGCTGGACCACTGACACCCTTGAGACGCTGCTCAGTGACGGCGCCCTGTCCGCCCTCATGCGCGACTCGCGCCTGCCCGCCCTCGTCGAGCTCGCGGGCGTCACCGACCCGGCGGCTACCCTCACGCGCTTCTTCGTCCTCGGCCAGCCAGAGCGCGCCTCGGCCCTGGACGCGGCCCTGCTGACGCTGGGCGCATGCGGGCTGGGGTCCCTCGGCCTCGCGGCCACCATCGACGAGGCCGAGGCCGCCTCCGCGCTCGTCATGCCCCGTGCGGGCGGTGCGCCCAAGCGTGAACCCAAGGAGGAGTGTGAGGAGGCCTTGTCCCCGCAGGCCTCAAGCCTGCCGACGATGCGTAACCCCGACGAGGAATCGCCCGAACCCGAGGTCGAGGCGGACCCGTGGATGCGCGCCCTCTTCGACCTGCGACCCCACGCGGCCTCGCTGCCGGGCGGCGACCACGAGTGGTGGGTGGTCTCGGACCTGGGGGAGGTGCAGACCGGCAAGCCGCTGGCCGACGACCACGTGCTCGGCATCGGCGGCGCGACCCTGACCCTGCTGGAGATGACGGTGCGCGAGCAGGTTGATTCGGCCCTCGATGTGGGTTGCGGCTGCGGCATCCAGGCCCTCTACCTGGCCACGCACGCGGGCCGCGTGGTGGCGACCGACCTGTCGGCGCGCGCGTGCGCGATCACCCAGTTCAACGCGGCCCTCAACGAGACGACGATCGACGTGCGCGAGGGCTCCCTGTTTGAACCCGTCGAGGGTGAGACCTTCGATCTGATCGTCACGAATCCGCCCTTCGTGATCACGCCGGATTCGGTGCGCGGCGCGGCCGGGCTGCTCGAGTACCGCGACGGCGGCATGGACCGTGACAACCTGATCCGCGCGGTCCTGCGCGGCGCGCCCGCGTGCATGAACGAGGGCGGCACCCTGCAGATGCTCGCCAACTGGGAGATCCCCGAGAGCCGCAACCCGGATACTCAGTGGTCGTGGCGCGTGGATTCGTGGTGTGATGGCCTGCCGGTGGACGCGTGGGTCGTCCAGCGCGATGTCCTCGATCCTGCCCGCTACGTGGACATGTGGATTCGCGACTCGGGCGGCCAGCTCATGGACCGCGCCGACTACGAGCGGGCCTTCACCTCGTGGCTGGCCGACTTCCGCCGCGCGGGCACGGGTGCGATCGGCATGGGTTTTGTGGCGCTGCGCAGGCTCGACGAGGCCGAGGCCGCCTCGGGCGGGGTTCGCGCCTACGACCTGTCCCTCGATGGGCACGCCCCGCGCGGGCGCGACGTCGCGTGGGCGCTGGCCTCGCTGCGCGCCCCGGAGCTGTGGGAGGTGGCGCTGACGCGCGCCTCGGACGTGCGCGAGGAGCGCCACTACGTGCCGGGCAGCCCCGACCCGGAGCTGATCATCATGCACCAGGGCGGGGGACTGGGCCGTTCTGTGCCGGTGTCCTCGGCCGTGTCGGCGGTCGTGGGCGCTTCGGACGGCGAGCTGACGGTCGGGCAGATCGCGGCGGCCGTCGCGATGCTCACGTCCGTTGAGGTTGATGATGTGCGCGCCGAGGTCGAGGCACCCCTGCGTGACCTGATCCGCTGGGGATTCCTGACGTACTGAGCGTTGTTGTGTGCGTGGGCGCCGCGGCTGCAGGGGCAGTCGCGGCGCCTCGCTGTATCAGGTGGACTTTGTGGCGTCATTCCAGGGGTGTTGTCAGCGCGGATATGGGAGTGCACGAGGCCGACTCCAGATGTGGGTGCCCTGTGTTAGCCTGACGCCACAATCACGCGAAGGAGCGACATGGACTACGAGCTGGCCTACCGATACGGTGCCCCCTCGCGCCTGGATGAGGGTGCGGGGCTTGCGCTGGCGACATCGGGAGGTTCGACCCCCGAGGGGGAGGCCGCGCATCCCTATTTCTTCTCGGGCTTCATGGAGCGTCCCGACGTGGTGGCCGCCGGCCTACTCGCGGTCGCACGTGTGGCACGCACCCGCTTCTACGTGCCGCCGGGCATGGTCGTCGCGCCCGGCGGAGGACTGACCCGTATCGGGATGCTCGACCCGGTCGTGACCAGCACAGCCGAGGGCCTGCGCTTCGAGTCCTTTAGCGTCTGCTGCGGCGTGTACGCGCGGCTCGACGTGGAGGCCTCGGCCCTGGACGCCACCCACTGCGCGGTCGGCGTGACCAACGTGGACGTGAACCAGCCGCTGCGTGCTGCCCTGGCGTCCCTGCGCGCCGGGGAGCCCCTGCATCTGGGTGTGGGCGAGGAGGGGCTGACGGCCACGACCTTGGACGAGGAGGTCACGGAGGAGCGGGTTCCCCTGTCCCTGCGCTGGCTCAAGGGATTCGCGGAGACCCAGATGCTTTCCTCCGTGATGATGCCTCTCCACGTGTTGAATACTGCGCAGGCGCGCGCCTTCATCCGAGGCCTGCCCAGGTCCAGCGCGACGGGCACGGTCATGTGGGCGGGGCGGGCCGTGCGCGGTCTTCGTTTGGGGACCCGGCCCGCGCCGGGGGCCGCGTGCGTCGCTGGCCCCGAGCGCCTGCGCGTGTTCGAGCCGCTTCTTCATCTCATCACCTCGCTCGAGGCCTATGGTCCTGACGTTGATGCTGGCAGTGAGCCGGTCGCCTCCCTGTGGGTCGCCCGCCTGCCCGGTGCGCGGCTCTCCATTGGGCTCAGCCCCGCCAAGTCGCGCGGCTTCTCGGGGGAGGGTGCGGTCCTGGCGTCCCTGGGGGATCCGCGCGTCGAGGAGGACGCGGACATGCTGTCCGCACTGCTCTCCTTCGAGCCGCGCATCGACACGCAGCTTATGGCCGCCCGCTCCGGACTGGCCCCCGACCGGGTGGCTGGTGGCCTGGCGCTCCTGGCCTCGAGCGGGCAGGTTGGCTTCGACGTCACCGGGGGCACCTACTTTCACCGTCCGCTGCCCGTGCGTCCCGACGCGCTCACCGCTATGCATCCGCGCCTGGCAGGGGCGCGCACGCTCATTGAACGCGGCGCGGTCACTCACGAGGAGGGGGCGCGCTTCCGGGTCACTTCGGGCGCAAACCGCTACCGGGTGGAGGCACCCGCCGACCCTTACGCCATCGGCGAGTACCGCTGCACCTGCCCGTGGTGGATGAAACACAGGGGTGGGCGGGGGCCCTGCAAGCATGTCCTCGCCGTCTTCACGCTGATCAAGGAGGATCAATGAGTGAGAAGTCGGATCCGTTCTGGCGGCCAACCACGCTGGATGAATGCGCGGACTTTTGGAGACTGCACCTGTGGACTGAGGCCCACCCAGGCGAGTGGACACTCGATCAGGTCTACGCGCGCATGCTCGAGATCAACGAGGGCCCGCCCACGGCCCATGACCTGGACGTGAGTGCCAGGGTCACCGGTGCTTGGCTCAAGGGGATCGGATTCTTGCGCCTGGCCGAACTGCACGGCGACCTGACCCTCGACCACGATCAGCGGTACCTGACGGCGCTGATCGGCCTCGAACCCGGGCTACAGCTACCCCTCATGCGCGCCGATAGGGAGCTGCGCGAGGAGCTGGTGTGGGGGATGCTGCGCCAGGAAGGCAACCGCGGCGTGTCCCTGTCTGCCTCCGACTGTTCTGCCACCATGGGTTCGGAGTGGACGCCCGGCTGGTCGCGCACGTTCGAAGCGAGCGTCAATGAGGGGCTTATTGAACGCGATCGTCTGCTCGACGCCCTCCTGGAGATGCTGGCGGCCGACCTGCCTTCCGCGCGTGCCGGGTGGTATTCGCGCACCCTGCGCCTGCTCGCCATGACCGTCGACGAGGCCGAGGCTCGCCAGGCGGTCCTGTGTGCCCTCATGTCGTCTCCTGTCGGGGCGACCGTGACCCTGGCGGTCGGGCACCTGTCCGCCCTGGCCAGGGCTGGTCGCCTCGACCTGGAGCTGTTTGCGCGCAGCTGCGAGGGAGCGCTCATGGGCTCGAAGGCCAACGCACTCGCAGCCTTGACAATCCTGCGCGGTGGCCTTGAGGTTTTGAACCCCGGTGGCCTCGAACCCCTGTTGGCGATCGCGCTGTCTTTTCCGCATGCGCAGGTGCAGACACTCGCCATCGAGCTGGCGAGTGACGCGCTGCGAGCGGGCCTCCTCGCCCCCGCAGCGGTCGGCCGCCTCCTGTCCGACGCGGAGTTGGACCCGCTCGTCGTTGCCACGCTCGACCTCCTCGACCCCGGGCATGCGGCGACTGACCAGGCCGACCCTGGCCTCGTCCCCGAGGATGACCCGGGCGAGCAGGCTCCCGCCGCCTTCCTGCCGCCTCCCCGGGAGGTGGTCGACCTGGTTCCCATGAGCGCCGAGGACGTGGTTGGACGGGTCGGCGTCCTGGCGCAGGGCGCGCAGATGGGGCTCGAGTATGAGGCGCTGCTCGCGTTCCTGGCATCCCCCGAGTTCGACCCGAGTGCGCTGGAATCGTTGCGCCCGCTTGTTCGGCGCCTGACCACGCGCAGATTCGGGTACGAGCGCATGCTCGGAACTCTCCTGCAGATAGCCCTCGATGGGGGAGGGGAGGGCGCGGAGAACCCGCTGGCTGCTGGCACTGCCTGGTTGGAAACGGAAAATATGCCGACCCTTCTGCGAGAGCGCATCATCGAAGTTGCGGGCCTGGTCGAGCGTGGACGGCACTACCACCTCCTGGCCACGCCCACCGACGATCGCGGAGCTGTGAACCCGCTTATCCTCGTGCGCCGTGCTTTGGACAACGGGGCTGCCTCGCCGCTACCCGCCGATCTCACCCAGGCGCTGCTGCGCGTGGACGTCGAGCACCCGGACTGCGCGGCCGCGCTCGCGCTCGTGGAGGAGCGGGAGGCGGAGCTGCCCGCCGCGGCTCGCATCCGTCTCGCGCTCACGGGCGCGGTGCGCAGACGGGCCGAGGGCTACCTGTCCTCCCTCTCCGTGACGTGGGAGGGGCGTCCCTCCTATGAGTCCGGGAAGCCCAAGGTCGCGCGTGACGGCTCGCCCGTCTACGCGTTCTTCACCCCGCGCGTCGTCGGCGCAGATACGGGCGCGACAGGCCCTGAGCTGGGCGCGCTCGCGGATATTGCGAGCGCCTCGGGTGATTTTACTGCCCACCGATATCTCTACCCCGCGTCGGTGCGTCACTTCGCCGTCTGCCTGATCGCCTCGCAGTGGTACGTGCTTGACAGTACGCAGCTGACCGCTGACTGCTATCGGGCCCTGTGCGAGCACGGCGGACGCTGGGATTCGCTGTCTGCCCAGCTCCTCGGCCAGGCGATGGGCGAGCGCGAGGTCGAGTCGCGCGCCCTCGGCGTCGAGACCCTGGCCGCGCTGGTGGCGCGCGGTGACCTCGCCTTCGGCGAGGCTGTGGCTGGCTTCGCGGACATGGCGCACACCGTGAAACTGAACCGATGGGCGCAGGCTTTCCAGGACCTGGGGGACGTGGACCCCCACCTCGCACTGGACCTGGCGCTCGTGCTGCTGCCCGGGCTCGAACGCGGGCGCACGGGCATCGGGCAGCTGCTGGGCGTCGTCACCGCGCAGTACGCGCGGGCGCAGGCAGAGGGGTGGGCGCCGCCGCTCGGCGAGGATCTCGTCGGCTGGCTCGGCCTTTTCCGAGGCTCCTCACAGGCCGCCAAGTACGCGCGCACGCTGAAGGAGATGGGCCAATGAGTTCGCCGATGACGCTCCCCGCCCGCAGGGCGGCCCTCAAGCGCCTCATCGCCTCCGGGGAGAGCGCCATCGACGCCTACGAGCGGGTGCTGGAGGGGGCCTCTGAGAAGGATCGGCGCTCCCTGTTCAAGTCCGTGCCCTTCGCGCGCCTCGTCCCGCCAGCCGTCGAGTGGGAGTGGGACGCGGTCCCAGAGGACACGGTGCGCATGTGCGCGTTCCTGCGCGCCGCCCTGGCCGGGAGCGACGACGCCGGCGATGACTACGGAGCCCGTTGGTCGGGCCGCCGCGGCGGCGATCCACGCGAGGGGGCGGGCCTGGATCGGCTGCTCGCCGCCCACAGGCGCGGCGCGGCTGGGCGCAGCGGCGAGTGGCTCGAGGAGGCCGCCGGGAGCCCCGGCGGCGTTGCCTTCTGGCACACCTACCGCTCCCTCCTGGCCGAGCGTGGAGCGTTCCTGACCACGGCGCCCTCCCTGGAGTACTTCGCGCGCAGGATCATTCCCGCGCCTCACCCCACCTCGGATGAGACGCAGCGCTTCTTCGAGGAGAACCCGACCTTCCTGGACCACGAGTTCTGGCAGTTTTTCCGCGTCGAGGGCGCCCTGCCCGGCTCGGCGCTCTTCGTGTGGATGTACCGCGAGGACCCCTCCGCGCCCGGCGGTGACTTCGAGCGCCTGCACAGCCACGACCTCGTCCGCTACATGGCGACGCGCTTCCCGCACCTGCGCCCCCGCATCCTCTCCGAGTGTCTGGCCGCCCAGAGGCGCGACTTCTCCGCCTACAACGCCCGCGTCTTCTCGCGGGCCTGGGAGGCGCTCGAACCGACGCGCGAGGAAAGGCTCGAGGCGGCCGCGGACCTCATCGCCCTGCTCGGGGCCCTGCCCTCGCAGACGGTCACGCTGGCGCAGAAGGCTCTCCTTGGCCTCGTCGGGGAGCTCACGGTAGAGCAGGTGGGCGCGCTCGTGCAGGCCAGCGCGCAGGTCCTCGCGCGCTCCGAAAAGAATCTGCTGCGCGCGCACCTGCGCCTGCTCGCCGCCCTCGTCAAGGCCCGTCCCGGGTGCGCGGCCGCCGTCAGCGACGTCGTGGGTGCCGCCGAGTTCCCCCTCGACCTGCGAGACCGTGCAGCCGCGCTTGTCGCGGTTTCCGCTCCGTCCGGGGATTGTGACGGTTCCGGGGACCGTGGGGACGAGGCCGGGGCCAGGCCCTCGGGGTCGGCCGCCCAATGCGCCAGCACCCAGGGAAGCGAAACCGGGGAGGGAACCCAGGCCTCGTGGACGTTCCCGGACGCCCCCGCCGCGGACCTACCGCGCACGTCGCGCACCGCCGAGCTGCCCGCCGATAACGACGCGGCCGTCGCGGTGCTGCATGCCCTCTTCGAGGACGCGTCCGCGGGCGCCGCCCTGCCCGCGCTCTTGACGCGCATCAGCGGTGAGGGTATCGAGCTGGCGGAGGCCGACAAGACGCTGCTCGCCAGGTACTGGCGCAGCGCCCCCAACTGGAAGGGTGCCAACCAGCTGTCCTACCTGGTCTCACGGCTCCTGCGCGGGATGGATGTGAAGGACGCGCCCGAGGCTGGGCACTTCCGCGGCTACCTGCGCAAGGGCAGTGAGTGGGAGCAACACCGAGGACCGGTCCGCCTCCTGCACGAGCAGTTGCGCGTCGCATTGTGCGACAAGCCTTACGACAAGCCGAATGGTCAGGACATGTACCGCTTCGACCCGATCCTGACCGAGCCGCTGGAACCCGTCGAGGCACAGTGGGAGCGCCAGATTATCAGCGCTCCCTACCAGAAGCCGGTGAGCGTCGTGCACGGTGAGTACACCAAGACTGATGACATGCACGAGACGTGGGCGATCCCCGGGCAAACCCTGGCTACGGGCGAGGACTCGCTGGCGGGCGCCCTCGCCAACGTTGCCGGGGTGGCTCCCGAGTTCACCGGGCGTCTTCTGGAATCCGGTGACTACCGGTCGAGCGGTGTCGCCTACGCGTGGGTTGCCTGGGCCCTCCAGCACAACCCGGACATTCTGGCCGCCCATGCGATGCCCATCCTCCAGGGTGCTTTCTTCAAGTTCCCACAGGTCATTACAGGCTTCGAGGTGATCGTGCGCGCGCTGGGGGAGGGGTGGCGGGCACCGGGCGCGCCCACCTACTCGGCCCTGGCGTGGGCGTCCACCGCCGCGCAGGCGCACTACCGGGCCATAGCCGCCGAGGCCATTGCGTGCCTCGCCGACACCGGGCGATACGACCCGGCGGCCATGGCTGAGGAGATCGGCTACCTGCTGAGTAACGGGTGGTTCGGACCGGGGCGAGTCGCCCAGACGCTCACCGACTGCGCGTCCGTCTCTGCCCTGGCAGGCTACCGCGTCGCCCAGACGATCACCGCCGTGCTGCCCGCGCTGGCTGGTATCAGGGGAGCAAACGGGATGGTTGAGGTGCTGGTGGCGCTCGCGGGCGACTATGGCATGAGGGTGAGCGTACCTGATGAGCTGCGCCCCAAGATGAAAGGATCAAGCGCGCTCGCCAAGGCGCTGCGCGCGCTTGACGCGCTGCCTGATGCCCCAACTGACCTCGCGCGCGAGGCGGCTGAGGCGCTCGGCGCGGCGTGTGCGCGCCGAGATCGAGGTGCCCCTGCGTGACCTGATCCGATGGGGATTCTTGACGTACTGAGCGGTGTTGCGTGCGCGGGCGCCGCGGCTGCAGGGGCAGCCGCGGCGCTTGGCGTCAGGGCATTGTTACTTGTTGTGGGGGTGGAATCAGCCCGGGCCTCGTGAATGCTACTGGCCGTAGTGGAAGCGGCAGGAGATGATCCAGAGGGCTTTGCCGTCGTCGCTGATCTGGTAGATCAGGCGGTGCCGTGAGTCGATCCGGCGTGACCAGTACCCCGAGAACTCGTAGCGAAGAGGCTCAGGCTTGCCGATCCCCTCGTTTCCGTTGCGCTGGATGTCCTTGATGAGTGCGTTGATGCGCTTGAGGGTCTTGCGATCCTCGAACTGCCACCAGACGTAGTCGTTCCAGGCATCCTCGTCCCATGTGATGTGCATGGTCAGTCCTCGTCGAGCTCAATGAGGTCGTGAACGACGCCCTCGCCAGCGCGGTGCCGTGCGATTGATTCGCGCAGGTGGCGGGCGTTCGCGGGGGACTGCATGAGGTAGACGGTCTCCATGAGGGACTCGTACTCGTCGAGCGCCATGATGACGACGCTCTCGTGCCCCTGTCGGGTGATGACGATTTCCTCGCGGTCGTTGACGACCTGGTCGAGGACCTCGGCGTAGCGTGCGCGCGACTCGGTGTAGGTCATGGTTTTCATGGGGTGCTCCTCTGCTCGCCTATGTACAGAACAGTGTACAGGAGGTGGGGGTGTGTGTCTCCAGCCGGATGGCGATGTGCGGGGGTAACGCCGCCCACGCGCAGGTCATGGGGTTAACGTGCGTATCAAGGGGTTAACGTGCAGACGTTAGTGGCCTCGGTGGCGCGCTTTCGCTTTCAGGCGGGCGAGTTGGCGTTTCTTTTCAGCTTTCTGTCGCTTCTTCTGCCTGGTCGCGGAAGCTCGTTCCTGCGCCGTGCGTTCGCGTTCTGCTTGAATCGCCGCCTGTGAAGCAGTGGAAGGAAGCGCGCGGCGAGCGAGGCGGGATGCCTGGCGCTGTGCGCGCTTGGGGTTGTGGTGCGTCGCCCGGCGTTGGGTCATATCGGAAGCCCAAGCGGCCTCGTCGAGGCGGCACAGGAGAGCGTTGGCGTGAGTGAGAAGGAACTCGTAGAACTCCGCGTCCGAGGGCTGTGCGCCGAACATGACCCGAACGGCACGAACACGGTCGGCCTCGTGGCGCTCAATGACGCCGACCCAGAACTGACCATCGAAATATAGTGTGGACTCCGTCTTCATTACTCGTCTCCAGGTACACCACGGTGGACCCGATGACGCTGGATTCTGCTCGGGGCAGCGACGGATGCGAGGCATCGCCCAGACTTCCTACTGGACTGTGCGGTTCGCGTATCAGGACTGACGACTCATTCTACGTCCTGTGCGCGGAGGCGTCGCTACTGGACGATCGGCTTCCCGCCGATCGACATGGGGGCGCGGGTGCGCGCGTGCTCATCCAGGTCCTGCTCCCACGCCGATGCGTAGCTCCACGCCGAGGGCTGCAGCAGTCGCAGCGCGCCCATGTCGGCGAGCGCATCGAGCAGCAGGAAACGGGTCGTCGGGTAGGGGGCGTCCCACGGGATCGCCGTCCACAGGCCCGACGCGCCGAGGAGGAACTCGCCTCGGTTACGGTCATGCAGGTCGTTGGCCGCGGTCTGCACGTCTCCCTCGGCGGCCCACAGCCAGCGGGTCGTGCGGTAGGCCTCCCAGGCCTCGTCCCACGAGGAGTACGAGTGCTGCAGCGCGCGGTTGATGAGAGCGAAGGTATCCCAGGCCTCGTCCTCGCTGAGCCAGCCGAGGCCCGCGCCCGCGCGCGTCAGATTCGCCGCGCGCAGGAAATCCCACGCAGCGAAATCCAGGGTCTGAATGCCGCGGTCGTTGTCCAGGAAATGGCGGATACGCCAGCGGCTTTCCCAGTCCTCCATCGACGAGTCGGCAGTCTTGCTGAGGCGCGCGATCTCGGACTCGGCCCACGACTTCTTCTGGCAGCGCTCCCGCAGCGACGCGAAACCCTCGCGTTGCCCCGCGCGCAGGAGCGAATACAGCTGGCGGATGAGCCCCTCGCGGTCCGTGATCCCCCAGTCGTGCTCCATCATGGTTTTCGTGGCCTCCGGGGCCGACAGCGCAAGCTTGTTCACCGGATCGCCGTTACACAGCGCGTACACCATGGACGGGGCGAGCAGGCGCGCCCGCGGGTCGGTCGCCATGTCCTCGCGTTTGCCGTGGATTGTCGGGGTGTGGTGCTCGTTGAGCTTGTTCCAGTCCTTCTCCTTGCCGGCCTTGCGCACGTCGCGCGGCGCGGGAACGGCACCCTTCGCGCGCGCGACCGCCTGCTTGATGTAGTGATTCAACAGGAGCACGACGACGCACCCGATGGCGAACCACACGGGGAAGGGGATACCGGACAGGACACTTGCGATCACGCCACCGATTCTGCCCGATGAAGTGCCCGTCACACAAACGGTGAACGCGATGGGGACATGGTACGAGGCCGGGGCCGGGGTGTGTGGTCCCGGTCCCGGCCTCGTGAATCGGCCTCGCGTCCTGGGGTCAGCCCGCGCGCTTCGGCGTGATCCCCATGAGCACCGTGTCCGGGTGGGGGTAGAAGCCCAGGAAGGAGCGCAGGCGAGCGCTCCACGAATCCGTGTGTGCGGGGGATGCGATGAGCAGGTCGTCGTAGAAAGGTACCGCGTCGTGCAGGCCAACGTCTTCCAGCGAGGCCAGCTGGATCCCCGAGGGGGCGGTATACAGGTTCATCGGCGGGTTCTTGTCCGGCGAGTCCTTATCCTTCGGGGGCAGGGAGAGGATCAGAGAGCCGTCCGTTGCTGCGATTAGGCTCTCCGGATAGGTGCCGTTCTCAGCCCCGCCCGCTCCATTCGTCGTCATCAGACGATGGCCATTCAACATGGAGAAACCCTCTTTGAAGTTTTGATTCCTCTGTACGCATACGGACGCCCAGGGGAACTCTCCAGAGGTGAGAGTGGATGCTGCCTGCTCGCTCGTTGGGCGCGCGACACGGCCTTCCTCATCCCAGCACGTGGCGGATCCGACGTCTGACACATGTATGAGCGGATCGGCGAGGCGAGTGCGTGACACCTCGGTTCCGTCAGGGGCCAGCGTGATGAGGGAGCGCTGCCTGGGATCGTTCGTCGCTCCCTCCAGCAGCCATCCGTCCGCAACAGGCACCAGAGTATCCGCATTGTAGGTCGCGCTCTCGACGAGGACTCCGTCGGCCAGGTGGAGGAAGGCGCTGACCGGGCGATCCTCGTAGCCGAAATTCGGGGAGACGGGAACGTAGCCGTCGACTGGCGTGGCGCTTAAGGGGATGCCGGGACCCTGGAGGTCCTCGGAGGACAAGGACACTTCATATCTCCACGCTTCGGTGCCATCTTTGTTCCAGCCCAGACACAGATAGTCGAAGTTCTGAACGACTTGCGCCATGTCTCTTGGGTAACAGACGACAACGACGGGCCACGTCACACGCGAGAAACCCGTGTGCCCCGGATCGACATGGTCGCCTCCCACGTTGATGAAGGCCTCGTCGTCAGACTGTACGAAGCGCGAGGTTGCATCCGTGGGGAGCGGCGTGTCCCAGGTGGCCGTGACCTCGCCGTCTGAGACACGGATCGTCTGTCCCGCGACCACGACGGAATCCTCCCACGCGAACATCGGAGAATCGACAGCGGACACCTCGCGGCGCCACAGGACCGAGGGCTTCTCGCCGCTCAGGTCGAGACCCACGAGCGTGGAAGGCTGACCCTTCTCCCCGAAAAGGGCGACGAGAAGCCCATCGATCTCCTCATACGCGCGCAGCGACCCGCCCACGCCGAGGTCCGCAGCCGTCACCTCCCAGGCAACGTCGAAACCCGAGGCAAAGTCCGGGGAGATCAGGGAGGATGTGTGCGCGTCGCCGGAGTACCCGACGGGCCTGTGCATGAGCCAGGAGGCACCGACGGCCAGCGCGCCGACGAGGGTGGCGGCCAATGCGATGGCGAGACAGCGGAGGATGGTCGGCAGGGCCTCGCGCAAGGAAGTCAGCTTCTTGGGGAGGTTCATCGGACGCTCCTTGACGCTCTGTGGGTGGGGGTCAGGCCGACGATGCGCTCGCCGGGGGCAGCAGACAAGCCTGCAAGGCGCTTGTACCAGGGGGCTTGGGCCGGCGACGAGAAGCCGACGATCAGGTCGTCGAAGATGGGCGCCGCTGCAAGCATATGGAGGTTCTCCCACCCGGGGACAGCGTAGGAACTGATGGCGTACTTGTCTGAATCGGCTGCGTTGCTGGTGGCATCGGCGGCCGCATTCACGTCGACGAGAACCGGGTTCCACTCGTACTTCGGGATAAAGGAGGCGGAGGCCACGTTGACGTGGGGGAGCAACACGACGGACGCATCCTTACTGAGCGCGGGGTTACCCAGCCACACACTGGGGTTGTCGGTGTCAGTTCCGTAGTACCCCATGCCCGTGTTGAACTTTGTGTGCTCGTTGATGACGAGCGGGGTGTCGTAGCCTCCCGGCAACAAGGTGATCGAGGAGTCCCACGATGCCTCGCCCGTGGCCGCAAAGTGCATGAACTGTTCTGTCGTAGGGGTCTGCGCGGATCCCTGATCGGGGAATCTCCGCAGGAACATGAGACGCTCCGAGGCTTGTGCATCCAGGTGCATCACCTGCGGGTTGGAGCCGTCGGGAGCGACGGTCGCGATGTATCCAACGTGGTCGCCGACTATCCACCCGTCGGAGGCACGCAGGATGAGGTGCTGCTGTTTAAATTTCGCGGTGACGCGGCAATAGGGCTCGCCGGACGAATTGTCCAGCGTGGCGGGCCCGCACGCCTCCTCGATGGCGTCCAGGCCGACACGCTCTCCGGTTTCCAGGTTGAGGAAGCCCGTAAGCTCGTCGAGCGTATATCCCATGGCCGGGCCGGCCGACGATGGCTCCCACGCGCGTAGGGGCACCCAGCCCTCCAGCGGGGTGACGGAGTCGGGGAAGGAGCCGGTGGAGGCATCGAAGTCCCACACGTGGGTCCCGGTCTTGTCCCAGGCCTGGCAGGGAGCGGACGAGGGGGTGGGGCAGTACAGGCGAACCGGTCCGATCGGCCCAGTGCTCGGTCCCTCTCCCGAGGGATGCTGATAGGGGGAGCCCACTAGACGAACGCCCGGGGTCGGCCAATCCGAGCGCGTCGACCCGTCAGCGGTCGACACCAGGGTGTTGCCCACGAGCAGGTCATCGCCCCACCAGGCCACCCCTTCCTCGTCGTCGTTGATGTCGGTGCGCCACAGCTCGCGCGGGGTGGAATAGGAGGCGTCGAAGGCGACGACGCTGCGCTGAGCCCCCTTATACCCGACCAGATAGATGTATTCGTCACCGACGCGGAAGTTGTCGATGCGGTCCAGGCCCGCATCCGCCGCGTCGATCTGCCACGCCAGGCGCACACCGTTGACGTAGTCGCCGGAGAGGAAGCCGGTGTCCTTGGCGCTGCCGTGGTAGCCCCACGACCCGTTCGCGGAGTGCATGACGGCGAGCGCGCACAGGATCGACGTTGTGATCATCCATAGTCGTGCGCCGTGGGTGTGGGGGCAGATGATCTTGTACCAAAGGCGCTTTAATCGTCCTGCGTACCTGTAGTCGTCTTCGTCTGGGAATCGCATGGACCCGATCGTAACCGCATCCGGTAGTAACCGGGTAATTTTGCTGGCGTCGCAGGCCAGACGAGGCCGGGGCTGGGTTGTGTGTCCCAGCCCCGGCCTCGTGGATCAGCCTTGGTCAGCTCGCGCGCTTCGGCGTGATCCCCATGAGCACCGTGTCCGGGTGGGGGTATCCGCCGAGGTACCGCAGGAAGACGTTGCGCTCCGGGACGGGCGTCGCGATGAGCAGATCATCGTAGAAGGGCTGCGCGGACCTTGCCCCGACCTGTGAGAGGGAGGCAACCTGCTTGCCGGAAGACGTGAAGTGGAGAGTCGGAATGTCGTCCTTGTCGAAATCCTTCACGACACTTTTCTTTGGGACGCTGAGGATCAGCGAACCATCGGTCGAGAAGAATGATCCTTGTTTGTAGTTCGTGTCAGTGGGTGTTCCGTCCTCGTCGGGGGCTAAGAACGCCCTGCCGTTGAGGGCGTAGATGCTGCTGTCGGGTCTGTTACTTTCAGCTCCGTAGCACGTGGGGGTCCAGCCGTGCCCCGTACGTAGGGCTGTGAGGGACTGTTCGGTTGTCGGGCGAACGGTATACCCATCGGCATCCACGCACGTGGTGGTGATGAATGTCCTCCACGATAGTGAGTTGGTGGTCAGCGTCATCATCTCGCGGAGGCTGCCGTCTGGGTTCAAGACGGCGATGTCACCGTCTTCAAACTGCGCATAAATCGTCCCAATGACGAGCCAGCCGTCGCTTGTCGCGTAGATCTCGCTTGTTGCGTCGATGCTGTCGATGGAGAGGTAACCGGAAAAGGTCACGCCGAGATCCGTGACGGATCCGTCGGTAAGGCTGAGGAATGAATCGAGGTACGGATGATCGTTGTCGTAATGCCAAACGATGAGATGGCTGTTGGCTGTAGAAATAACGGTTGGGTGAACCGTCTGCCCATCGGCGTTCCTTGTGAGCGCGTAGTTCCAGGCTTGGGTGCCGTCCTTGTGCCACCCCGTGCACGAGGGTTCCTCGTCTCGACCGCCTGTCGTTGAGTTGTAGATAGACGTACAGGTGACTACGACGGGCCAGGTGACAGGAATGAAGCCTGCAACGGCGCCCCACGATGGGTGCGACGGGGACAAGACAACACGTGGGGAACCGGGATCATGGTCGTACCCGACAGTGGTGGGCAGGGGAGTATCCCAGGTCGCGGTGACTGTGCCATCGGATGCCCGAATAGTTTCACCGCCCGCAATGATCGAGTCGTCCCATGTGAAGAGCGTGTCACTCTCAGAGTTGAACTCGTGGCGCCACAGAACGGTAGGAGTGGAACCGCTCGGATCGATGCCGATGAGCGTCCCGGAGAACGTTGTCGCACCTTTCGACGACCCATCTTTCTTGCCGGTGACCGCGACCAACACCCCATCGACCCTCGTGGTGGCCACGACCGGCCCATCGACGCCCAGGTCCTTGCTCGTCATCTCCCAGGCGACGGAGAACCCGGAGGAGAAATCGGTGGAGATGGCCTGCGAAGGGTGCGCGCGACCGGAGTAACCGGTGGGGAGGTGGATCAGCCACGACAGGCCGATCCCGAGGACCACGGCGATGGCGGCGACGAGAAGCTTCCTCTCGCGGATAAAACCAAGCACGGAAACAAGGAATTTGCGCGCACTATCCGGGGCAGTCATCGAACGCTCCTCATCGGTCCGGGGGCTGGGGTCAGGCCGACGATACGGTCGCCGGGTGAAGGGGCTAGGCCAAGCAGGCGCTTGTACGACGGTGATGTCTCAGGGGATATGCGGGCGACGACGAGATCATCGAAGAGGGCTGTACCGGATGAAACGCGCAGGGTTCGCCATCCGGGGACGGCAGCATCCTTAAGCCGGTAGTCGTCCTGACCAGGTGTTGTCCAGTTGCGTTGAGCGATCGCCGAGTCAACCAGGAGTGGCGTGTAGTAATCCTTGACGTCTCTCGTGGACTCGGGGATCAATGCCACCGATGCGTCACGGCTATAGACAATGCCCCGCGCCCACGTGCGAGCGTCCACATCGTCATCGAAAACTCGACGATTAGTGACGATCTCCTGGTTGTCGTTGATGATGACCGAGGCCATGGCCGAGCCAGGCGACGTGTAGACCACCGCGCTCGAAGCCTCCCACGTGTGGTCGCCCGTGGCGGCGTAGTGGAGTAGGTCCTCAGTGGTGGGCAGTTCGGAATCGTCCGTCACGTGGACGTTCAGGAAAGAGATGCGTTCCATTGCCTCGACCGACAGGGTGCCCACCCTCGGATTTGTGCCGTCGGGGGCGACGGCGGCAACGTAGGAATCTCTACCGCCAAGTCCGTTACTGATGATCCAGCCATCCCTGCCGCGAATGATGGGTAGCCGGCGTGTGGCTGGATGGACCAAGCGACACGTTGTCGTACCGTCGTAATCCTCCTCTTTCGCCGGGCCGCACGACTCCTCAATGGCGTCGACCCCCGTCCGTTCGCCCGTCTCCACGTTCAGAAATCCGGCCAGCCCATACGTCATGTCTCGAAGACTCTTGTCCGCCGACTTGTCTGTTCTCACCAGCGGCACCCAGCCGTTCACCGGGGCAACTGCGTCAGGGATCGTATCCGAGGAGGCATCGAAATCCCAGACGTGGGTAGCGGTCTTATCCCAGGCCTCGCACTGTCCGGTGGAGAGATCAGGGCAGTACAGGCGGATCGGGCCAATGGGGGCGCTTGACCATCCCGTAGAGGTGGGGCGTGTGTATGCGTTCCCGCCCAGGGAATCACCCGACGACGGCCAGCCAGTTGTGACCTTCCCATCTGCCGGAGAGATCAGTGTATTGCCGACGAGGAGGTCTCCGTCCCACCAGTGCACGCCGGGTTCGTCGTCGACGTCGACGCGCCAGAGCTGGCGCGGGGTGGAGTGGGAGGCATCGTAGCCGATTGCGACCCGCTGGCTTCCTCTGTAGCCCACCAGGAAGAGGTAGCCGTCGCGTGTGATGTACGTGTTGATCATGTCCAAATCAGCATCGTTTGCATCGATTTGCCAAGCTAGGCGTACACCGTTGACGTAGTCGCCAGAAAGAAAGCCAGTGTCCTTGGCGTTGCCGTGGTAGCCCCATGATCCGCCCACTGTGTGGAGGACGGCGAGTACGCAGATGATGCTGGTGATCGCCATCCACAGTCGTGCTCCGTGGGTGTGTGGGGTAATGATCTTGTACCAGAGGCGCTTGAATCGCCCAGCCCACAGGTAGTCTTCATCGTCTGGGAATCGCATGGTTCGATCGTAACCGCTCGCAGAGATTATGGGGTGAATGCTCAAGGCGTGGAGAAAAGCCCGAGGCCCGGGCTTCCCCCTATGTATAGGTATCGCCGGATGAGCCCACCGGTGCCTCGCCCGGGCGCGCCCGCGCGCGAGAATCCGCCACGGCCTCGTCAATGTCAAACCCGGGCGGCGTGAGACGCGCGGAAGCGGCACCGGTACCCAGATGAGGGTGGGACGCGGTAAGGTCCATCCCAGATGCCTCGCCGGGTGAACCGCGGGTGAGGGTGCTACAAATACTGGGGAAGCGACGGAAGGGACCGGCAATGTCAGCGACGAAGCTCGTGATCGTGGAGTCTCCTGCGAAGGCAGCCACCATCGAGGGATACCTGGGTCCCGACTACCACGTGACCGCCTCCATCGGACACATCCGCGACCTCCCGCAGCCCTCCGAGCTGCCCAAAGACATGAAGAAGGGGCCCTTCGGCCGCTTCGCCGTCAACGTGGATGATGGCTTTAAGCCCTACTACGTGGTGAACCCGGATAAGAAGAAAAAGGTCACCGAACTCAAGAAGCTCCTCAAGGAGTCCGACGAACTCTATCTGGCAACTGATGAGGACCGCGAGGGTGAGGCCATCGCGTGGCACCTCCTGCAGGTCCTGAAGCCGAAGGTTCCCGTGCGCCGCATGGTCTTCCACGAAATCACGAAGGAAGCGATCCAGCGCGCCCTGGAGAACACGCGCGACCTGGACACCGACCTCGTGGACGCGCAGGAGACCCGCCGCATCCTCGACCGCCTCTACGGTTACGAGGTGTCGCCCCTCCTGTGGCGCAAGATCCGCCCGTCCCTGTCGGCGGGTCGCGTGCAGTCGGTGGCAACGCGCCTCGTGGTCGCCAAGGAGCGTGACCGCATGGCGCACGTGAGCGCCCAGTACTGGTCGATCGACACGGCTTTCACGTCGGCGGGCCAGGCCTTCGGCGCGCGCGTGTCCTCCGTGGACGGCCACGCCATCGCGACCGGCTCGGACTTTTCCGAGAAGGGTGAGCTGAGCGCGAAGGCTGCCAAGGCCGGCGTCCTCCACCTGGACGAGGCCACCGCGCGGGCCTACGCGCAGGCTCTGTCGGATGCCCCGGCCTCGGTCATCGACTCGGTGACCCGCAAGCCGTATCGCCGCCGCCCGGCCGCCCCCTTCACGACGTCGACCCTCCAGCAGGAGGCGTCGCGCAAGCTGCACTGGAACGCGTCCTCGACGATGCGCACCGCCCAGTCCCTCTACGAGTCCGGTTACATCACCTACATGCGTACCGACTCCACGGCGCTATCCAGCCAGGCGATCCACGCCGCCCGCGAGCAGGCCACCCAGCTTTATGGGGCCGAGGCCGTGGCGCAGTCCCCGCGCCTGTACGGCACCACCTCGAAGGGCGCGCAGGAGGCGCACGAGGCGATCCGTCCCGCGGGTGATCATTTCCGTACGCCGGGCGAGGTGGCCGGTTCCCTGTCGAAGCAGCAGCTGGCCTTGTATGACCTGATCTGGAAGCGCACGGTCGCCTCGCAGATGGCCGACGCCCTCGGCTACACGGCGACGATCCGCGTGCTCACCGGCATCGAGGTCGACGGCGCGCGTCACGACGTGATCTCCTCGGCCTCGGGCACGGTCATCACCTCCCCGGGCTTCCGCCTGGCCTACCAGGAGGGCCGCGACCAGGGGCGTTACGACGCGGAAAAGAACGACGCGGAGAAGACCCTGCCCGACGTCGCCGAGGGGGACGCCGCGACGCTGACCGAGGCCACCCCCGACGGCCACGAGACCCAGCCCCCGGGCCGCTACACGGAGGCCACGCTGGTCAAGACGATGGAGGAGCTCGGCATCGGCCGTCCCTCCACCTACGCGGCCACCATCCAGACGATCGGGGACCGAGGGTACGTGACGCACCGCGGCCAGTACCTGGTGCCCACGTGGCTGGCGTTCTCCGTGACGCGCCTGCTCGAGGAGAACCTCGCGAACCTGGTCGACTACGACTTCACGGCTTCGATGGAGGGCGACCTGGACCGTATCGCCGCGGGCGAGGAGAACGGCACGGAGTTCCTGTCCGGCTTCTTCTTCGGCCCCAACGGCACGGGCGAGAATGGCGGCCTGCGCCACGACGTCGCCTCCCTGGGCGACGACATCGACGCGCGCGCCGTCAACTCGATCGACCTGGGCCGCGGCGTGACGCTGCGCGTGGGCCGCTACGGCCCCTACATGGAAAAGGCCGACGGGACGCACGCGAACGTGCCGCCGGAGGTCGCTCCCGACGAGCTGACGGATGAGCTGATCGATCAGCTCTTCTCCCGCGCCGCCGATGACGGCCGCGAGCTGGGCGTCGACCCCGCGACCGGCCACACGATCATCGTCAAGGATGGTCGCTACGGCCCCTACGTCACCGAGGTCCTGCCCGAGGAGACCGAGGGCACCGAGGAGGGCGCGAAGAAGACGAAGAAGGCTGCCGCCAAGCCTCGTACCGCCTCGCTGTTCAAGACCATGGACATCTCCACGGTCACCCTCGAGGATGCGCTGAATCTGCTGTCCCTGCCGCGCGAGGTGGGCACGGACCCGGCCTCGGGCGAGGTCATCACTGCGCAGAACGGCCGCTACGGCCCCTACCTGAAGAAGGGCACGGACTCGCGCACGCTGGCCTCGGAGGATCAGCTGCTGACCATCACCCTGGACGAGGCCCTGGCCATCTACGCTCAGCCCAAGACGCGCGGCCGTGGCACGGCCCGCCCGCCGCTGCGCGAGTTCGGCGAGGACCCGATCTCGGGCAAGAAGGTCACCGTCAAGGACGGCCGCTTTGGCCCCTACGTGACGGACGGCGAGACCAACGTGACGGTGCCGCGCGCCGAGACGGTCGAGGACCTGACGGCCGAGCGCGCCTACGAGCTGTTGGCGGACAAGCGCGCCAAGGGCCCCGCCCCCAAGCGCACGCGTAAGACGGCCACGAAGAAGACCACGACCAAGAAGACCGCTGCCAAGAAGACGACGGCGAAGAAGACGGCCACCAAGAAGGCCGCGACGAAGAAGGACAGCTGATGGCAGCGCGAGGAGTGTTCATCACCTTCGAAGGTGGCGACGGCTCGGGGAAGTCCACGCAGATCCAGTCGGTGCGCGACTGGTTTGAGAGCCGTGGCCGCGAGGTCGTCGTCACCCGCGAGCCGGGCGGCACCGAGCTGGGCACGGAGATCCGTCGCCTCGTGCAAAACGGCCCCGAAGACGTCGACGCGCGCACGGAGGCCCTCCTGTACGCGGCTGACCGCGCCTATCACGTCGCCACGGTCATTGCCCCCGCCCTCGAACGCGGCGCGGTCGTGCTGGGGGATCGCTACATTGACTCCTCCCTGGCCTACCAGGGCGCGGCCCGCTCCCTCGGCGTGGACGAGATCGCCTCGCTGAGCGCATGGGCGACCCGCGGCCTCTACCCGTCCCTGACCTTCCTCCTGGACCTGCCCCCGGAGGTCGGCGCGCGCCGACGTACCGACTCCCCGGACCGCATGGAGCGCGAGTCCATGGACTTCCACGAACGCGTGCGCCACGAGTACCTGCGCCTCGCGGACGCCGAGCCCGACCGCTTCGTCGTCATCGACGCGGTGGGCACGGTCGACGAGGTCTTCTCCGAGATCCGCGGCGTCCTCGTCGAGCGCTTCGAGGGCGGGGTCGCCACCATCGACGAGGCCGACGACGCTCCCGCGCCCGCTCAGGACACCCCGGCCTCGTCCTCATCTGAGGTACCCGCTGCGTCTGAAGCATCCGCAGCACCTGAGACTGATCGTGACTCTGAGAAGCCGCGTCAGAAGAACGCGGACAAGGGCAGCGCCCGCAAGCCCGCCACCATGGTGGGAGCCCTGGGTGAGTCCCAGGGCGCGCTCTGGGATGAATGATGAGCGTCTGGTCCTCGCTGGTCGGACAGGAAGCGGCGGTCGCTAAGCTCTCCGAGGCCGCGGCGTCCGCACGCGCGATCGTCGCCTCCCGCGGTGGCGTCCGCGCCTCCGACGACGCGCGTTCCATGAGCCACGCGTGGCTCATCACCGGCCCTCCCGGCTCGGGTCGCTCCGTCGCCGCGCGCGCGTTCGCGGCAGCCCTGCAGTGCACGGGCGAGACCGTGGGGTGTGGCCGGTGTGCCGGATGCCGCACGACGATGGGCCGCACGAACGCCGACGTCGTCTTCGCGGCCACCGAGACCTCGATCATTAACGTGGAGACCGCACGTTCCCTCGTGCTGCAGGCGCAGTCCTCGCCCTCCCAGGGGCTGTGGCGCGTCATCGTCGTCGAGGACGCGGATCGCCTCGGCGAGTCCGGCGCGAACGCCCTGCTCAAGGCCATCGAGGAGCCGCCCGAGCACACCGTGTGGCTGCTGTGCGCCCCCAGCCCCGAGGACATGATCGCCACGATCCGATCGCGCTGCCGCCACCTCGGCCTGCGCATCCCCACCGCGGCCGCGGTCGCCGACCTGCTCGTGCGCGAGGGCGTCGCCACCCCCGAGGTCGCCCTCGAGGCCGCACGCGCCGCCCAGTCGCACATCGGCCTGGCCCGCGCGCTCGCCCGCGACCCCCAGATGCGCGAACGCCGCCGCGCGATCATCACCGCCCCCGCGTCCGTGCGCAGCGTCGGCGAGGCCGTCATGGCCGCCGACCGCCTCCTCGAGACCGCGAAAGCTCAGGCCGACGCTCAAGTCAGCGAACGCAACGCCCGCGAAAAGGCCGAACTGATGCGCCAGCTCGGCATGGACGAAGGCGAGAGCGCAACCAAGGCCTCGCGCACGATGATCCGCCAGCTCGAGGAGGACCAGAAGCGCCGCTCCAAGCGCGCCCTCACCGACGCGATCGACCGCGCGCTCATCGACCTGCTCGCGATCTACCGCGACGTCCTCATGATCCAGGTGGGTGGGGACGGTGAACTCATCAACACGGATCTGGCCGACCTGGTGGGCCAGATTGCCCGCGATTCCACGCCCCGCCAGACCCTCGCGCGCGTCGAGCACATCGAAACCGCTCGCAAACGCCTCGTGTCGAACGGAAACCCCCTGCTGGTCCTCGAAGACATGGCGATTTCGTTGCGCCCCCAGGCGTGAAAACTGACCCGGCGTTTCTCCGTTACAATCGTGGCCATGAAGACTCGCTCCATCGCGGCCGGCGCCGTCGCAATCCTCGCCGTCGTCGCGATCATACTGACCGTCATCGGCTACTACGGAACCCAGCTCAAGGGTCCGGTACCCCAGACGACGGCGACCTCCTCGTCCGCCCCGATCCCAGTCCAGTCTGGCTCCGCCCAGTCCTACTACGAGCAGCAGATCTCCTGGGGTGCGTGCGCGCAGGGAACCTTTGACTCCTACCAGGGCGTCGACTCCTCCGACGCGAGCGAGTACCAGTGCGCGTTCCTGAAGGCACCCCTCGACTGGTCCAACCCCGACGGCGACCAGATCACCCTCGCGCTCGCCATCCACCGCTCCGGCGTGGACGGCGCGCCCGCCCTCTTCATTAACCCGGGCGGCCCCGGTGGCGCCGTCGTCTCCGCGCTGCCCTACTACGCGGCGCAGGGAATCGGCGAGGCTGTGGTGAAGTCTTACGACATCGTCGCCCTCGACCCCCGAGGCGTCGGCGACTCGACCCCCGTCTTCTGCATGACCGACGCGGAGAAGGACGAACGTAACGCCGGCGAAGACGAGGACATCGACACCGGCGACGAATCCCCCCAGTCCGCGGTCGCCGCCGCCCAGGAAGACTCGCGCACGGTCGCGGCGGGCTGTCGCGAGCACTCGGGCAGCCTTTTCGAACACATCGACACCGTGAGCGCTGCCCGCGACTTCGACATGGTGCGAGCCGTTCTCGGCCAGGAGACGCTCAACCTCCTCGGCTACTCCTACGGCACCTTCCTCGGTGCCACCTACGCCGGGCTCTTCCCCGAGCGCGTCGGCCGCTTCGTCCTCGACGGTGCCCTCGACCCCACCCTCAGCGTGAACGAGGTCTCGGCCCTCCAGACGCGTGGCCTGGACGCCTCGCTCCAACACTGGATCTCCGACTGCGCCACCCAGTCCACCTGCCCGATGGGACGCAGCCTCGACGAGGGGATCCAGACCGTGCGCTCCTTCCTCGACTCCCTCGAAGACAGTCCGATGCGCACGAACGACCCCGCGCGTCCCCTCACCGAAAACCTGGCCGTCACCGCGCTGACCGGTGCCATGTACAACACCCAATGGTGGCCGCAGCTGACCCAGGCGTTTGGCATGGCGTGGCAGAAGGGGGACGGCAGCGGCCTGCTGGCCATCGCCGACACCCTCAACTCGCGCAACCCCGACGGCACCTACCAGGACAACTCCACGGACGCCATCAACGCGATCAACAACCTGGACTACACGCCCGAAGGAAACATCGAGGAGTGGGCCGCCCAGGTGGAAACGCTCAAGAAGGAACTGCCGCTCCTCGGCAAGTACGCGGGCTACCCGTCGGCCGCCCTCGAGGCCTGGCCGACGAAGCACGCTAAGCGCTCGCGCATTACCGCTCAGGGCGCCGCCCCCATCGTCGTCATCGGCACCACCCACGACCCGGCAACCCCCTACTCCATGGCGCAGGGCCTGTCCGGTCAGCTCTCCAGCGGCGTCCTCGTTTCCGTCGAAGGATGGAACCACACCGCGTACCGCCGCGGCGCCAACCAGTGCGTCGTCCGCGCCGTTGAAGATTACTTCGTGAAGGGAACCGTGCCCGCCGACGGCCTCATGTGCCAGTAGGGACGTGACTCACGACATCCCCCTGGCGGGTGTCTTGGTTTGCGCTCGGCGCGATTCGTCCAGTAGAGTTGTGCCGTTGCCTGCACGCCCCGGAAACGGTGGAACGGCAGGCGCGGCCGCCTTAGCTCAGTCGGCAGAGCGATTCACTCGTAATGAATAGGTCGTGGGTTCGATTCCCACAGGCGGCTCCATAAGAACGTCACTTTGGATACAAAAAATCCCGGCCCAGCCGGGACGTGTCCAGGGTGGCGTTTTCGCTGTTCCTGGTTGTTGTTCGGGGTCTGGGGTCTGATTGCAGAGCATGGTGAGGCTCACCTGACGGCAGCCGGTCAGTGGGCATGAGTGGCCTGCCAGAGGATTGCTCGGCTAATGGAGATCCAAAGCGTCAAAACGTACTGCCCTGCGTCAAAAGAGCGGTGAAGACACGGGTTAAAGGACAAAACGTGTTGGTTTTGTAGCGACTTTTTGGCTTGCTGGTGCGGGAAAATCAACATTGAAGTTGGTTGTTTCATTGTGGGGGTATGAATACCCCTAAATGCCCGGCGTGTGGGCGAGTGATGACCAGGTATGGGCACTCAGCGTCAGGGGCGCAGCGATGGCGCTGCTCCCTGTGCATCATCAGCCAGGTCAGCCGCATTAATTCCACGGCGAAGCATCTTGATGAGTTCTTGGCGTGGCTTCTTGGCCGTCGCCGTCAGGTGGACATGCCTGGTGGGGGTCGTTCGTTTCGTCGGCGTTGTGAGCCGTTGTGGCAGTTATGGCCTTTCAGCCCGATCATCGATGAGGTTCATGAGGTCATCTTCGTCGACGGCATTCACCTGGGCCGAAATGCCGTGGTCCTCATCGCCCAAACACCCGATTGTGTGCTGGGCTGGTACGCGGCCAGGAGTGAGAATTCCCGGGCCTGGGGCGCGCTCATGAGCCGGATCGCACCCCCGGCCCTGGTCGTGACCGACGGGGGCAGCGGGTTTGCGAGGGCGTGCAAGAACATCTGGCCGACCACGCGCGTTCAACGCTGCACTTTCCACGCGTATTGCCGTATCCGCCAAGCCACCACAACGCGCCCCAAACTGGAGGCCTCGCGCAGCTTATACGCTCTGGGGCGCCAGCTCACCCACGTGACAGACATTGAAGGCGCCCAGGAATGGATAGGCGCCTACCAGGGGTGGTGCACGCGCTGGAAGGACTTCCTGGAGGAGAAAACAGGCTCTTCCGAGTTGAGTGTGGGTGACCGGGTGTTGGTCGGGGGTTGCGGGTAGAGGTCGAGGTCCTTGATGATGAGCGGACTTCAACCCCCGCTGTCGTCAAGGAGCTCGGGCGGTGTCTCACCCTACCTGCTGCTGCTCTGCGTCGCTTGATCGTTGTGATCGGTGTGATCTGCTCGTCGGTTTGGAGGGCTTCCATCTGATGAGTGTGGTTCGCACCCCAGATGCTCTAGTGCTCGATGTTGAGTCGTGCAACCAGCTGGTTGGCTGCCCAGGTTGTGGGCTGAATCGCTCAAGGCCACGGTCGCGTGGTGGTGGAGGTGACCGACGCGCCCTGGGCCGGGGTCCCGGCAAGGTTCCGGTGGTTTAAGCGACGCTGGATATGCCGCGAACACACCTGTCAGATCGCGACTTTCACTGAGCAGAACCACTCGGTGTGTGCGCCCAGGGCGCGTTTGGGTGTGCGGGCGATCCGCTGGGCGATCCGACAGTTGCGCTTCGAGGGAGCCACTATCTCGGGGCTGGCCCGCCAGTTAGGAACCACGTGGAATACCGTGTGGTCCCATATCAAGCCGTGTCTGCAAGCCGCATCTGATGACCCTGCCCGTTTCGCAGGGGTGCGGGTGCTGGGGGTTGATGAGCATGTGTGGCATCACCAGGACCGACGCCGCCGGGGCCCACGTGAGCTCACCGGCATCGTGGACCTGACACGCGGGAAGGAGCATCCCACGGCCCGCTTGTTAGACCTGGTCCCAGGAAGGTCTGGCACCGTGTACAAAAACTGGCTAGAAGAGCGCGGCGAAGACTTCCGCTCCGGTATCCAGATCGCGACGCTAGACCCCTTCCAGGGACAGCAAGAACGCCATCGACGACCAGCTCCAAGACGCCACCAGCGTCCTCGATGCTTTCCATATCGTCAAGCTCGCCGGGGACGCTCCAGGTGAGGTGCGTCGTCGCGTCCAGCAAGACACGACCGGTCACCGCGGGCGCAAGGGTGATCCTCTCTATCAGATCCGCAATCTTTTGCGCGCCTCGCGTGATCGGCTCACGAAGCGTCAACAAAAACGACTCCGTGAGGCCTTCACGGCAGATGAGGCGCATATCAGTGTGGAAGTCGCCTACCACTGCGCCCAGCAAGTGCGCGACGTCTTCCATCAAGCCACACCCGCCCAAGGCCGACGCCTGGCCGCTCATCTCATCCAGCGCCTACCAACGTGTCCCATCCCCGAAATCGCCCGACTGGGTCGAACCCTACGCAAATGGAAGGACGCCTTCTTGGCCTACTTCGATACAGGAGGAGCCAGCAACGGCCCCACCGAAGCCATCAACGGAATCATCGAACTAGGAAGACGCACCGCCAGAGGCTACCGCAACCCCACCAACTACCAACTCCGAATGCTCCTCATCGCAGGAGGCCTAGATGCCTCCAACCACACTCAACTCTGAAGAGCCATATATGAGAATATGTGTGACTCAAAAGCAAATATCGAAATGCCGATAATCCTGAGGAAGATACCGGAACATACGGTTAGCTTAGAACCGAATGTGTTGTTCGCGCTTCCTATGATGAAAGAGCAAACTCTTCCGGTGCCTGATAATGCTCCTAAAATTAATCCAATCTCACCAATACTGGCCCCAACGTCTAATAGGCGAAAGACCAGTAGAGGATAAATCATAAAGGTAGAGATTCCGCTAATAGTTATTGCCACTAGCAGAATGTAAGACGTGACTTTTGGCCCTTTCTTAAACATGCGTATTTACGCCTGTTGAGATTTGCACTGATATTGACCTCGAAGCGCTAATCGCTCTATCTTGCGCGATCGCAGCGGTTTCGCCGGTCGCCATGAGGTTGCCGATGCGAGACCGATACGTTCCAACCTCGACGATACGATCACCGATCTCACGAGAAGGTACCCACGTGGGCGCTCCGGGATTGTGCACCAGTTGATCGATGCCGTGAATTGATGCGATGGTTCCGGTGCTTGTAGCGTAAACGCTGACATGAGAGTATCCGCCCCGTATCTCTCGATTCATGACTTCGCACAGCGGGACGTCTAGTGCCTGGTGAACTGCCATGGCGTACGGATTGAAGTTCGTTGTAGCTAGGATAGCAGGTGTGATCAGCGCTCCTGCCATACGAGCATTGATTTCAACCAGCCGAAAACCATTAGACGTTTCGATGAATTCGATGTGTGCCAAACCAAGAGTGTAATCTAAAGTCCGAAGGAGCTCAAAGGCCCAATCTTTAGCTTCTGTCTCCCATTGGGAATTTGCGGCCCATGGGAAAGATTTGACTCGCTCAGTGAAGTATGGGGGGTCAGATAAGATCCGATTGGTGATGCCAAAGAAGATCTCGTGTTGGGAATCTCGCCATACTTCTGCGGAATAAGCTGGTCCGAAGTAGAAGTCTTGAACAACGAAGTCATCTCTTTTGTAGCCGGACATGGTGACAATTTTGTTGACTTCATGCTTGGACTTAGCGACGTAAACACCGATTTTTCCCGTACCGTTTCGTAGCTTCATGACTTTTGGCCATGAATTTGAGCGTTCGGTGAACCCCCGTGCAATGAGCGTGGATTCAACTGCCTCTTTGTCTCTAAAGAACTTAAGCTTTGCTGTGTTACCAAACTGGTAGAAGCCGAATTTATCGCGAATTATTGATGCAATGACACCCCACGTGTCGGTGACGCTGAAGACCTGGGCGATTGACGCGCGGTTCGCTTTAATATAGGTGGCCAACTCGTGGTGATCCCGGGTGGGGAAAGCGACAACCTCTGCTTTAGTTTCGCCGTAGTATGTAGCATCTTCAGCTAAAACTCGTAGGTGATAGCCATGCCTGTCTGCAGCAGCAGCCATTGCATCAACTTCGGACATGGCTTCAATTGCTAGGAGAATATTTTCAACCATCAGTATTATCTCTCTTATGCGTAGATGTGGGCGTTGGAGCAAAAGGGGTGCCGTTCCAGTCTATCGCACACC
>NZ_JAPWAH010000022.1:0-27513 GCF_041432835.1 Pauljensenia sp. 20925_1_27
AGTCTTGTGGTGGTCATAGCACCGGGGAAACGCCCAGCAACATTCCGAACCTGGAAGCTAAGCCCGGCAGCGCCAATGGTACTGCAACCGCCAGGTTGTGGGAGAGTAGGACACCGCCACAACACACGTAACAGAAGCGGCCAGAAACCAATCGGTTTCTGGCCGCTTCTTCGTACGTGATCGCTGGTATAGCCAGCCCAATCACGCCTTGGCTTGTGTACATCGGTCGTGGGTATCGCGGCGTCGCGACACTGTGGGACTTGTGTCCTAAACGATAGCGATTGTCCTTGTCTCGAGCTTTCCTGCGAACTATAGTAGTTGACGTTTCAATAAGACTTTGAGAGGAAACATCATGGCTTCCGTTGCTATCGTTCTTGGCTCTGTGCGTCCCGGCCGCGCCGGTGAGCAAGTCGTTCGTTGGATTGAGGAGCAGGCGCGTCAGGCCGACGGCGTCTCCACCGTCTTCTTGGATCTGCGTGACTACCAGCTGCCGCTTTTCGCGGAGGAGATCCCCCCGTCGATGCAGGCCCCCGTGCTGCCCGAGGCTGTTCGTCTGCGCACGAACATCGCGGCGAACGACGCCGTTCTTTTCGTGACCCCTGAGTACAACCATTCGGTGTCCGCGGTTCTCAAGAACGCTATCGACTACCTGCCCCCGGCCACGCTGAAGGAGAAGGCTGTTGGACTCGTCGGTTACTCGTGGTACGGCGCTGTCAAGCCCCTCGAGCATCTGCGCGAGATCCTGTCGACCTTTGGCGCTGACGTTCGCGACCAGCAGGTTGGCATCAACCTCGGTTCTGACTTCCAGGACGGCGTTTTCCGGCCCTCCGACGATCTGAACGCTCAGATCCGCGAGCTCCTCGTATCGCTCGCCTGAGAAGGTTCGCTGAACGGCTTCTCACGGCTTGTCACGGTGTCGGCTTGCTGGCGTCGCGCTGTGGCGTGAGTGGTTGAATGCGCAGCCGAGATGGGGTGGCGTTCAGGATGAAAGGGTGGGTCCCGGCTACCAAGCCGGGACCCACCCTTTTTCTTGACGGCGTCACTGGCGCGTCACTAGATCCACGAGGGGAGCCACATGTGTGCGCGCCAGAAGCTGTAGTCCATGATGTCCGCGCGCCAGAGGGGCATAAAGTACGCCGCGCATGCGAGGATCGTGATTGTTAGGAGCGCCGCGAGCACCCAGCCGGTTAGCTCGGTGCGGCGGGGGAGTGGGGCAGCGAGGGGCTGGCCGTCGGCGGTGACCCACCCCGCCAGTACGGCGATGAGCCAGGCGACGGCGAGTGCCACGAAAGGCGCGAAGGCTACGGTGTAGAACGTGAAGATCGTGCGGTGTGCGTAGGCGAGCCAGGGAACGTACAGGGCGATGTAGCCCAGCGTGATAACGCCGGTGCGCCAGTTGCGGTAACGGACCGTTGCCCAGAGGACGATGATGAGCGCGCCGATCCCGATCCACCACAGGAGCGGATTGCCGAGCGCAACGACGTCGGTCGCGCACTTCTCCGACGCGCATCCCGTGACTTCCGGTCCGTTCGCCCAGTGGAAGGAGGTCGCACGGTACTGCGCGAGCCACGTGTAGGGGTTGGACTGGTAGGTGTGCGGGGTGCTCAGCCCGTTATGGAATGTCCACATTTCCTTGTGGTAGAGCCACAGGTCTGCGAGCGAGCCCGCAAAGCCGGGGATTCCTGATCGACCATGCCCGTGCGCGGCGGGGTGAGCAAACCACCCGAACCACGAGGCGATGTATGTCAGGATCGCTGTGGGGACCATGAGGATGAATGCCCACCAGATATCGGCGAGGAGGGCACCGCGGATGGGGGAGGGGTGACCGGCGCGCCAGCGGCAGGTGACTTCCCGGAGTGCGACGAATAGGCCGAGGAAGGCGAGGGCGTAGATGCCCGACCACTTCACGGAGGAGGCGAGGCCTGCCAGGACTCCTGCGGCGAGCAGCCATGGGCGGTTGCCCGCATTCGGGCCGATCGCGAAGGGGCGTCGGTCCTGGCGGGTGAGGTAGGCGCGCAGGCTTGGCCACCCCTGCCTCGGCGCGCCCAGGCCGTCCCATTCGCGTAGCTTGGCCAATAGTCGCGGCCGGGACGTCTCCTGGTCCTTGACGACGCACAGGAACGCGGCCAGGGCGAACATCGTGAGGAAGCCGTCGAGGATGGATGTGCGGCTCATGACGATCGCCATGCCGTCGGTCGCCAGGAAGAGGCCGGCCAGAAGAGTGAGCGCCGGTGAGTGGAAGAGGTTCTGGGCGAGTCGGCATAGCAGGAAGACGGTGATGATGCCGCAGATGGCCGCAGCGATGCGCCAACCGACGGGGTCTGACTGGCCGAAAATCTTCATGCCCAGCGCGATCAGCCACTTCCCTGTGGGCGGGTGCACCGGGTAGCCACCCACCGTGGATAGGCCGGAGACGTCGCCGGTGGCGAATGCCGCGTCGACGTCCTTGGCCCACGTGCCCTCGTACCCGAGCGTGAGGAGGGACCACGCGTCCTTCACGTAGTAGGTCTCGTCGAAGATCAGCGTGCGGACATTATCGAGGCCGGGGAGCCTAATGGTGGCCGCGAGGATCGTCGCGATCGCGGTGGCGACCCATCCGGCCGCCGGGGTAGTCAGGCGATCCGACCATCGCGGATGGTGTGGGGGAAGGGGGCTGCCGGAAGTGGGCGGGGTCGTCGAGTCGGCGTCAGGGGCCTCGGGGTGCGGTTTCTCGGCGGAGGCCTCGGTCGTCGTCTCGAACTCGAGGGGGTCCGAGGTCTCGTCGATCGTGTCGTTGTGTGCGTTAGCAGTATTCATCGCATCCGAGTCTAGCGGCCTCGTCGCGGCACAAAAACTGTGGTGCACATTCGCTCGCGCGTTCGGGGAGAATGTTCAGCTCCAGCCTCTTGAGAATTGTTCTCGCTTCTGACTATAATTTCGTGTACCCGAAAATTGCACAGGAGCAATAATGTTTTCTTCGACGACGCGCGGCGTAGCAGCCGCCGCTGGGCTGGCCCTGGTGACCGCCTCGCTGGCTGCGTGCGCGCCCTCCTCCTCGGCCCACGGTCTCGCGGTCGTTGCCACGACCACCCAGATCTGCGACTACGTCACTCAGATCGCGGCGCGGTCCGCCGATATTTCCCTCGACAAGACCGATGTCTCCGGAAAAAACAGCCACGTGGGCGCGCAGAAGGACAGCGCTGCCCTCACCATGAGCCTGACCTGCCTGCTCGCCCCCAACGCTTCCGCGCACGAGCATGAGATGACCCCGGCGCAGACATCGGCGCTTGCGCAGGCCGACGTCATGGCGGTCTCGGGCGTGGACCTCGAGCACTTCCTCGACGACGCTGTCGTCTCCTCCGGCTTCAAGGGACGCATGGTCGTCACCTCTGGCGTCCTGACGGCCGCAGACGTGGACAACCCGGGCACCCCAGATCCCGAGGGCCCCTACACGATCGATCGCGGAGGTGAGCGCGTGGACGTTGCTCCGTGGCCGTTCCCGCCGGAGGAAGCGGGCGAGGAACCCGAATTCCGCTTCGACCCGCACGTGTGGACCTCGCCGAAGGGCGCCCGCGTCCAGGTCGCTAACCTCGGCGCGGGCCTCGCCGCTGCGGCGCCCGACGCTGCGTCCTCGATCAACGCGGCCACCGCCTCGTACCTGGAGGACATCGACGCCCTCGACCAGTGGACCGCCGAGGCCATCAAGACCGTGCCGGAAGGACAGCGCGTCCTCTTCACCTCCCACGACGCCTTCGGCTACTTCTCGCGGGACTACGGGATCCGCTTCATCGGCGCCGCCCTGTCCGACTTCAACGAGCAGCAGGACGCCACCGCCGACCACATCGCCAAGGCCGTCGCGGCCGTCAAGGAATCCGGCGCGGTCGCGCTTTTCGCCGAAAACTCCAACAACTCCAAGTCCATCGAGGCGATCGCCCGCGCGGCCGGCGTCACCCCGATCGTGGGCGAGGATGCGATGTACGGCGACTCGCTGGGACCCGATGGATCCGAGGGAGCCACCTACGTCGGCTCGATCATCCACAACGTGCGCGCCGTTACACAGGCGTGGGGCGGCACCGTCCCGGACCTGCCCGAGCGCCTGAAGGACCAGTGATGGGCAGGCTCGTCTCCTTTCAAGATGCCGTGCTGGGGTACGCGCATACCCCAGCGCTGACCGGCCTGACCCTCGACGTGTTCGGGGGCCAGGCCCTCGCCCTTGTCGGCCCCAACGGCGGCGGCAAGACGACCCTCATGCGCGGTATCGTCGGCGGCTGCCAGGTCCTGTCCGGGACCGTCGAGGTGGACACAACCCGCATCGGCCTCGTGCCGCAGAGCGCCGACCTGGACCTCACCTTCCCCGTGAGCGCCGCCGAGGTCGTCACCATGGGCCTCATCGCCGAGGCCGGCTGGGGCAGGCGCATCACCTCCGAGATGCGCGCTCGGGTGAGCGCCGCCCTCGAACGCGTCAACCTGAGCGACCGGGCCTCCCACCGTTTCGGGACGCTCAGCGGCGGGCAGCGCCAGCGCGTCCTCGTCGCGCGCGCCCTGGTCGCGTGCCCCGAGCTGGTCATGATGGACGAACCCTTCAACGGCCTCGACGCTCCCAGCCGCGACATCATCACGGGCCTCATCGCCAAGCTGACCGCGGACGGTGTCGGGGTTATCGTGTCCACGCACGACCTCTCCCTCGCGCGCGACGTGTGCTCCCAGGCGTGCGTGCTCGCCTCCCGCCTCGTCGCCCTGGGCCCCACCGACGAGGTCCTGGTGCCCAAGGTCTTGGCGCGCGCTTACGGATCGAGCGCCGACGAGGCGATTGCGGCCCTGTCATGATCGCCCCCTACCTGCTGCGCCCTCTCATCGTCCTCGGCGTGCTCGCGCTCGCGGTGGGACCGGCCTCGACGCTGGTCAACCTGCGTCGCGCCGAGTTCAGCGCCGAAACGATGGTCCACGGCGTTTTTCCCGGCATCGTCGTCGGCATGGCGGTTGGCGGGCGTGACGCGATCATCCCGGGCGGCGCCGTGTGCGCGGCCCTCATCGCGGCGGCGCTGACGGTGGCCTCTCGCAAACAGCGCCACTCTGAGGCGACGACCGCGGTCCTGCTCACTGCCTTTTTCTCCCTCGGCATCGTCATCTCCCTGCGCATCGGGGACATGTCCGGGCAGCTCGAATCCCTCATGTTCGGCCGTCTCCTGGATATCACCCCGTCGCGCATGGCAACGAGCGCCCTCGTCCTCGTAGTCGCGGCCGCCCTCCTTGCGCTCACCTGGCGCGCGCAGGTCGCGGTGGCCTTCGACCGTGAGGCCGCGCGGGTCAGCGGCGTCCCGGTCACCTGGATCGACATCGCGTTCAACGCGGCGCTCGGCGCGATCGTCGTCGCCGCGTCGACGGCCGTCGGGGTCCTCCTCGTCGTCGGATATCTTGTTGTGCCCGGAGCCTGCGGTCGGCTGCTCGCCGCGGGCCCGCGCTCAATGGTGCTACTGGCCGGCGCCTGCGCGCTCGCCGGAGGATGGGCCGGCTTCGGCGTCTCACTCCTGCGCGCGCCGCGCCCCCTCTCCCCGCAGGCGTGCGTCGCCATGGGGGTCCTCGTCTGCTTCGCGGCCGCCTGCGCCATCCGCGAGATCCGCGCCCGGCGTGCACGCACGGCCACCACCGTGCGTGAAACGCTGCGTGAAACGACCGTGAGCGCCGGGGGAGGGGAGGCCTCGTGATCGCTAGCCTCCTCCTGTACCCGGCGCTGCACGTGACGATCATCGGGGCCCTGGGTGGCCTCGTCGGCGCCTTCGCCTACCTGGACCGACGCATTTTCTTCGCCGAATCCGTCACGCACGGAACCTTCCCGGGCGCGGTCCTCGGCGTCGTCATCGCCGCCGCCTTCGGTTTCGGGCACTCCGGAATGTCGGCGGCTCTCTACGTCGGCGCGTTCCTTGGCACGATCCCGCTCGTGGCCCTCATGCGCTGGCTCGCCACGATCCCCGGCATCTCGAGCCAAGGCGCGGCCGGCATCGTTCTGACCGCGGGTTTTGCTTCCGGTTACTTCTTGGCGACCTGGTTCAAGCCACTGCCCCTCGCGGTGAATTCCTTCCTGACAGGATCCGTCATGACGGTTTCGCCCGCCGACGTCGCTTGGGCGGGTGGAGTGCTCGTGGTCGCTCTGCTTGTCGTGACGTTGGGTGGGCGCCAGCTGATCGCCCACTGCTTCGACCCCGCCAACCCAGCCGCGGCCTCGCGCGCCGGGCGTCACGAGCTCGTCATCCTCGGCCTCATCCTCGCTTCGGTCACCGTGGCGATCCCAGCGGTCGGCACGATCCTGTCGATCGCGCTCATCGCCGCGCCGGCCGCTGCTCTCGCGCCCCTCGTGCGCAGCTCGCGCGCCTTCCTCATCGGCTGCCCGCTGCTGGGCGCGCTCCTGGGGATCTCCGGCCTCGCGATCGCCGTCCCCGCGCGTCTCAGCGCGGGCGGGACCATCGCGCTCCTGTGTGCCGCGAGCGTCCTCGCCTCGCGGATTCCCCAATGGGTGGCCGGATCGAACGGGGCGCGCCGTGCGCGCGCGGACAAGCAGTGAGACGATACCGGCATGGAAGCCGCGACCGACTCGACCCGATCCGCGACGAGTGCCCAGGCCTCGTCCCCGAATCCGCGCGACGAGCGCGGAAGCGACCCCTATCGGCAGGAGGCAGGGACGATCCTGCTGGCCGCCACCCCCATCGGTGACGTGCGCGACGCGTCGCCCCGCGTCGTCGCCGCTCTCGAAGGGGCCGACATCGTCGCAGCCGAGGACACGCGCCGGGCCCTAGCCCTGGCCTCGCGCCTGGGCATCAAGCTGGGTGGCCGCCTCGTCGCCCTGCACGACCACAACGAGGCCGAGAAATCCGCGGGCATCGTCGAGGCCGCCAGCGCAGGAGCGCGCGTCGTCTTCGTGTCCGACGCGGGTATGCCCACGGTCTCCGATCCGGGCTTCCGGCTGGCGCGCGCCGCCATCGACGCGGGCGTCCCCCTCTCCGTCCTGCCCGGCCCCTCCGCGCCGCTCGTCGCCCTCGCCCTGTCCGGCCTGCCCTCCGACCGCTTCGCCTTCGAGGGGTTCCTGCCGCGCAAGGACGGGGAGGCCACGCGCTACCTGGAAGGCCTGGCCACCGACCCGCACACGCTCATCTTCTTCGAGTCACCCCGTCGTGCGGCCGCCACGCTGACGCGCATGGCCGAGGTCTTTGGCGCCGACCGTGCCGCCGCGCTGTGCCGCGAGCTCACGAAAGACTACGAGGAGGTGCGCCGCGGAACGCTCGGGGAACTCGTGGAGGGGGCGGACGACGTCCTCGGCGAGGTGACGATCGTTGTCGCCGGATACGAACGCAGCGCGCGCGCCGAAGACCACGTCGGTGCTGTTCTCGCGCTCGCGGCTGAAGGCATGCGCCTCAAGGACGCTGCGGCCGAGGTGGCTGCGGCGACGGGCGCGCGCAAGAACGACCTCTACAAGGCCGCCCTCGCCGCGCGCTAAAAACGAGGCCGGGGAGCCTCAGACGAGCAAGACGCCCTCCGTCGTCATCCACTGACGGGCCGACGCGCCCAGCTCCTCGGTCACGGGGGCGGTCAGCTCGCGCAGGACACGCGTCGGGAATCCGGCGTGGACAGCATCCACAGCCGTGCACGCGACGCAGTGCGACTCGGCCAGACCCACGACGTCCACGTCCGTGATGCCGGCGTCGCGCAGCGCCTCCTCCAGCGTCTTGCCATCCTCGGTCGTTCCCTCGAAGCCCGAGTAGGCGGCCTTGTACTGGCCCTTCTTGACTGTCACGTCCGCGTGCACGTTCGCGAGCGCCGGGTGCAGCTCGGCCTCGTCCGTGCCGGCCACGCCGTGCGGGGGCCACGTGTCCACGAAATCCGGGTTCTCCGAGAAGTGCTCGCCCGGATCGATGTGCCAATCCTGCGTGGTCACGATCAGCTGATACTCGTCGCGGTGCGCGTCCACGTAGGCGGCCACGGCCTCGGCGATAGCGTTACCGCCCGTCACCGGGAGGGCACCACCTTCGCAGAACGTGGGCTGAACGTCGACAATGATGAGAGCGCGGGGCATGGGACCTCCCAGAAAATTCAGTAATTTTCTCAAGAATATCACCCGGGTCACACTCGCCCAAGGGATGTTTCAAATCCTCGCAATGCGGCCGGTTCCCCGTTCGTGAGCGCTACGCAGTATTGTTAGGGGCTATGAGTCGTATTCTGTCCGCCGTCGCATGGCCCTACGCCAACGGCCCCCGTCATATTGGCCACGTTGCTGGATTCGGTGTCCCCTCCGACGTTTTCTCCCGGTACATGCGAATGGCCGGCCACGACGTCCTCATGGTCTCCGGCACCGATGAACACGGAACCCCCATCCTGGTGGCCGCCGACGGCGCAGGCATGAGCGCCCGCGAACTCGCAGACCGCAACAACCGCCTCATCGTCGAGGACCTCGTGGCGCTCGGCCTGTCCTACGACCTCTTCACCCGCACGACCGCCGGCAACCACTACCGCGTCGTCCAGGACATGTTCGCCACCGTGCGCGACAACGGCTACATGATTGAGCAGGTCACGCGCGCCGCCATCTCCCCGTCCACCGGCCGCACCCTGCCCGACCGCTACATCGAGGGCACCTGCCCGATCTGTGGCGCCGAGGGCGCGCGTGGCGACCAGTGCGACAACTGCGGCAACCAGATGGACCCGACCGAGCTCATCAACCCGCACTCGCGTATCAACGGCGAGACCCCCAAGTTCGTGGAGTCCGTCCACTACTTCCTCGACCTGCCCGCCCTCGCCGATGCCTTGTCCGCCTGGCTCGACGAGCGCGAAAAGTCCGGCACCTGGCGTCCCAACGTCATCAAGTTCTCCCAGAACTTCCTCGAGGACATCCGCCCCCGCGCGATGACGCGCGACATTGACTGGGGTATCCCGGTCCCCGGCTGGGAGGACCAGCCCACCAAGCGCCTCTACGTGTGGTTCGACGCCGTCATCGGCTACCTGAGCGCCTCCATCGAGTGGGCGCGCCGCACCGGCGACCCCGAGGCCTGGCGCAAGTGGTGGAATGACCCCGAGGCCCTGTCCTACTACTTCATGGGCAAGGACAACATCGTCTTTCACTCCCAGATCTGGCCCGCCGAGCTGCTCGGCTACAACGGCCAGGGCTCGAAGGGTGGAGCTCCCGGCGACCTGGGCGTCCTCAACCTGCCCACCGAGGTCGTGTCCTCCGAGTTCCTCACCATGGAGGGCAAGAAGTTCTCCTCCTCGCACGGCATCGTCATCTACGTGCGCGACTTCCTCTCGCGCTACCAGGCCGACGCCCTGCGCTACTTCATCAGCGCGGCCGGCCCCGAGACCTCGGACTCCGACTTCACCTGGGCCGAGTTCGTGCGCCGCACTAACGGTGAGCTCGTCGCCGGCTGGGGCAACCTGGTCAATCGCACGGCCTCCATGATCGCCAAGAAGTTCGGCGAGATCCCCACCCCGGGTGAGCTCGAGGACATCGACCGCGCGCTCCTGGACGCCGTCGAGGCCGGTTTTGCCACCGTCGGCAACCTCATCCGTCACCACCGCCAGAAGGCGGCACTGTCCGAGGCCATGCGCCTGGTGGGCGAGGCCAACAAGTACGTGACCGACACCGAGCCCTTCAAGCTCAAGGCCCCCGAGCAGCGTGAGCGCCTCGCGACGGTCCTGTGGACCCTCGCCCAGGCGGTGACGGACCTCAACCTCATGCTCTCCCCGTTCCTGCCCCACGCTGCCAACGACATCGACCGCGTCATGGGCGGCGAGGGCGAGATCGCGCCCATGCCTCGCATCGAAGAGGTCGCCGAGCTCGACCCGCAGGTCCTGCCCGCCGACTTCGAGGGGCGCGACGGCTACCCGATCATCACGGGCGACTACACGAACGTGCCCACCTGGGAGCGTCACGCGATCACGCCCGGCACCCCGATCGCCAAGCCCACGCCGGTGTTCGTCAAGCTGGATGAATCCATCGTCGAGGAGGAGCTTGCCCGCTACGCGGACGCTCACCCCGACGATGTGACGGGCGCCTGATCTGGTTTTTCCGTGATATGTCGCCACTCTTGATGAGTGTGACGGACGTGTGAGCGCGCGCGGGCGGGACGGATGCGTCCCGCCCGCGCGCTCGTCTGTCCCGGGGTGTTACCGTGAGGTCATGGCCGAAGATTTTCTCGCGTCCGCCCTCGCTGCCGAGGCCTCGTCGCGCGCCCAGCAAGATCCCGACTACCCGCTCTTTCACGTCGCGCCCCCGGTGGGCCGCCTGAACGACCCGAATGGCCTCATCGAGATCGGCGGGACGTATCACGCGTTCTTCCAGTACACGCCCGAGCACCCTCGCAAGCTCGTCTACTGGGGCCACGCCACGTCGCGTGACCTGACTCATTGGGACTACCACGCCCCCGCGATCCTGCCCGACACCCACCAGGACGCGAACGGCACCTACTCGGGCACGGCGATCGAGGTCGGCGACCACGTCGAGCTGTGGTACACCGGCAACTACAAGGATCCCGAGACGGGGGAGCGCGAGGCCACCCAGTGCGTCGTCACCACGACGGACATGGTTCACTTCGATAAGCGCGTGCCCCCGGTCATTGGCCGCCAGCCCGAGGGGTATACCGCCCACTTCCGCGACCCGCAGGTGTGGCGCGATGCGGACGGCTCGTATCGGATGCTGCTCGGAGTCCAGCGCGAGAACCTCACCGGCGCGGCCCTGCTCTACCGCTCGACTGACCTGCGCGCGTGGGAGTGCGAGGGCGAGATGACCTTCCCAGACGCGGGCGGCGCCTTCGACGCCTTCGGCTACATGTGGGAGTGCCCCAACCTGGTGCGCCTGACGGACGAGGAGACCGGCCGAGCTCACGACGTGTTGATTTTCTGCCCCCAGGGTATTTCGCCCGAGCGCGAGGGTTTCGAGAACGTCTTCCCGTGCGTCGCCATCGTCGGTGAGCTCGTGGGTACCGAGCTGCGCGGTGCCGACGGGTCCTTCGAGGAGCTCGACCGCGGCACCGAGTTCTACGCGCCCCAGGTCATGGCTCGCTCCGCCTCCTCCTCGCCTGACGCGCCGACCCTCCTCTTCGGTTGGGCGGGAAACGCTGGCGAGGACGACCAGCCCTCCATCGCCACCGGCGGCTGGGTACACTGCTTCACCGCCCCGCGCGCCCTGACCCTACGCGGGGGCCGCGTCATCGCCCGCCCCTACCTGCCGGGCCTGCCCCTGGCCCCCACCACCCTCGAGGGCGCCCCGGGGGACGAGGCCGGCGCTCAGATCGTGGAACTCGTCGGCTCTCGCTCGTGGCGCCTCGCTTTCGACGCCTCCTACGACGGGCCCCTGTCCGTCCAGATCGGTTCCGGCTCCGGCCTGTCGATCACTCTGGAAGACGGACGCCTGAGCGTCGACCTGACGGGCACGCGCTACCCCCATGGCGGCCGCCGCGTCGTCACCCTGGAGCCGGGGGAGGCCGGCCGCGTGGAAATCCTCCACGACCGCTCGATCACCGAGATCTACCTGGGCGACGGCTCGCGCGTCTTCACGACCCGCAGCTTCCTGAACGGCGAGGGTGCCGGCGTGACCTTCACGGGTGCCGCTTCCGTGACGAACGTGAGCGCCGCGCGCGCCGACTGAGCGACCCGCGTACGAGGCCGTGGCTGCTTGGGTGGCCACGGCCTCGTCGTATGTGTGCGGTCTCTCATCCCCTGACCTGAGACGATGGCCGTCGCACCTTGCGTGAGCAGCTCTGTCGCCCGTAGTATGTCAATCGATTGCTACACACCGCCCAGCGCGGCGTAACAATGGCGTTGCGCGTGGGGTTTTCAGAAAGGAATGTGATCAGCGATGGATCACGCCAAGGTGGCAGGAGAAGTCGTCGAAGCAGTCGGCGGCGCCTCCAACATCAGCGCAGCAGCACACTGCGCAACCCGTCTCCGCCTGGTGATCGCGGACGAATCCAAGATCAACCAGCAGGCCCTCGACGACAACGAAGATCTGAAGGGCACATTCGCCGCCGGCGGCATGTTCCAGATCATCGTCGGACCCGGCGATGTCGACCAGGTGTACGCCAACATGGTGGCCAACCACGGCGTGCGCGAGGTCTCCAAGGACGAGGCCAAGGAAGAGGCCGAGGCCGGCGGCAACGTCTTCTCGCGCTTCATCAAGATGATCGCCGACATCTTCGTCCCGGTCCTCCCGGCCCTGATCGCCGGTGGTCTCCTCATGGCCCTCCACTCGGTCCTGACGGCCGAGGGGCTTTTTGGCGAGCGGTCCGTCATCCAGATGTACCCGGCGATGACCGACTACGACGCGCTCATCAACCTCGTGTCATCCGCGGCCTTCGCGTTCCTGCCCGTACTCGTCGGTTTCTCCGCTGCCAAGCGCTTCGGTGGCAACACCTACCTGGGTGCCGCGATGGGCGCAGCGATGGTATCCCCGTCGCTGCTGTCTGCCTACTCCATGACAGACGCGGCGGCCGCCGCCAAGTTCTGGGCTTACACGGACCAGTCCTCGGTGTGGAATCTCTTCGGCCTCGAGGTCACCAAGGTCGGCTACCAGGCGATGGTCATCCCCACCCTGGTCGTTACCTGGATCATGTGTCTCATCGAAAAGAGCCTGCACAAGGTCCTTAAGGGCACCGCGGACTTCCTGCTGACCCCGCTCATCACCCTGCTGATCACCGGCTTCCTGGCCTTCGTCATCGTCGGCCCCGTGACCCGCGAGCTCTCCAACTACCTGACCTACGGCATCAACTGGGCGTACACGACGCTCGGTGTCTTCGGCGGACTCATCTTCGGTTTCTTCTACAGTGCCATCGTCGTCACCGGTCTGCACCAGTCCTTCCCCGCCATTGAAATCCCGCTGCTTCCTTCCAACGGTGGCGTCGGCGACTTCATCTTCCCGATTGCCTCCATGGCGAACGTCGCGCAGGGCGCGGCTGCCCTGGCTGTCTTCTTCAAGACCCGTGACGCCAAGCTCAAGGGTCTGGCCGGCGCCGGTGGCGTCTCCGCAGTCTTCGGAATCACCGAGCCCGCGATCTTCGGCGTCAACCTGCGCCTGCGCTGGCCCTTCTACTGCGCCATGGTCGCGTCCGCCATCGGCTCTGCGGGCGTTGCCTTGCTGAACGTGCGCGGTCAGGCCCTCGGCGCCGCCGGCTTCGTCGGCTTCGTGTCGATCATCCCCAAGTCGATCCCCGCCTACCTGGCCCTCGAGGTCCTCGTGTTCGTCCTGTCCTTCGGCATCACCTTCGCCTACGCCATGACGCGCGGCAAGGCTGATATGGAGGGCCGCGCGCCCGCCGCCAAGGCTGCCGCTCCCGTGGCCGCTGCGGTTGCCACTGCTGCCCCGGCTGCTGCTCCCGCGGCCGCTGCTGCTCCCGCGCCCGCCCCGTCTTTTAGCGACGAGGCGCTGGCCGACCTCTCGGTCTCCTCGCCCCTTGCGGGCACCGCGATTCCGCTCGAGCAGGTCAAGGATGAGTCCTTCGCCAAGGGCATGCTTGGCCCCGGCATTGGCATCGAGCCCGCAGACGGCCTCGTCGTGGCGCCCTTCGATGGCACCGTGACCGTCGCGTTCCCGACCGGCCACGCCTACGGCCTCAAGTCCGCCTCCGGCGTCCAGGTCCTCATTCACGTCGGCATGGACACCGTCAAGCTGGACGGCAAGGGCTTCACCCCCCGCGTCGCCAAGGGCGACGTCGTGCGCCGCGGCGACGTGCTCGCCGAGGTGGACCTCGACGTGATCCGCGAGGCCGGCTACGAGACCATCACGCCTGTCGTCGTGACGAACAAGAAGAAGTTCGGTGGGGTCACCCCGGTCGCGAGCGGGCAGATCCAGCGCGGCGACGCGCTGCTCGACGTGGCCCCCAAGGAGGCCTGAGCCTTCCGGGAGTCAGTCTCGACATAACGCGTGGGCGGCATCAGCAGTGCGCTGGTGCCGCCCACCCGTCTGTTGAACCGGCGGAGTCGTATGCGCGTTTCGTTGTGGTGACACTCGTTGTCGGGAGCTCGTGTTCTCGGGCGCGGGTGTCGACCGTACAGTCTGTGGCTGCTGCGAGGCCTGTCGACGGTGAACAAAGGTGTTGGCGGTTTCAAAGTCGCCCCGTCATCGCGTCCGGTCAAGTCCTCTGCGCGAATAAGTTCGCCCTGCTCGGCCTGATGTGGGTGTGAGCGCGAAAAAATTCGCCCTGCAGGCGCGAAAGAGGCGAATAACGCCGTTTTTAGGTGTGCTGGGCGAACTTTTTCGCGGAACCGCTGTAGAACGGGGGCGCTGGGAGAGTTTTGTACCGGGTGGGTGCTGGCGGGGGCGTGTCGGGGGAGTTTTGTACCGGGTTTGGCACTGGGCGCGGTACAAAGTTCTCCCTGCGGGGGGTCGTGGGGGTGGATGCGGTACAAAGTTCTCCCTGCTCGTGCAAAACGGGCTGAAATGGGCCTTTTTGGGCGTGTTGGGAGAGTTTTGTACCGGTTGGGCTGCTGGCGGGGGCGTGTTGGGGGAGTTTTGTACCGGGTGTGTTGATGTGCGCTCGCGGGTAGGCGATCTGCCCGCAGCAAAGGGCTGAACCTGTGGACGGGGGCCTGCTCGCACATCAGGGCCGAACATGCGGATAGGTTATGAAGATGCGGATAGGTTATGAAGATGCGGATAGGTTATGACGATGCGGATAGCTTATTAACCTATCCGCATGTCAATAACCTATCCATATGCGGATAAGCTATCCGCGTGCGTAGCCGTGGGCGCTCAGGGGTTAAGAAAATGACGCGGGACAGCGACAATCGTGGCTGGTGGGAGCCTCGCGCCGCGTGACGCACTCAGACGTTGATCGAGCGCCCCGGAATCAGCGTCCCCGGGAACTCGACCGTCTGGGCGTGGGGTGCCCCGGCCTCGTCGGATGAGGGACGCGGTGCCTTGCCCTCGATCTGATCGAGGAGGATCGACACCGCCTCCTGTGCGATCGCGGCGATGGGTTGGCGGATTGTTGCGAGGTGGGGCAGAGCGCGGCGCATCGTCTCCGTGCCATCGAAGCCGATGACGGATAGATCCGTGGGGACAGACAGCTCGCGCGTGCGCGCCCACTCGAGGACCTCGGCCGCTGCCAGGTCATCGGTCGCGAAAACGCCATCGATGGGGGAGGAGGCGCGGGCCTCATCCAGGGCATCGCGCACCATCGCGAAACGTTGCGGCGTCGGCGTATCGAAGGGCACGGTGACCACGCGCGGGGTCAGTCCGGCGTGTGTCACCTTGGCGCGGTAGCCGGCCTCGCGCAGGTTGCGCGGACCCGAACGTGAGGTGAGCAGCAGGGGATGGCGGCATCCGCCCTCGATGAGCGCGCGCGTCGCCATGGCTCCCGCCTCCTCGTTCGCGCAGCGCACGTTCGGGATGGACGGGCTTAGCTCGCGGTCGATCGTCACCAGCGGCATGCGGATCGTGTCGTATTCGCCCAGGCCTTCGTTGTGGGCGCCTGAGATGATTCCGTCGACGCGGTTGCCCACGAGGAGCGACAGGTATTCGCGCTCGCGGTCCGCCCGGCCCATGGAATTGCAGATAAGGATGCGATATCCGGCGTCGGCGAGGGCGTTTTCGACCTCGACGGCCAGCTCGCCGAAGAAGGGGAGAGACACGGCAGGAACGATCAGACCGACCGTCTGCGTGCGCTTGCCGTGCAGGGCGCGCGCCAGGGAATTAGGGCGATATCCGAGCGTTTTGATCGCGTCGGCGACGTTCTGCTTCGTCTTTTCCGAGAGGTATCCGCGGTTGTTGAGGACGCGCGACACGGTCGTGAGGCTCACTCCGGCCAGCTCGGCGACGTCGGCCAGCGTGGGTTCGCGCGAACTCATGCGGGGTTTCCTTTCCTTCCCTCGGTATTTCTCCATTGTAGTTGGTGACCTGGGAGGGAGCCGTGTGTCACGTCGGCGAGGCTGGGGCTGAGCATCACGCGAGGGTGTTGTTACGCGGGGGCGTGCGAGGCGTTCATTCCGTGGTTTATCGGCATTTATGAGGGTGATGTATCCCATGTCACGGTCCGTGATATCGGGTTTTGCGCGGGTATGCCAGCCCGATACCATGGGCACTACGGGCACCTGTGTCTCACGATGGACATACCCGCACTTGAAAGGAACAACCATGATTTCCCGCACCGTTGCAATTGGTTCCTCCGTTGGCCTCCACGCGCGTCCTGCGAACATTCTTGCCGAGGCCGTTGACGACTCCGGCGTCGACGTGACCATCTCTCTGGGTGGAGAGGAAGCTGACGCTGCGTCGCTCCTCGAAATCATGACCCTGGGCGCCAAGCACGGCGACGTCGTCACCCTGTCCACCGAGGACGATTCCGCGGGTGCGGTGCTCGACTCGCTCGTCGAGCTGCTCTCGCGCGACCTCGACCAGGAGTGAACTGATGGCGACGCACGACGTCCTGCACGGCATCGGCGTCTCCGCCGGTACCGCAGCAGCCCCCGCGGCGATCGTCCAGCCCGCCCCCGGTGTTGACACGACGGAGCCGGGCAGCGTTGACGCTGCCGCCGACGGCGCGCGTGTCCGCGAGGCGCTCGCTGCGGTTTCCGCTCGCCTGAAAGAGCGCGCCGCGAACGCGCCGGAGGAGACGAAGGCGATCCTGAAGGCCACCGCCCAGCTCGCGGGTGACCGCGGCCTGGCTAAGGCTGTTGACAAGAAGCTGAAGAAGGGGCTGGGTATCACCCAGGCCGTCCATGACGCGGTTGAGGACTACGCGCAGATGCTGCGCGGCCTGGGCGGCTACATGGCCGAGCGTGCGACCGACCTCTACGACGTGCGCGATCGCGCGATCAGTGAGCTTCGCGGCCTGCCTGAGCCCGGCGTCCCGGCTTTCGACGGCCCAGTCGTCCTCGTGGCCCACGATCTGGCTCCCGCCGAGACCGCAACCCTGGACCCCGATACTGTTCTCGGCATCATCACCGAGGTCGGCGGTCCCACGTCGCACACGGCGATCCTGGCTGCCCAGCTGGGTATTCCCGCGATCGTCAAGGCCGCGGGCATCATGGAGGTCGCCGAAGGTACGATGCTGGCCCTCGACGGTGGCGTCGGCGAGGTGATCGTCGCCCCCACCGATAACGAGGTGGACCTGCTCAAGGAACGCTCGCGTCGCCGCGCGCTCGCCCTGGCAGGCTCGACCGGCAAGGGTGCGACCTACGACGGCTACCCCGTCAAGCTCCTGGCCAACATCGGCACGGTTGACGACGCGATGAAGGCCTCGAAGTTTGACCTCGAGGGCTCGGGCCTGTTCCGCACGGAGTTCCTGTTCCTGGAGCGTTCGGAGGCCCCGACGTTGGAGGAACAGACCGACACCTACACGAAGGTCTTGCAGGCCTTCGGTGACCGTCGCGTGGTCGTGCGTACCCTCGATGCGGGCGCCGACAAGCCGCTGAGCTTCGCTGATCTGGGCGCCGAGGAGAACCCGGCCCTGGGCGTGCGCGGCCTGCGCCTGTGCCAGGTGCGCGAGGATCTCATCGATACGCAGCTGCAGGCCCTGGCCGCCGCTCACAAGGCGACGGGCGCGGAGCTGTGGGTCATGGCCCCGATGGTCTCGACTGCGGATGAAGCCAAGTGGTTCGCCGACAAGGCGCGCGGCTACGGCCTGCCCAAGGTCGGCATCATGATCGAGGTGCCCGCGGCCGCCCTGCGCGCCGAGCAGCTCCTGTCGATCGTGGACTTTGCGTCCATCGGCACGAACGACCTGACGCAGTACACGATGGCTGCCGACCGTCTGGACGGCAACCTGGCGGCCCTCCTGGATCCGTGGCAGCCCGCGGTCCTCGAGATGATCCGCAACGCCTGCAACGGTGGTCGCGCGACCGGCAAGCCGATCGGCGTGTGTGGCGAGGCCGGCGGCGACCCGCTGCTTGCCCTGGTCCTCACGGGTCTGGGTGTTGCCTCCCTGTCGATGGCTCCCTCGAAGGTCAACGCCGTGCGCGCCGCCCTGCGCATGCACGACCTGGCAACCTGCCAGCAGATGGCTGCCTACGCGGTGGATGCGCCCAACGCGAAGGAAGGCCGTGATAACGTCGTGAAGCTGGTGGCTCCGGCGATGCTGGATCTGCTCTGATGTGGCGTTTCTGACGCATAGCGGGGTGGGCCCGGGAACCAATCGGTTCCCGGGCCCACCCCGTTTGTGCGTGCGTTGCCAGACGCCGCGTCAATCCCTGCGGACCGCATCCGCCGGATTCGATGACGCCGACGGGGCTCCCTTCTGAGAATTCTTCTTGGAACGGCCAGAGAAGAGCGCGGTGAGAATCAAGATCACGCCCAGCGCTGCGATCGAGCTGATCCCAAGGATCGGCAGATTAAAGTTCGCCACGTAGGCCTCGGCGATGAGGAAAACCCCCACCATGCATACGAGGAGCGCCCACACGAAGGAACCGACCCGCACGCCCCTACTGGGCGCCTCGGGCAGCGTGCGTACATCGACGGGGCCTGCCGGCGCGCTCCACGTGGTGTGAGCGCTAGCAGCCGGGCCCGCCGCTGCGCCGGGAGCACCCAGGGGCTCCTGACGGCGATAAGGTGCCCCTGCCTCGTGCCCCTGGGGGATGGACTCACCCGTGGAGGCCGGGTCGAAGGCGGTGCGCCCGCCTGCCCCTACGGAGTCGGCAGGAGAGCCCGCCTGCGCATGCGTCCCCTGCGCGCCCGATGCGCTCGCCTGGCCCGCAGTCCCAGCGTCTGAGCGAAAGGGATCGGTGGGCATCTGCGCAGTTGGTGCTTCGCGGAAGGCCGCCAGGGGGTCCGAGGACAGATCCGGCGAGGAGGTCGGAAGCTCCGTGGTCTCGTCCGATCCAGCGCCGACGATCGGCGCGGGGGTCGTCGGCAGCGGTGTCGTTGCGTCGAATTCGGGCAGTTCAGCGGTGAGGTCGTCGCTCGAGGTGGTCATGGTCGTGTTCCTTCCTCAGTTACCCGACTGAGAGCCGGTGGGGGTGGGCGATGGGGTAGCGCTCGGGGCCGTAGAGGGCGTGGCGGACGGCGTGGCGCTCGGAGTCTGGGTCGGCTTGGAACCCCATGTTCCCGACGAATCGGGTGTCTGCAGGACCGTCAGCGTGTCGAGTCCGGCGCTATCAGTGATGAGGACCGTAATGCCGCCGAGGGAGGGATTTCCCCAGGAGGGGGAGGAGGCAGTCGCATCCGCGCAGCTGCTCAGCGGGGATGCCCAGCCGTTGCCGTCCATGTTGGTGGAGAGAGTCTCGATGTCGGACTGGCACACGATCTGGACGGGCTGTCCCTCGGCCACCTGAATGGTGAGACTGCTCCAGGCCTCCCAGTCGACGATGATTGTCTTCGTGGTGCCGACGGGGGCTCCACTCAGGTCGAGTAGCGTCGTGCCGGCCGGGTTGCCTCCACTGACTCTGTCGACTGTCCAGTCGCGCGTCGTCTGAGTGCCGATGCCCCCCGGGTGAACGTTTATGTGGAAATCGGTCGGGCGGGCGGCCTGGGTGCCGATGGCCGCGGTGGGAAGCGCCATCATGATGCCGATGACCGACAGGGTGGTGAGCCATCCCGCGCTGCGGTCGCGCAGGGCCGCGATCACCAGGGAGAGCCCGACGACCAGCAGACACGCGCCGCCACCAATGGTGATGATGCGGGCGATCGTCTGATCCACCGTTTCGCCGGTGATGAGGGGGATCGACAGTCCCTTATCCGCCCAGTACAGTCCGGCGAAAACAGCAGCCGTGATGAGCACCAGCAGGCCCGTGATCGCCAGGTTCACGCGGCCGGAAACGGTGCGGGGGCGATGCGTCGGCGCGGGCGGAACGTTCCATCGACGAGGCGTGGGCGCGCTCGCGGGAGGCGTCCAGCCGGGGTGGGGCACGGAGGCTGTCGCGGCGGCCGGACGCGGTCCGGCTTGCGGGCTGGCACCGGCGGGGGTGGACTGGAAATCGCTCGGAACGCCGTACGCGGGGAAACCGGCGGGACCCTGCTCGGGCTTCATGCCCGGATCCGGCTCCCCCGTGCCGTCAGCGGCCGGGGAAGCCGCCGCAAAAGGGGCGGAGGCGCCCGTCGCGTTCGGGGTGGGAGCAGCCGACGGGGCGTTGTTTCGTGGAGCCTCGTAGTGGGCGGCCCCGTAGGAGGGGCGCTGCTGGCCCGCGTTCCGGTTGCGAGAGAGCGACAGGCCCACGAGAGCGGCCGCGATGCCCGAGAAGGAGAGTGCCACGATGATGAGCGTGAACCAGCCGATCCCCATGATGCCGAAGATGCCGACATCGGAGAACATCGAGGACAGGGCGGCGAGAATCATCAGAGCACCGCCGATGACGGCGATGTCGAAGCGCCCCTCGATAGCCTCCTCGACGTGAATGCGGCCGTCCTCAGCCTCGGGCAGGAGCAGCCAGGCCAGCCCGTAGGCGAGGACAACGAGCGGCATGAAGAACGCAGTGACCACCACGAGGACGCGCACGAGCGACAGGTCCCACCCCTGGTGGGCGGAGATTCCCGAGCAGACGCCTCCGAGAACGCGGGGCTTCGCGCGGTACCACCCGGAGCCTCGGATGGAGTCGAAAATACCGCTGCGGGGCGGGCGCTGCTGGTACTGATCGCTCGGATCTGTTGTGCCATTCGACCAACTCATCATGCACTTCCTCTCGATGGGATCCACGCGGCGTGGATCGATACCACTACTCAACCAAAGAATGGGGGCACCGCGACAGTAGGGGACCCCCTGAATGACCCCTGATTGTGCTGGGGGTATCCCGGGGACTGCCCCGAGCCATGCCACAATGGAAACGTGAGCAGACCCGTGAACTCCCCCCGACCGGGGTGGACTCCGCCGATTCCGGCACCTCCCAGCCGGCCCCCGCTCGTGCGCGCGACCGCCTCGAGCCCGGACATGCCGGCCCCCTGGCTGGGCGGCGTGTGCTCGGGTCTGGCCGTACACCTGCGGTTGCCGGTCGCGCTCGTGCGTGTCTTGTTCGTCTGCCTGGCCGCGTTCGGCGTCGGCATCGGCGTCTACCTGTGGCTGTGGGTGACGGTCCCCGAGGATTCCCCGGAGCGAAGCGGGGCGGGCTCGCTCAGCCCCGGCCTCGTCCGACTGCGTGAAGAACGCGCCGCGCAGGTGTCGCGCAATCGCTTGATCGTCGTCGGCGTGGCCCTGGTCGCGGCCGCGATCGTGGGGACCGTCTTGAATGCGACGGGCACTCTGGACTGGCGAGACATGGGGGCTATCGTCTCGATAATTTCGGGCATTGCGCTCGTGTGGAGCCAGAGCCGCAACGTGAGTTCCTGGCGGTCATTGCGCTTCATCGGCGCTGTCTTCGGCGGCATAGTGCTGCTGAGCCTCGGCGTGGTGATGGTCGCCTCGCGCGATAATCCTCCCGTCATCCTGCTGCGTGGCGGTCTCATCGGGGCTGCCCTGGTGGCGGGTGTCCTCTTCGCTTTCATGCCCCTGTGGCTGCGCACCACGAAGGATCTCTCACAGGCTCAGGCTCAGCGCGTGCGCGAAGCCGAGCGCGCCGACATCGCCGCTCACCTGCACGACTCGGTGCTCCAGGCCCTCACTCTGATCCGCGCCTCCGCCGAGGACCCGGCCCGCGTGCGCGCCATCGCGCTCACCGAGGAACGCGAACTGCGCGCGTGGCTCTACACGGGACACGCCCAAGCCGCCGATTCCCTCGAAGCGGCCGTCACGGAGGCCGTCGTCGGCGTCGAAAGCCGCTACGGCGTGCCGATCAGCGTCGTCGTCGTGGGAGATATGCGCCCGGGTCCCGGTGAGCTTGCCCTCGTCGCGGCTCTGGCCGAGGCCTGCCAAAACGCCGTGCGTCACGGTGCCCCGCCTGTCTCCGTCTACGTCGAAGTGCGCCCCCGAGCCATCGAGGCCTTCATCAAGGACAACGGCGAAGGATTCGACCCCGCCACCATCGCGGCCGACCGCCACGGCGTGCGCGACTCCATCGTCGGGCGCATGCGCCGAGCAGGGGGAGACGCCACGATCAGGCGTCTCGCCCGCGGAACCGAAATTGCTCTGAGCGTGCCGCGCTCCGATATCCTAGAAGAAACAGCGCCCACCGGGAGGACACAGTGACCATCCGCATCCTCGTCATCGACGATCACCCCATGGTGCGTGCAGGCGTGCGCGCCGAGCTCGACAATTCCGGGGCCGACCTCGAGGTCGTTGGGGACGCCTCCGACGTCGAGGGTGCCATCGCGGCCTGCCGTGCGCTCACCCCGGACGTCGCCCTCCTCGACGTGCACCTCCCCGGTGGAAACGGCGGAGGCGGTGCCGAGGTCGCCAGCTCCTGCCGCGACATTGAGGGCCTGCACTTCCTCGCGCTGTCCGTTTCTGACGCGGCCGAGGACGTCGTCCAGGTGATCCGTGCGGGTGCCCGAGGGTACGTCACCAAGTCGATCTCCACCCCGGACCTCGTCGAAGCTATCGGACGCGTCGCCGCGGGGGACGCCGCTTTCAGCCCGCGCCTGGCCGGCTTCGTGCTGGACGCTTTCGGGACCGGCGAGGTTTCCACGACCGACAGCGAACTGGACCTGCTCTCGGCGCGCGAGCAGGAGGTCATGCGCCTCATCGCCCGCGGCTACACCTACAAGGAAGTCGCCCACGACCTCTTCATCTCTATCAAGACCGTCGAAACCCACGTGAGCGCGGTCCTGCGCAAGCTCCAGCTCTCCAACCGCAACGAGCTGACGCGTTGGGCGATGCAGCGCCACATCGTGTGAGGTCGGACCCCTTTCGCGTGCCCCATCCGCAGTGTGGCGCACCCCCGCCCTTACAATGGAACCCCGAGGGCGCGACTGCGCCTGCCCGCCCCGCACGGACGGCCTCTTCTGTTTCCGCGACCTCGGAGGATGCATGCACCGCATCGGTTTTGACAGTGATCAGTACGTCGAGATGCAGTCTCGGCACATCGCCCAGCGACGCAGCGAATTCGGCGGCAAGCTCTACCTGGAGTTTGGCGGCAAGCTGATCGACGACATGCACGCCTCGCGCGTTCTGCCCGGATTTACCCCCGACAACAAGGTGCGCATGCTGCGCGAACTGGCCGACGAGGTCGAGATCATCGTCGCCGTCAACGCCAAGGACTTCGCGCGCCGCAAGGTGCGCGCCGACATGGGCACCACCTATGACGACGAGGTCCTGCGTCAGATCGACGAGTTCCGTGAGCGCGGCCTGTACGTCGGGTCCGTCGTCATCACCCAGTGGACGGACGACAACAAGGCGGCCGCCGAGGTCAAGGAACGCTTCGAGAAGCTCGGCATCCGCGTCTACCGGCACTTCCCGATCCCCGGCTACCCCTCGGACGTTGAGCGCATCGTCTCCGATGCGGGCTACGGCGCGAACGAGTACGTGGAGACCACCCGCGACCTGATCGTCGTGACCGCCCCCGGCCCGGGCTCCGGCAAGATGGCGACCTGCCTGTCACAGCTCTACCACGACCACAAGCGCGGAATCGAGTCGGGGTACGCGAAGTGGGAGACCTTCCCGATCTGGAACATTGCGCTGGATCACCCGGTGAACATTGCCTACGAGGCGGCTACGGCGGACCTCGACGACGTCAACATGATCGATCCCTTCCACCTGGAGGCGTATGGGATCAAGACGGTCAACTATAACCGCGACGTGGAGATCTTCCCCGTCCTGAACCGCCTGTTCGAGAAGATCCTCGGCTCTTCCCCCTACAAGAGCCCCACGGACATGGGCGTCAACATGGCGGGCCACTGCATCGTGGACGACGAGGCATGTGCGGAGGCTTCGCGTCAGGAGATTATTCGCCGCTACTACAAGGCGCTCGTGACCGAGAAGAAGGAGATGAGCGAGCCCGTGCAGTCGGCGCGCATCTCCCTGCTGATGAGCCGCGTGGGCGTGGGGCGTATGGATCGCCCGGTCGTGCGTCCCGCCCTCGAGCTGGCTGAGGCGACGGGTGAGCCGGCCGCAGCGATCGAGCTGCCCGACGGCCAGATTGTCACGGGTAAGACGTCGGCGCTGCTGGGCTGCTCCTCGGCGATGCTGCTCAACGCGCTCAAGAAGCTCGCGGGGCTGCCCGACGAGGTCCAGCTGCTGGCTCCCCAGTCGATCGAGCCGATCCAGCGCCTTAAGACCCACGACCTGGGCTCGCGCAACCCGCGCCTGCACACCGACGAGGTCCTTATCGCGCTCGCGGTTAGTGCTAACGGCGACGACAATGCGCGCCGCGCCCTGGATAAGCTCAGCTCGCTGCGCGACTGCGACGTGCACGAGTCGGTCATCCTGGGCCCCGTGGACGAGGGCATCTTCCGCTCGCTCGGCATTCAGGTGACGACCGAGCCGGTGTACGCGACGAAGTCGCTGTACCGCAAGAAGTAATCGCTTCGACGAGGCCGGGGCTTTCTGTCGCGTATGAGCGCGGGGAGGCCCCGGCCTCGTTGTCTGCCGCCTTTCGTGGTTGGCGCCACCCGGGGCGGGGGTCGCAGGTGAGGGTGGGGCGGTTTACCCTTGGAGGCGATGAGTGACGCGACTTCTTTGCCTGACCTTGGTTTCCTGATCGGCCCCGACGGGGGTTTTCAGGACGACTACGTGCCGCCGGAGGTGCCCGCCTTTGATGTGGAGGACGCCTTGGGTTCTGACGCGTGGCCGGAGATCGCCGTGCCGGGTGGGGCGTCGGGTGCGCCGTCGGCGTGGGAGCCACCCGCCCCTTCGGGTGGTTTTTCGTCCGGCTGGGAGCGCTTCTCGCGTCCGAGCGTGGACCCGGAGTCGCTGACGCGCGGCCTCAACGATCGCCAGCGCGAGGCCGTCACCCACGCGGGTTCGCCGCTGCTGATCCTGGCGGGTGCTGGCTCCGGTAAGACCCGCGTGCTGACGCACCGCATCGCCTACCTGCTGGCCACGGGCCGCGCGCGGGCGGGGGAGATCCTGGCGATTACCTTCACGAACAAGGCGGCGGCCGAGATGCGTGAGCGTGCGGGCACCCTCGTGGGGGACGACGCGCGCCGCATGTGGGTGTCGACCTTCCACTCGGCGTGCGTGCGCCTGCTGCGCTACGAGCACGAGGCGGCGGGCCTGTCCTCGTCGTTTACGATCTATGACGCCCAGGATTCCCAGCGCCTCATCCAGATGGTCCTCAAAGCCCAGGACGTGGACATTAAGCGCTTCACCCCGAAGATGGTGGCGGCGCGCATTTCGGACGCGAAGAACGAGCTGATCGGCCCGGCGCGTTATGCGGAAACGGCGGGCAAGGATCCGGTCTCGCGCATCGTCGCGGACGCCTACGTCGAGTACGACAAGCGTATGCGTGCCTCGAACGCGCTGGACTTCGACGACCTCATCATGCGTACGGTCGAGCTGCTGGCCGACAACCCGCTGATCGCCGAGCACTACCACCGGCGCTTCCGTCACATCCTGGTGGACGAGTACCAGGACACGAACCACGCGCAGTACGTCCTCGTGCGCGCTCTCGTGGGGGATGGATCCGACGGGGTGACCCCCGCGGAGCTGACGGTCGTGGGCGACTCGGATCAGTCGATTTACGCCTTCCGAGGCGCCACGATCCGCAACATCGAGGAGTTCGAGCGCGACTTTACGGGCGCTCGCACGATCCTGCTCGAGCAGAACTACCGCTCCACACAGAACATCCTGTCTGCCGCGAACGCGGTCATCGCCCGCAACACGGGGCGCCGCGCGAAGAACCTGTGGACGGCCTCGGGCGACGGCGCGCTCATCACCCTGGACGCCGCCGATTCCGAGCACGACGAGGCCCGCTTCGTCGTCGGCGAGATCGACCGCCTCGCGGACTCCGGCGTCGAATGGGGCAACATCGCGGTCTTCTACCGCACGAACGCGCAGTCCCGCGCGCTCGAGGAACTCCTCGTGCGCCAGGGTATCCCGTACCGCGTCGTCGGCGGCACCCGCTTCTACGAGCGCCGCGAAATCAAGGACGCGCTGGCGTACCTGCAGCTCATCTCCAACCCTGACGACACCGTCGCGGCCCGCCGCGTCCTCAACGTTCCCAAACGCGGCATCGGTGCGAAGGCAGAGGAGGCGATCGCCGCGCATGCCGCCCACTACGGCATCTCCTTTGGTGCCGCCCTGCGTCACCTGTGGCTGCGGGCCGGCTGCCCCGCGGGTGAAGGCGAGGGGATCGACGTCGACGCGCTCGCCGCTCCCGTTTCCGCGGACGAGGCCTCGGCTGGGTCCTCTGCTTCTCCTTCCTCGGGTGAAACGGCGGGGGAGAAGGCGGGTACTCGCGACGGTGTAGACGACAGCGCGGCTGCTGACGAGAGCGCGGCTGCCCCGGCCTCGTCCCCTGTGGCTTCTGTACCTTCTGAGAGCGCGCCCGAGGTCCTGGGGATCACCCCGCGCGCCGCGAAGTCGGCGGCCGCCTTCTGGGGACTCATCGAAACGCTGCGCGCCGCGGAGGCGCGAGGCGCATCCCAGGCCGACATCCTCGAAGAGGTTCTCGACCATACCGGCTACCTGGCCGAGCTGCGCCGCAGCGAAGATCCGCAGGACGCCTCGCGCGTGGAAAACCTGGCGGAACTGCACTCGGTCGCGGGGGCTTTCGCGGCCGACGCTCCGGGTGGAACACTCGCGGACTTCCTCGAGCGTGTCGCGCTCGTCGCGGACTCGGACCAGGTGCCCGCGGAGGGCGAACGCGGCGGGCAAGTCACCCTCATGACCGTGCACACCGCGAAGGGCCTCGAATTCCCCGTCGTGTTCGTCACCGGCATGGAGGACGGCACCTTCCCGCACCAGCGCAGCCTCGGCGACGAGAGCGAGCTGGAAGAGGAACGCCGCCTGGCGTACGTGGCGATCACGCGTGCGCGCGAACGCCTCTACCTGACGCGCGCGGCCGTGCGCAGCGCCTGGGGGACGCCGCAGGAGATGCCGCCCTCACGGTTCCTCGACGACATCCCCGCCGAGCTACTCGACGTACGCCGCGCGGCCACGTCGGGGGAGCGCATGCGAGCCTCCTACGGCGGATCCTACGGGTCCGGATCGTATAGTTCCGGTTCCTACGGCTCGGGTTCCTACGGGCGTTCGCGCAGCCGCGAGGGGCGTGACCCGTGGGGCGATACCGACACGGGTGCCTTCGGATCCGGCCGTGGTGGTGCCTCCGCCCAGACCACGGGCGTGCGCAAGGTGACGCGCATGGGCGTGACCCCCGCCGCCAAGCCCGCCGAGGACAAGCCCGTGCTCTCCCTCAAGGTTGGCGACCGCATCAAGCACGCCACTCTGGGCGCCGGCACCGTCACCGGCATCGAAGGCGAGGGGCCGCGCACCGTGGCCCGCATCCGTTTCGGCCTGGGCGAGAAGCGCCTCCTCGTGCGCATGGCGCCGATGGAGAAGATCTCCTAGCGTTTCGCTGCCGGTTTTCCGGGCACCGCGTGGCCTGTCTCGTCGGCCGGGCTGCTTGGTGCGCCCTGCTGGGCCGGGCTGCTTGGTGTGCCCGTGGGCGGCGGCCCGCCCGCGAGCCGTCCGCGCCGCGAGCTTCGCTCGGCGCGTCGACTCGTTGTCCGGCCAGGCCCTGCCGCCGCCCATGGGCACCGCAGCCGGGCCCCGTTATCCACGGGCACCGCGGCCGGGCCTGCGGACCCTCCGGCGCCTCTATACC
>NZ_JAPWAH010000023.1:0-26395 GCF_041432835.1 Pauljensenia sp. 20925_1_27
CTTGCGTGGTCTGTTTGCAGCCCGAGCGTGAAAAAGTTCTCCCTGCTCTGGTAAAACGCGCCGAAAAGGGCTATTTCGGGCGAGCGGGGAGAGTTTTGTACCGGTTGAGCGCGTGAGGCCCGTATGCCGGGAGAGTTTTGTCCCGGCACAGGCTCCGAATGCGGTACAAAGTTCTCCCTGCTCGGGTAAAACGCGCCGAAAAGGGCTATTTCGGGCATGCGGGGAGAGTTTTGTACCGGGTGGGTCTGCCAAGGCTGCGAGCGGGGAGAGTTTTGTACCGGCACAGGCTCCGAATGCGGTACAAAGGTCGCCCTGCGTGGTCTGTTTGCAGCCCGAGCGTGAAAAAGTTCTCCCTGCTCTGGTAAAACGCGCCGAAAAGGGCTATTTCGGGCATGCGGGGAGAGTTTTGTACCGGGGCCTGCCTGGGGTGCCCAGCACCCCCGCAACCTGGCTGACAACCAGCCCCGCAACCTACCAGCCGCGCACCAGCTCCAGGAGAGAAGGGGAAGCTAGCCACTGCCTGGTGCCGAAGGAAGACACCGACACCGCGGCCACGGCCGATGCGAAGCGGATGAGGCCCTCCGGATCCGAGTCCCCGCCTCGCTCGATCGCCCACGTGAAAGCCCCGTGGAAGGCATCGCCCGCCCCCAGCGTTGATGCCTCCGGGACGGCTTCAACGGGAACCTCGCCGCTCGTGCCGTCCCACCAGTACTGCACGGAGCGATCCCCGCGCGTGCGCACAGTGCGCGTGATGCCGAAGCCTCGCAGGAACTCGGCGACCTGCGCCCCATCCGGGCGCGCCATCAGCGGCGGCGCGAAATCCTCCGAAACGACAGCGATGTCCACGAAGCCCAGCAGGGGAGTGAGCCAGTCCTTCCACGATCCGCCGTCCAGGATGCGCGGGTGGGGTGGGCGCGCCTCGAGCTGGGCGAACGGGTCCTCCCCGTCGACCTTGGGCACGCCCAGGGTGAGGGCCGCGTACGCGAGCGCCGGGTTGTGCCCGTCGATGAGGACCGCGCCGACGCGCTCGGGCAGGTGGGCCGCGACGCGCCCCGCATCCGCGTCAAGCCGCGCGTTCGTGGACGCCACCATGCGTCCGCTCGGGTGCTCGATGATCGAGGATACGGCGGGCTCTCGCCCCGCGGGGGACGAGGCGGGGGACGAGGCGGGGGTTGCGTCGCGCTGCTCGGGTGTGGCCGGGTGATCGTCGGCCTCAGTAGATTCAGTCGACGGGGCAGCAAGTGCCGTCGCGTCCAGCACGCGCACGCCTGCGGCCGCCAGGTCGGCGGCGAGGAAGGCCGACACTGGGCCTTCGCCGAGGGCTGTCAACAGCATCGGTGCCTCCCCGGAGGCAGCCGCAGTGTAAGAGGTGGCCCCGGCCTCGTCATCAGAATCAGAGAGAACGCGCGAGGCGGTGTTCAGCGCCGCGTACGTGACCGCTGCGTTCGTCGCGGGGCCGCCGGCGGCCATCGTGAAGTCCGTCGACGTGACCTTGAGGAGAGGGTCCGGCACGTGGTCGAGGCGATGCAGGACGTCCAGGGTCGTGAGTCCGGCGAAGAGTGCAGTCATGGGGACATTGTCGCACCCGGTGGGCAGCGTCAGGAAGCGCGGTCGCGGCGCTCGCTGACAGGCGCGCGCACCCTGTAACATAGTGAACAACGACGCTCATCGACTCCTCCGGATCGCAATGCACCTGCTCGACGCCCTGAATAACTCCCTGCCCGAGGTCTTCCGAGCCATTGACCTCATGGGCGTGCTCCTCAATGGCATCCTCGGCGGCAAGGTCGCCCGAGAACGCAACTTCGATGCTGTTGGTTTTTGTATTCTCGCGATCATGACGGCGCTCGCGGGCGGCATGATTCGCGACCTGCTCCTGTCCACGCGCACCGGCGCGCCCGTGGCCATCACCGACCCCTACTACCTGTGGTTCGCGATCGTCGGTGCGCTCGTGGCGATGGCTTTCCGCATGGATTCGCGCGCGTGGTCGGTCCTCCTCGTCATTGCCGATGGCATGGTGTTGGGCTGTTGGAGCGCGACGGGCGCGATCAAGACCCTCGATGCGGGGTTTGCGATCATGCCGGCGATCCTGCTGGGCATCATGACGGCGATCGGTGGCGGCATGGTCCGGGATATCTCGGCGGGCCTGGTCCCGCGCGTCTTCGGCGGCAACAACCTCTACGCGACCCCGGCGTTCGCGTGCTCGCTGGTGACGGTCGTGTTCTGGTACATGGGCCAGCCGGTCCTCGGCATGGGGGCTTCGATCATCGTCGGCCTCGTCTTTACGGGGATGGCGCACTGGCGCCGCTGGAGGCTCCCGCAGACCCGCGAGTGGACCATCACTCTCACATACTCTCAGTTGAAGGCTCTGCGTCGGGGCAGGCGTTAGTATGGCGGTGTGACTTCCCAATCAACACCCCTTTCTTCTACTCCCGCCGAGTCGGCACCCGCCTCGGGACGTAAGCGTTTCAAGACGTGGCACCTGTCCATGATGGCCCTGGGCCTCGCGATTGGTGCTGGCTTCTTCCTGGGCACGGGTTCCGCGATCCACCAGGCCGGACCCGCCGTCATCGTGTCCTATACGGTGGCCGCATTCATCGTCGTCTCGGTCATGCTGGCCCTCGCGGAGTTGGCCTCGTCCCTGCCGACGACGGGTTCTTTTTCTTCATACGCCGAGGCCGGGATCGGCCGCTGGGCAGGCTTCACGATCGGGTGGCTGTATTGGGTCATGCTCATCATGGTGTCGGGCCTGGAGGTGACGGGCGCGGCGACGTTCTTCGTCGGCTGGTTCCCGGCGGTCCCGCAGTGGGTGGTGGCCCTCGTTATTGTCGTCGTTATTGGCGGCATTAATCTGCTGGCCGCCGGTCAGTATGGCGAGATCGAGGCCTGGCTGTCGATGGTGAAGATCGTCGCGATCATTGCGTTCCTATGCGTGGGCGTGTACCTGGTCGCGCGCACGGTGATCGTCGGCCCCCTGCCCGGCCACGAGGGAGTGTGGCAGAACATCTCGGGACATAACGGGTTTATGCCCAATGGCCTGTCGGGCATCGCGGTCGCGCTCCTGGCCGTCATCACGTCTTTCGGCGGCCTGGAGATCGTGACGATCGCCGCAGCCGAAGCCGAGGACCCGCGCGCAGCGATGAGCAGCGCGATCCGTTCGGTTGTCACCCGTATCCTCGTGTTCTATGTCGGCTCGGTCATCCTGCTGATCGCGCTGCTGCCGTGGGACAGCGATTCGATGAAGACGAACGCTTTCGCAGCCGTCCTCGAGATGGCTGGGATCCCTGCGGTTGGCACGCTCATGAACGTCATTATCTTCATGGCGCTGATCTCGGCGTTCTCCGCGAATATCTACGCCTCCTCGCGCATGGCCTACTCGCTGTCGGCGCGCGATATGGGTCCGCGCTGGCTGCTGGGTGCTTCGGCGTCCAACGAGGCTCACGCGCGCTCGGTTGTCGCGGCCGCCCTCGAGGACGATGAGGCCGTCCTGGCCTCCGAGATGGAGGGCGACATCGAGGCGGGGCGGACGCCGAAGCGCGCGGTCGGCCTCGTCGTGGTTCTGGCGCTGCTGGCGGTCCTGGGCAACTGGTACCTGCCCGGTGAGATTCTGACGATGCTCATCAACGCGATCGGCATGGTCCTGCTGATCGTGTGGACGTTCATCATCATTTCGCTGATGCGCCTGCATCCGTCGCTGGAGCGCTCAGTCTCTCTCGTGATTCGTATGCCCGGGTGGCCGTGGCTGCCGTGGCTGGTGCTCGTTGGCTTGGGTGGGATCGGTGTCCTCATGCTCATGAGCGACGAGGGCCGGGCTCAGCTGGTCTCCATGGGCGCGCTGACGCTCATCATCGTGGCCGTCTACTTCGTGCGCCAGCTGCTGGGCGCGCGCACCAAAGCCTAGTTATCCACAGGCGCCGCCCGCCGGGACGCAGATGCCGGCGGGTGGGTGCATCATGAGGGCACCTCGGGTTGGTCGGGGTGCCCTCATTGTGTGGGTGTGAGAGAAGGGATCGGGCGCATGGCACGCAGGCGGCGCAGGAGCCTCGGGGACACGGTTGTCCTGCTGGCGATTCTCGCTGCCCTCGTGTGGGCGTTCGCGCCCGGAGTGGGGTGGGACCTGCTGGGCCTGCGCTCGCGCCTGGGGTGGCCTCCGCTGCGCAGCGGGCAGGCGCTGTCCTCCCTGCCGGATAGCGAGGCAGCCCGTCAGCTCCGCGAGCTCACGGTTCGAGAGTCGGTCGACGATCCTTCCGCGCCGGCGTACGACCGCGAGGCCTTCGGGCAGCGGTGGGCGGATACCGACCATAACGGCTGCGACACTCGCAACGACATTCTTGCCCGCGACTTGGCGCGCCCCACCTTCAAGCCGGGCACGCGCGACTGTGTGGTCCTGTCGGGCACGCTCGCCGAGCCCTACACGGGGGCCACGATTGAGTTCCAGAAGGGAGAGAAGACCTCGTCCCTCGTGCAGATCGACCACGTCGTCGCGCTGGCGGACGCGTGGCGTTCGGGCGCGTGGCGGTGGGACGCGCAGCGGCGTCTGGAGTTCGCTAACGATCCGCAGAACCTGCTCGCGGTGGACGGGGCGGCCAACGAGGACAAGTCTGCGTCCTCCGCGGACCAGTGGCTGCCACCGAATAGGGCCTTCCGATGCGACTACGTGAAGCGGCAGATCGCCGTCAAGAGCGCATACGGGCTGAGCGTGACCCGCGATGAGCAGGATGCGATGGCTGAGCAGCTGTCAATCTGTTCAGAGTAAGGAGAGGGGAGGGGCCCTGCGTGCTTCACAAGTGCAGCGCGCAATTCTGACCAACACATTCCAGATGATTCCCAGCCGTTTTCTCACAATGTGTCCATCTCGTGTGGAACTGGGCGCACGTGCGGAACATTGCCCGATAACGCCGGTAATCTTCCCTTCAAGGGGAGGGGTGACATGTACACGGCAATCAACTGGGCGCTTGATCTGGGACTTTACGCCGCCGTCTGCGCGATCATGTGCGCGCTGTGGTGGCTGCATGGCCGTCGCAGGGATTCCGCTCGTCCCTCCTCAGCCGGTGACGCTTCCTCGGAGGAAACTCGGGCATCCGGGCGGGGCGGTCGCGCACATCTGACCGTCGTGCGGGCGCTCCCGCTCATCTACCGGCGCTCGAAGCGGACGGGTGCCCTCCTGCCGCGCGAGGAGAACCCCGACACCCCGATGACGGCGGAGATTCCCGTGATCGTGGCCCCTGCCTCGTCGATGTGGAGGCTCCCGCGCGCCCTTCCGCTCGCCTGGTTCCTGTACGTCGCCGGCCTGCTGATTTTCACGCTGCTGCCGCTGCCTTCCGACCCGGTGGCCGCATGCGCGGCGATCATCCACTGGGACAACTACGTGCCCTTCGGTTCCTTCGCGGCGGTCGCCGAGCAGTTCCGTGACGGCGAGAACCTGCGCGGGGCCCTGTATGGCCTGTCGATCCTGCTCAACATCGCCTTGTTCGTGCCCTTTGGCGCGCTCGCGGAGACCACGTGGCGTATTCGGCGTATGCGCCGCGCGCCGGATGGTGTGCCCGCCGACGGGTCCCGCTTGGCGCGCTCGATCCCGCACCGCCGCGTGATTGCGTGGGTGGTGATCGGCTGCGCACTCTCCTGCCTCATCGAGCTGACCCAGTACACGGGCCTGTTCGGCGTCGTGCCCTGCACCTACCGGGTCGTCGACATCGACGACGTCATCATGAACACGCTGGGTACCTACGCGGGCGTGCGCCTGCTGCCTTTCATGGCGCGCAACTCGCGCTTCATGGGCGCGTAGCCGTCCATTCCGAGAGCGTCGCGCAGACTTGCTCCATCGTTATCTGAGAGGAAGCGACGGCGATAACAAGCTCGTATACGTCATCGTTGGAAACCGTGTCCCGGATCGGCAGTGCATTGAGAGACAGGAAAACAGAACAAGCGGCCCATCCAAGGCGCTTGTTTCCGTCAATGAGCGCGTGGTTTTTCGTGAGCGATTCGAGCAGGGCTGCGGCCTTGGCGGCGGTGGACGGGTAGGCGTCCTGGCCCATCAGCGTTGTTTGGGGGCGCAGTGCTGCCGCATTGAGGAGGCCGAGATCCCGGACAGGACCGATTTTTAGCGCGGATACGATGTCCAGGAGGTCCTCAAGCGAGAGAAACTCGCACGGCATGGCGTTACTGCCCGAGTCGCTCAAGCGCGTCCCCCCAGCGCTCAACGGTGTGGTTGAGCGCGTCGGTGACACGCTGACGGTGGGTCATGCGGTTGAACTCCTCGTCGATGGCGCGCAGCACTGCATCGTGTTTGGACGTACCGGCGCGCTGGGCGAGCTCGTCGAGCTTGCGTGCGTGTTCCTCGTCGAGTCGGAGTGTCATAGCCATATCAGTATGGTATCACTCTGATACCACTCTTGTGGTGGTGCCCCTCCTGCAGCCAGCCGGCGGCCTGCCTACAGCCAGCCGGCCGCACGCGCCAGGGACGCGGCCTCGGCGCGGGTGCGCGCGTCCATCTTCAGCATCGACGAGGACACGTGGTTGCGCACCGTCCCCTGGCTGAGTCCCAGCGAACGGGCGATGTCCGCGATGGTGCCGCCGCCCTCGACCTCGCGCAAGACGTCGGCCTCGCGCTCCGTCAGCGGCGAGGACCCAGCCGACAGTGCCTCAAGAGCCAGGCTCTGATCAATCGCGCGGCCACCCGCCGCTACCGTGCGCACGCCGTCGGCCAGGGTTTCGACCGGCGCGTCCTTCACCATGAAGCCCGTCGCCCCCGCGTCGAGTGCGCGTTGCAGGTAACCCGGGCGCCCGAACGTCGTCACGATGAGCACGCGCACGCCCGGGAAACGGGAACGAATCGCCTGGGTGGCCGTGATGCCATCCATGCGGGGCATCTCGACGTCGATGATGGCGACGTCGACGGGGGCACTCGCGTGGGCAGGGGTGTCCGCTGATGCCAGGCGCGCCAGCTCATCGAGTGCCTGCGCGCCGTCCGCGGCCTGCGCGACGACCTCAATATCGCGCTCCAGGTCCAGCAACCCAGCCAACGCCCCGCGAATCATCGCCTGGTCGTCAGCCACGAGTACCCGAATCGTCACGCCACCCTCCTGTCTGTCTGCGCTTGGGGTACCAGGCTAGCGCAGGTGAGGGGATCGTTCCTTGTGGTCGCCACCCCTCAGGACGAGGCAGGCTCGCCCACCCGGGAATCGCGCGAGATCGGGGACCGCGCGGGAACCGAGAAGGGGCCATGGCCTCGTCGATGAGGGACGCGGCCCCGGACAATCAGGACGAGCGGGTGTCGGCTTCCGCATCGAAGGACAGTGCGAGTGTCCACGTGGAACCCGACGCGCCCCAGGTGAGCGTGCCCTCGTCGCCGACCAGCTCGGACAGGCCAGCGAGCCCCGACCCGGATCCCGCGCTCGACGCGGCGTAGGAGGCCGTATAGCCGTCGTTCGTGACCGTCACGCCATCGGGGGACAGGCGGACCCGCACCCACGATGGGCGCGCGTGCAGGATCGCGTTCGTGACGCCCTCGCGGATCACGTGGGCGGCGGCTGCTGAACGAGGCCCCGACGGCGGCTCTCCCTCATTCGTGATCTCGGCGTCGATGCGCGCGACCTCCAGAAGCGACCGCGCCTCCTCGAGCTCCTCTCCCGGGGACAAGGCCCGCGTGGCCGCGACGATGCGGCGAACGTCAGCCAAGGCCTCGTTCGACTGGGCGGTGACCGCGCGCAGCTGCTCGCGCGCCTCCTCCACGCGACCCGCATCCAGGAGGCGACCCGCCAGCTCGGATATCATCGTGATCCCCGTCAGCGAGTGCCCGAGGATGTCGTGCAGATCTGTGCTTAGGCGCGCACGCTCGGCGGCCTTCGCGCGCTGGATCGCGTCCTGGCGGCGCAGGTGCTCGCGGGCCGAACGCTCCATGCGCCAGCGCGCCACCCCCACGAAGACACACAGCAACACCAGGTACCAGCCCATCCACAGGGGCTCACCCTGCGCGTAGGCCGCCACCCCCGCGATAGCGGTCACCGGCACGAGGCCCGCGGCAATGAACCTGCCCGGCGCCTGAAACACCCACGCGACCAGCAGATACGACGTCAGCATGAACGCGTGAGGGGTGTCGACGGACACCGCGTACACGAGGTAGGCGACCGTCGCCGCCGCCAACGTCGCGTGGGAGAGGATGAACGGCCTCGTGAAGGAGTTGCGCGCGGGTAGGGGATTGGCCAGCCACGTCGCCGAATTCACGACCGCGACGAGGGCGCACAACCCGATGAGACCCGCGCGCTGGGCAGGATCCGGCAGCCGCAAGGCGTAGGCGAGGGGGAACCCCATGAACAGCATCCACGGGGCCGCCCACGCCAGGGAGATCAAGCGCTCCTTCATGACACCAGCCTAGCGAGCCGTGTCGTGGGACGCGCCCCACCAGGCGATGCCCGCCGTGATAACTACCCACCCGACGATGTTGAGCCACGCCGCCGTCGGCATCGGGACGGTACCGGCGACCGCGTAGATCGCCTGGACGGCGCCGTACAGGGGCGTGAAGGGCGCGACGTGGGAGACGAAGGGCGGCATCTGCTCCAGCGGGATGAACATGCCGGACACGAACGCGCCGAACACCATGACGAACGCCGAGGCGCTGTAGGCGTTCTCGCCCTTAATCGTGTAGCCGCAGGCCAGGCCGATGAGCGCGCCCAGGGCCGACAGCGCGATGACCACCGCGGCGCTGGCCGCCCACGCGCCCGCCGTCATCTGCGAGCCGGTGGCCAGACCAACGCTGAAGCAGATGAGCGCGATGAACGCGCTCAGCGCCACCAGGGCCGTGAGGCGCACGAGGAGGATCACCCACGGCTGGATGGGGGTCAGCGCGTACATGCGCGAGATGCCGGTCGTGCGCTCGACGGACAGCGTCGCGCCGAGCGACCCGCCCACCAGGATGACGCCGTACGTGGTCATCATGACGACCATCGCGGCGGCCACGTTGCCGCGCCCAGTCTGCGTGTTGCGCGCGGCCTCGGTCATCCCGAACATCGCGTACATAAACAGGGGCAGGAGCAGGGCAAACGCCATGTTCCACGGGTTGAGGATGTGCGACAGGAACGTCGCGCGCCACAGCTTCCCCGCGCCCGTGAAGGGGGAGGGGATCGGTCGGTCGGTGGCTCGTGCGGGTGCGTGGGTGGTCATGATTCCTTCTTCGTGTGTCGTGTCTGCGTTCGTGGGGAGGGGGCCTCGGCGTCGGCCTCGGGACGAGGCCGGGGCCGGCTCATCGGGGTGGGCGTTCGTCGCTCACTCAGCGTCTGCGTGGGAGGTGATGCGCTCGAAGACGTCTTCGAGGTCCTCGTTATCGGCGACGACCTGCTCGGTCGGCGCGTCCAGGAGGACCTGTCCGGCGTCGATGATGACGATGCGATCGGCCTCCTTGCGGGCCTCGGTCAAGTAGTGCGTGGCGAAGAGGAGCGTGCGGCCCTCCGCGGCCTCGGCGTGCATCGTGTCCCAGAATGCGCGCCGCGCCAGGGCGTCCATGCCGGCCGTGGCCTCGTCGAGGATCAGGAAGTCCGGGTTGCCGGACAGGGCGAGGGCGAGGCGCACGCGCTGCACCTCGCCGCCGGAGAGCTTGTTGAGCGGGCGCTTGGCGAGCTTCGTCAGGTTCGTGCGCTCGAGGAGCTCGTCGGTGGGGATCGGGTTGGCGTGCATGGCGGCGACCAGGTCGATCGTGTTGCGGACCTTTCCGTCGCGCGGCAAGGCCCCAGACTGGAGCATGGCACCGACGAGTGAGCGGCGCACGGCCTCGCGCGGGTTCATGCCGTAGACGCTGATGTCGCCCTGCGTGGGGGTGGCCAGGTCGAGGACGATGTCCAGGAAGGTGCTCTTGCCGGCGCCGTTGACGCCGAGGAGCGCCACGATCTCGCCGGGCATGAGGGTCAGGCTGACGCCGCGCAGCGCGTCAACGTGGCCGAAAGACTGGTGGATGTTCGTCGCCTGAAGGGCGGGCGTTGCTTCTGTGTTCATGGCACCCAGTCTGCGCTCGTATATGAGGGGCCGGAAGTGTCCTTTGATGCAGGTGGTGCCATGACAAATGTCAGGGGGTGTGTATGGGCGCTGTAACTCGCACGCGGGCCTGATGGTCTGCATGTGGGCCCGATACTTCACACGTGGGCCCGATAGGTGGCGGCCTGGGCCCTTTCATGCGCACGTTAACCCGATAGGTGGTTGCGTGGGCAGGCTGCCCACCATGCCACCAATGGGGTTTAGCTGCGCATGAGCGGGTTACGGGTGCCAGTAGTGGGGCCCAGCTGCCATGTTCGACACGCACCCCACCCGCACAATGCCGCATCATTCAGCCAACGCACTTGCATCCGCCGATTTCGCCAAAACGCAGACCCATTCAGCCAAAACAGCCCTATTTCACCGTTTTTCACCCAATTGGTCTGCACTTTGGCGGCCAAACTCCGTCAAGTCGCGGCTGTGCCGTCACCAATCGGGGGGAATTGCACTACACGAGGGTGCGACACGCCGGCGACACGCCGCAAGAGGGCTTCGTGTAGTGCAAAACCCCCGCCATCACCGGTGTGGAGGGTGCTGGAGGGACCGGAGGGCCTGGCTGCGGTGCTCATGAGCGGCGGCAGGGCCTGGCCCAGACAAATTTCGCATGCAATTCCCCCACGGCACGATCCAACACAAGCCCAAAAACCGCAGAATATCAACGATCAGATTTCAAAACCTGAAATACTTTCAGGGGAATTGCATGCGAAATTGATGGGAGAACGGCCCGTGGGGCCACAAGCAGCCCGGCCCACACACCAACAGGCAATGCAGCGCCCGGAACACCCGTGGGGCCGAAAGCAGCCCCGCCCACGGGCACATAAAGCAGCCCGGCACGCACACAGCGCACACAGCGCACACAGCACGGGGCCCGAAGCGCCGTAGCGCCTCGGGCCCCTCACGTGCGTCAGTTGCTCACAGGTTGAGCTGGATGTTGCGGCCGGGAACGGCCTCGATCAGCTCGCGCGTGTAGTCCTGGACCGGGTTGTTGAACAGCTCGTCCGTCGAGTTGGCCTCGACAAGCTTGCCCTTCTCCATGACGATCACGTCGTCTGCGATCTGGCGGACAACGGCCAGGTCGTGCGTGATGAACAGGTAGGAAAGGCCCAGCTGCGCCTGCAGGTCGTTGAGCAGGTACAGGATCTGGTTCTGCACCAGCACGTCCAGGGCGGACACGGCCTCGTCCAGGACGATGACCTCCGGGTTGAGCGCGAGGGCGCGGGCCACGGCCACGCGCTGGCGCTGGCCGCCGGAGAGCTCGTTCGGGTAGCGGCGCATGGCGCTACGCGGCAGGGCCACCATGTCGAGCAGCTCGGAGGCGCGCGCGATGCGCAGCTTCTTCGGGTTGAACTCACGCTTCTCGGCGGCGGTCAGCGAACGCTTCGCGTCGGCGGCCTCGACGAGGACGCGCATCCACTCCTCGGGCTCGCGGCCCGTGGCCTCGGCGCGCTTGATTTCGGCGCGCGCGTACTCCAGGGTGCCGTACCCGTGGATCTTCAGGGGCTCCTCGATCAGTCGGTAGATCGAGAACATGGGATCCAGCGAACCGTAGGGGTTCTGGAACACGGCCTGGAGGCGGCGGCGCAGGCGGAAGAGCTCGCCTTCGCTCATCTGCGAGGTGTCCTCGCCGTCGAAGTAGACCTTGCCCTCCGTCGGCTTGAGGAGCTGCAGCACCATGTTCGCGGCGGTGGACTTGCCGGAGCCGGACTCGCCGACGACCGCGAGGGTCGTGCCGCGGCGCAGCTCGAAGGACACGTCGTCGACGGCCAGGAAGGTGTCTTGGCCCTTCTTGGCGCCGCGGATGTCGAATTCCTTGGTGAGGTGCTCGGCGCGGATGATGGCGTCCGTGGAGGTCGCGCCCTTGCCGGAGCCGGTGAGCTCCTCTTCGGTGACCGAGATGCCGCGCGCGTGGGCGGACTCGATGCGCGCCGAGGCCAGGGAGGGCGCGGCGGACACGAGGCGCTTCGTGTAGGGGTGCTGGGGGTGCTGGAGGATCTCCAGGGCGGGACCGGATTCGACGATGCGGCCGCGGTGCATGACGACGAGCTGCTCGGCGCGCTCGGCGGCGAGGCCGAGGTCGTGCGTGATGAACAGCACGGCGGTGCCCATCTCGGCGGTCAGCTTGCCGAGGTGGTCGAGGATGCGGCGCTGGACGGTGACGTCCAGGGCGGAGGTCGGCTCGTCGGCGATCAGCAGTTTGGGGTGCGCGGCCATGCCGATGGCGATGAGGGCGCGCTGGCGCATACCGCCGGAGAACTCGTGCGGGAACTGCTTGGCGCGGCGTTCCGCGTCGGGCAGGCCGGCTTCCTCGAGGAGGGCGGTGACGCGCTGGCCGACCTCGGAGCGAGGCACGACGTTGTTCGCGACGAGGGCTTCCTTGACCTGCGTGCCCACGCGGAGCACGGGGTTGAGGTTACTCATCGGGTCCTGCGGGACGAGGCCGATGCCGGATCCGCGCAGCTCCACCCACTGCTTGGTGGTCAGGTGGGTGATGTCGCGGCCGTCGAATTCGATGGTTCCGCCCGCGACCTTGCCGGTGCCGGGCAGCAGGCCGATGACGGCGGCGGCGGTCGTGGACTTACCGGAGCCGGACTCGCCGACGATGGCGACGGTCTGGCCGGGGTAGATGGTCAGGTTCGCGCCGCGCACGGCGGGGACGACGCCGGTCGAGGAGGTGAAGGTGACCTCCAGGTCCGTGATTTTGAGCAGGGGCTGCGCGTCGTCCGGGTGGATGTCGGACGAGGCCGGGGCCGCGCTGGGGGCGACGGCTCGTTCGACGACCTCTTCCATCTCCTTGTCGGAGAGCTGGGGGGTGTTCGTTTCGCTCACTTGCGTGCCTTCGGGTCGAGGGCTTCGCGCACGGCGTCGCCCATCATGATGAAGCTGAGGACGGTCATGGCCAGGGCCGCGCCCGGGTAGAACAGGACCATCGGGTTGGTGCGCAGGGACGTCTGGGCGGACGAGATGTCAGCGCCCCAGGAGACGACCGAGGTCGGCAGGCCGATGCCCATGAAGGACAGGGAGGCCTCGGACACGATGAAGGTGCCCAGTGCGACGGTTGCGTACACGATGATGGGGGCCATCGAGTTCGGGATGATGTGGCTCATGAGGATGCGCGCGCGGGAGGCGCCGGTTGCTCGGGCCGCGGTGACGAACTCCTCGTTCTTGGCGCTCAGGACCGAACCGCGGGTGATGCGCGCGATGGAGGTCCAGCCGAACATGGACAGGACGATGACGACCATGAAGATGGAGCGCGAGCCCTTGAACATCTGCATGAACACGATGGCGGCCAGGAGCAGCGGGATCGCGAAGAACACGTCGGTGATGCGCGAGAGCAGGGCGTCGAACCAGCCGCCGAAGTAGCCGGCGAGTGCGCCGACGGTGCCGCCGATGAGCACGACCGCGATGGTCGTGAGGATGCCGACGGACACGGACGCGCGGGCGCCGTAGACGACGCGGGCGTAGATGTCGCAACCCTGCTTGTCGAAGCCGAAGGGGTGTCCGGCGGAGGGGCCGGCCAGGGACGAGGAGAGCTCGCAGAACTTCGGGTCGGTCGCGGTGAAGATCGACGGGAAGAGCGCGAGGAGCGCGGCGAGCGCGATGATGAACGCGGCGATCCAGAAGGTCGGGCGGTGGCGCAGGCGCTTCCAGGCCTCGCCCCACATGGACGAGGGGGCGCCCTCGTCGGCGACCGCGTCGACGGCACCGAGGCCGGTCTCGTCGATATCGGAGACGTAGTGGTCCTGGCCCGCGCGGGTGCGGGTGATGTTGGCGGAAGGAATCTGGTCACTCATAGCGGATCCTCGGGTCGAGCACGGCGTACAGGAGGTCGACGATCAGGTTCGCGATGATGTAGACCAGCACGAGCACTGTTGTCACTGAAACGACGGTCTGGGGTTCGCCCTTGATGATGGCGCTCCACAGGGTGCCGCCGACGCCGTGGATGTTGAAGATACCCTCGGTGATGATCGCGCCGCCCATGAGGGCGCCGAGGTCGCCGCCGATGAACGTGGCGACGGGGATGAGGGAGTTGCGCAGGATGTGGCGCGTCATGACGACGCCGCCGGAAAGGCCCTTGGCGCGCGCGGTGCGCACGTAGTCGGCGGAGACGTTCTCGGAGACGGACTGGCGGGTCAGTCGGATGACGTAGGCCAGGGAGACGCCGCCGAGCACCATGGCTGGCATGGTGAGGCTCCGCAGGTCGACGGAGGCCGAGGCTGTGGTCGGCAGGATTGCGAGCTGAACACCCAGGACGTACTGGAGGACGAAGCCCAGCACGAAGGTGGGGACGGAGATGAGCAGCAGGGAGACAACGAGGATGGTGGAGTCAAACCACTTGCCGCGGCGCATGCCTGCGACGACGCCGAGGCCGATGCCGAGGATGGTCTCGATGGCGAGGGCGTAGACGGCGAGCCACGCGGTCGTCGGGAAGGCGGTCGCCATGATGGACGTGACCTTCTGGCCGTTGAACGCGGTGCCGAAGTCGAGTGTGAAGACTCCCTTGAGGTACAGCAGATACTGCATCCAGAAGGGCTTGTCCAGGTTGTACTGGGCGCGGATCTGCGCGGCGGCGGCCTCGGAGAGACCGCGGTCGCCACCGAGTGCGGCGACGGGGTCACCTGGCATCAGGTAGACCATCGCGAAGATCAGAAAGGTGGCTCCGAAGAAGACCGGGATGGTCTGGAGGAGTCGCCGTCCGATGTAGCGGAGCATGGACAATCCTTTAGTGTTCGTGTCGTGGGAGGGGAGGTTCCGATCCCTGGCGGGGCCTCGCGGGCGAGGCCGACTATGGTCTCATCATAGGGTAAAGAATGGGCAAATGGCGCATCAGTCTCTGTATTTGTCTGCCGCATCAACCCCGTGATGCTGTTTTGAGATGAAAGTGTGTCCCGCGTCAATGCGGGAGCGCAGTGCGATGCTGGGCTGCGTTGATGTGTGTGTGCCTGTCGAGAAGATGCGCGCGGGGCGGGCGGCTTGCGCCGCCCGCCCCGCGGGAGAGGTTAACCTCGTGCGATCACTTCTTGGTGACCTGGTACAGCACGGGCTGGCCCTTCCAGTCGAACTTGACGTTGTCGACGTTCTTCGACCAACCGCCGCTGACGTTGGGGTACCACAGCGGGATGGCCGGCAGGTCCTGGAACAGGATCGTCTGCGCCTGGTTCAGGGTCTTCGCGGCCTCGGCGGTGCTGGTGGCGGAGGAAGCCTGCGTCACGAGGGAGTCGAACTCGCTGTTGGAGTACTGACCCTTGTTGGCGTCGGCACCCGTGGTGAACTGGGGCTGCAGGAAGTTGTACAGCGCCGGGTAGTCGCCCTGCCAGCCGTTACGGAATGCGCCGGTCATCTCGCCCTTGTCCTCTGCGTCGAGCAGGGACTTGAAGTCGGCGAAGGGGTTGCCTTCAGCGTCGATGCCCAGGGTGTTCTTGATGGAGTTAGCGGTCGCGTCGACCCATTCCTTGTGGCCACCGTCGGAGTTGTAGGCGATGGTGAAGGTGCCGTCCCACGGGGAGATGGCGTCGGCCTTCGCCCACAGTTCCTTGGCCTTGTCGGGGTTGTAGGTCAGGACGTCGTTGCCGGAGATGTTGGCGTCGTAGCCCTCAAGGGTCGGAGCGGTGAAGTCCTTGGCGGGGGTGCGGGTGCCGTTGAAGATGGTCTTCGTGATGGTGTCACGATCGACGGCCATGGAGATGGCCTCGCGGCGCAGGCGGCCTTCCTCACCGGAGAAGTGGGGCAGGTACTGCGGGATCGTGAAGTACTGGACGCCAGCGTAGGGCTGGTTCACGGTGCGGCCGGGCAGCTCGGACTCGAAGGTCTTGAAGACGGAGGCCGGGACGCCATCAAGGACGTCCACGGAGTCGGAGGACAGGTCCTGGTAGGCGGCGTCGAGGCTCGAGTAGAAGACGAAGGTCACGCCGTCGTTCTGAGCCTTGGTGTCACCCACGTAGTTCTCGTTGGGAACGGCGGTGAACTTGACGTTGTGCTCCCACGCGTCGGCCGAGGCCATCTTGTAGGGGCCGTTGCCCACGGGGGCCTGGCCGCCAGCGTCGGGGTCAGCGAGGGTCGAGTCCGGGAGCGGTGCGTAGGCGACGTAGCCCAGGCGCGACACGAAGTCCGAGGTGGGGTTCTTCAGCTTCGCGGTGAAGGTGTAGTCGTCGACCTCGGTCAGGCCGGTGATCTCACCGTTGCCCTCATCGTCGGTGCCCTCGAAGATGGTGAAGAACGCAGCCTGCTGCTGCTGCTTCGATGTGATGAGGTTCCAGGCCTTGATGAAGTTGTGGGCCTGGACGGGGGTGCCGTCGGAGAACTTGCGGTCGTTGTGGAGCTTGATGGTCCACTCGGACGCGTCCTCGTTGGGCTCGATGGACTCGGCGACGTCGAGGATGGCCTTGCCGTCAACGTCGTAGCGGACGAGCTGGCTGAACAGGACGGACAGGATCTTGCCGCCGCCATTCTCGTTGGTCAGACCCGGCAGGAGCGGGTTCTGGGGCTCGGAGCCGTTGGTCGTGACGACCTTGTCGACGGAGCCGGACGAATTGGAATCGGTCTTGCCGCCGCCGGCGCAGGCGGTCAGAGCGAGCGCGGCAGCCGCGGGGATGACGAGCCATGCCTTCTTCAGGTTCATGGATTCTTCCTCCTGGTTGATGGGTGGAACTGGGGGCGGTGCCCTCAGGTATGGTCCGAGAGTAACCCCTGAGGCCTGGAAGACACGAGAGATGTCCATCATGTGCGCATTACATTTTGGTTACAAACGTAAAAAGTAGGTCAAATAATGGTGTGTATCACATAAAAGGGTGTGGGGTGTGACAGACTAGGCATGCGACGAGGCCGGGGCTGAGGGTACACGCGCACCCGGCCCCGGCCTCGGCTATTGAAGATCGCTTAGGAGAGCAAGCCCTCCGAAAGCAGCCACTCGCGGGCGATCTGCGAGGCGGACTTCTGCTCGACCGTCGACTCCCGGTTCATCTCGATGAGATCCTGCACGTCCAACGCCTCGCTCACCCTGTTGATGACCGCGGTCGCGTCGTCGCTGACCCGCGACGAGGCCAGGGGTACCACGTGCGAAGCCAGGAACAAGCCCTTCGGGTCCGTCAGGACCGTCAGGCTTCCGTCCGCGAGCGCCGGGTCGGACGAGTAGATGTTCGCGAGCTGGATGTCGCCGTCCTTCAAGGCCTTGACCGTGAGGGGGCCGCCCGAATCCTCGATCGGGGTGAAGTTGACGGTCACTCCGTAGACGTCGGACAGTCCGGTCGGGCCGTAGGGGCGCGTGCGCAGCTCCGAATTGCCGCCCAGCGTCAGCGTGCCCGCGTTCGCGAGGTCGCCGATCGAGGTGAGCGAGTGTTCTTGCGCGAAGTCTGTCGTCACCACGTAGGAATCCTGGTCGGTCGCGCCCGCCTGCTCGAGGGCGCGCAAGCCATCGGGAAGGGCGCTGCGCAGCGCGTCGTACACCTCGTCGGAGGAGCGTGCGGTCGCATTGGGATCCAGGTACTGCAGGAGGTTGCCCGTGTACTCGGGGAAGACGTCGATCGAGCCGGCCTCAAGCTCGGGCATGTAGACCTCGCGCTGGCCGATCCGCATCTGGCGGTCGACTGCGAACCCGGCGCCCTCGAGCGCCTGTGCGTAGGCCTCGGCGATGATCTCGTTCGAGTAGTAGTCCTGCGACCCTACGACGAGCGTCGTCTGGCCATTCTCCGAACTTCCGGTGCTCGCGTTCCCGCCGACCGACTCTGCGGAACCGCAGGCGGCCAGCGCCAGGGCGGAAGCCGCGATGGTGGCCATCGTCATCATCGTGCGTTTCATAGTGTCTCCTTGAGTGAGTTGTTCTCATCGTCTGCAAAAGAGTGGGTGCGGGCCCGAAGGCGTCGCGCGACCAGCGCCAGGAGCGCGTCGGTCGCCAGTGCGAGGGCGACGACGATGATCGCACCGCCGATCATCTCCGCGTAGTCGCGGGTCTTCAGGCCCTCGTAGAGGAAACGGCCGAGGCCGTAGTTCGCCGTGTAGGCCGCCAGTGTTGTCGTCGCGATCACCTGGAGCGTCGCCGACCGCACGCCCGCCGCGACGAGGCCCGCCGCGTGCGGGGCCTCAACCTGCGCGAGGACCTGGGGTTCCGTGAGGCCAATTGCTCGCGCCGCATCCACGGTCGCGCGCGGCGTCGAGGCGATCCCCGAGTAGGTTGCCGACAGGAGCGGTGGAATCGCCAGGACGAGGAGAGCCAGCGTGGGCGCCGCCAGCCCGATACCTAGCCACAGGCCCGCCAGCGTCAGGACGCCGAGGGTGGGAACCGCGCGGGCCGCGCCCGTCGCGCTCACCAGCCACCGGCCCCTGCCCGTGTGCCCGATCCACGTGCCCAGCGGCAGCGCGATGAGCGCGGCGAGCGCCACGATCAGGAGGGTGAGGCCCAGGTGCTCGGTGGCTCTCACGAAGATTCCTGACTCGCCCAGCCAGTGTGCGGGCACCGCCAGCCATGCCAGTGCTTTGAGAAGGATGTTCATGCCCGCCCCCTCCTCGTCCACGGGGTGAGCGCCCAGCCGATGCCCTGCACCAGTGCGTCGATGACGAGCGCGAGGAGAACCGTCGCGACCAGGCCGGCCACGACCTCGGCGACGAGGCCGCGCTGAAAACCGTCAGTGAACAGCGTTCCCAGCGAGCGCACCCCGATGAACGCGCCCACCGTCACGAGCGACACCGTCGACGTGGCGACCACGCGCGTGCCCGCGACGATGACGGGCGTCGCGAGGGGGAGCTCCACCTCGACGAAACGCCGCCAGAGGGAATAGCCGCACGCGTTTGCCGCCTGTAGCGTCGCGCGCGGGATCGCGCGGAACCCCTCTGCGACCTGGCGCACCAGGACCGCCACGCCGTACAGCGTCAGAACGATCACCATGTTGATCGGCGAGCGCAGCGCCACCCCCACGATCACCGGAATGACGATCAGGAGAGGGAGCGACGGTACCGCGTACAGCGCCGACAGGGCAGACAAAACCCAGCCGCCTCGGGGCGAAAATGCAGCCCAGCGGGCGATCGGCACGGACGCCAGCACCGAGAGGATGATTGTTGGCAGTGCGATCCACAGGTGAGAGAGAGCCAGGGAGCCGATGATCCCCCAGTTCGAGGATAGCCAGGTCACGGACGCTCCCCGGCCTCGTCGGAGGTGAGCGTGCCCACGGGGGTTCCGGCCTCGTCGACGATCAAACCATCCGAGCCTTCGAGGTGCACGGGGCGCGCTGCGCGCGAGGCGCCCACGAACTCCGCGACGAAAGGCGACGCGGGAGAGGAGAGTAGCTCGGCGGGCGTGCCCACCTGCTCGATGTGGCCGCCCGTCGAGAGGACCGCGACCTGGTCGCCCAGCGTGAACGCCTCGTCCACGTCGTGCGTCACGAAGAGGATTGTCGTGCCCAGCACCCGCTGAATCTCCTTCAGCTCGCGCTGCAGCTCCGCGCGCACGATCGGATCAAGGGCGCCGAAAGGCTCATCCATCAGCAGGATGTCCGCGCGATTGGCCAGCGCCCGGGCCACGCCCACGCGCTGACGCTGCCCACCCGACAGCTGAGCGGGGTAGCGATCGGCCATCTCGAGATCCAGGCCCACCAGCGCCAGGAGCTCGAGCGCGCGCTCGCGGGAGGCCTGCTTCGTGGCGCCCTCCAGGCGCGGGACCGTCGCGATATTGTCGGCAATGCTTCGGTGGGGGAAGAGGCCGCCCTCCTGCAGGACGTAGCCGATCGAGCGGCGCAGGCGCACCGGATCCTCGCCCGCCACGTCCTCCCCGCGCACGAACACCGTGCCCGAGGTCGGGGTGACCATCGCGTTCACCATCCGCATGAGCGTCGTCTTGCCGCAGCCCGAGGTGCCCAGGAAGACGGTCGTGGAACCCTGCTCGACGGTGAGGGAAAAGTCGTCGACGGCTCGCGTGCCGCCCGGGTACGTCTTGGAGACGTGGTCGAAGCGAATCATGCGCGCTCCTTCGCGGCCTCGGCGATGAGCGCGAGGCTGCGCGTCAGCTCCTCGCGCTGGGCTGTGGACAGTGGCGCGAAGAGGCGTTCCTGCTCCGTCTCGACGATCATGCAGGCCTTCTCAAGGTGTGCCAGGCCCTCTTCCGTCACCGTCAGGATTATTGCGCGCCGGTCGTGCTCGCATGGGGTGCGGTGCAGGAGCCCGTCTCGGTGGAGGCGATCCACGAGGCGCGAGGCCGCTCCCAGGGTGATGCCCTGGCTCGCGGCGACCTCCTGGATGCGGCACGCGGGGGTGTCGCGGACCGTGCGCAGGACGAGGAAGCGGCCGAGTGTTAGCGCGTTTCCCGCCTCGGAGAGGGCGGATTCGACCGCGTTCCAGGCGTGCATTTCCGTGTGAATTAGCGCTGTGAATAGCGAGGGTGCACATGTTGCCATGTCCACTACCTTACACATAAACAATTAACACGTATGGTTTTTGTCAGCGGAAATTTGTGCGCCGACGGATGACATATGTGCACGTCTGAGTCGTGAGTGTCAGAGGGAATCTGGCTGTGCGCCGGTCCTGCCAAGCCGCCCAAGCCCAGTGCTACAGTGCGTTGTAGAGGCGAGAGGCGTGATCGTGTTCTCGCTTCGAGCCTCGGCGGATGCGTGGCGGCGCGCATAGCGGAGTGGCACGTGCGTATCGAGGAAGGACGACGCGGATGCGGAACCGTCTCTACTCCCTGCTCAATGGCGATGGGAGAGCGGCAATGTGGTACGGGCGCGTCATGACCATCCTCATCGTCGCGAGCCTCCTGCCCCTGTGCTTCAAAGGATCCAGCCCCATCCTCGAAACAATCGAGTATGCGTGCGTCCTCGTCTTCATCGTCGACTACCTGGCCCGATGGGCGACAGCGGATCTGAAGATCGGCAAGGGCGCGTTGTCGTTCCTGATCTATCCCTTCACCCCCATGGCGATCATCGACTTGCTGTCGATCCTGCCTGTCTTCAACGCCCTCAATGACGCGCTGCGTACGCTGCGAGTCCTGCGTCTGTTCCGTGCGCTACGTGCATTCAAGCTCATCCGCTACTCGAAGAGCGCCTCTGCGATCGCCGCCGTGTTCGAGAAGCAACGGGAAGCGTTGCTCGCCGTCCTCTGCCTGGCGATCGCGTACATTCTCGTGAGCGCTCTCGTGATCTTCAACGTCGAGCCGGACACCTTCAACACGTTCTTTGACGCCGTGTACTGGGCGGTCGTCTCCCTCACGACCGTCGGCTACGGCGACCTCTACCCCTCCTCCGACGTGGGGCGCACGATCGCCATGATCTCCTCGCTCATGGGCGTCGCCGTCGTCGCCCTGCCCTCGGGCATCATCACGGCGGGCATGCTCGACGAGCTGCGCGGAGACGGAGGTGCTAGCGACTGATGTGTAGGGACTTTTATTGCGGGGTCGATTCGTGTGGCCTCCGCTCACCCAAAAGTCGCACGTAATTCTCAGGTGGTCACTTTATAGGTGGGCTCACAAGCGTTGAAATTCCGCGGTTCGTGCTGATCGGGTTCTCGGCGTCGCTGGGGAATTACGTGCGGAATTGGGAGGATAAACGAGGCCGGGGCCCAACCCACCTCTCACCGCGCGGTGAGCGAGTGGCCGAGCCCCGGCCTCGTGAATGAAAGCGTCAGATCAGGCGTCAGCCTGCGGCGCGGGAGAGCGGTGGCGCTTCGAATACGCCTCGCCTTCCAACTCCGAACCCGACGGCGCGGACGCGGGCGTCGCAGCCTCCAGGTTCGTGCCGCGTAGCTTCGAAATCAGGCGCATGCCGTGGTAGATCAGCAGAGCCGAGGCGGTACCCAGCGCGATGCCCTCGAAGGACATGTCGCCGATCTTCCACGTGAAGTTCGCAATCGCGACGATCAACGCGACCGCAGCGGTGTTCAGGTTCACCGGGTTGGAGAAATCCACGCGGTTCTGCACCCAAATACGCACGCCCAGCATGCCGATCATGCCGTACAGGACCGTGCCCGCACCGCCGAGGACGCCCGGAGGAATCGTCGCAATCAGCGCGCCGAACTTCGGTAGCATCGACAGAACCAGGGCAACACCAGCCGCGATTAAGTACGCGGCCGTCGAGTACACGCGGGTCGCCGCCATGACGCCGATGTTCTCCGCGTAGGTCGTCGTACCCGAACCGCCGCCGCTGCCGGCCAGCATCGTGGACAGGCCATCCGCCATGAGCGCGCGGCCCGTCAGGTCGTCCATGTTCTCGCCCGTCATCGCGGACACAGACTTCACGTGGCCGACGTTCTCCGCGACCAGGATGAACACGACCGGCAGGAACAGGCCCAGGGTCGAGGGGGAAAAGCTAGGAGCCTGGAACTCGGGGAAGCCGATCCAAGCGGCCTTGCTCACGGTCGAAAAGTCGACCTGACCCTGAAGGATCGCGGCCACGTAGCCGATCAGCACGCCGATCAGGATCGACAGGCGGCCCAGGATGCCCTTGAAGAGCACCGTCACGAGGCAGATCGACACGATCGTCACAACGGCAGTGATCGGGCCTTCCTTCACCCAGTTCCACGCGGCGGGTGCCAGGTTCAGGCCGATGAGAGCCACAATCGCACCCGTCACCACGGGCGGCATGACCGCGTCAATCCAGCGAACGCCCGCGAAGTGAACGATCAAACCAACCGTAGCCAGCGTCGCACCCGTCGCAATGATGCCGCCGAGCGCGTACGAAGACCCGAGAGTGCTCGACACGGCGGTGATCGGGGCGATCAGGGCGAACGAGGAACCCAGGTACGAGGGCAGACGGCCCGCCGTGATCAGGAAGAACAGCAGAGTGCCGATCGCGGTGAAAAAAAGCGTTGTCGACGGAGGGAAACCCGTCAACAACGGAACAAGGAACGTCGCACCAAACATTGCGACCACGTGCTGGGTGCCAATGCCAATAGTGCGCGGCCACGACAGTCGCTCACCCGGGAGGACGACGTCACCGGGATTAATGGACGTGCCGTTACCGTGAAGCTTCCAACGGAACAGCGAGGTCTTCGTTTCGCTCATAAGCGTACAAATCCGATCAGTTGATGGGCAGGATGGCCGTACCGGTCGGAATAACAGGGTAGCGCGTTTGCCCCTGTATCCGCAGGTTTCGCCACGCCTAAACCCCACGAGCGGCCAAAGTGTGGTGCACGCCCCTGCTGTTATGGAATAGTGGAGCACATGAGCCAGCCGTCCCCGAACCTCGCCCCCACAGTCTCCAGCGTGCCCTGGGCGAACCCGGACACTGCCTCGCCGACGAACATCGCCGGCGACCGCTACGGCTATGCGCCCGAGAGCGTCGCCCGCCAGAGCGTCCCGGTCTCGTACGACAGATTCCCAGGCACGGAATACGTCAACATCCGGGAGGTCTTCGCCGACGGCGGCTACACCTCCCCCAAGCCCATCACGAACCCCATGGCGAAAATCGCCCTCTGGTTCGGCGTCTTCGGGTTCTTCGGCTTCACCCTCGTCATCAGCATCGTTCTCGCGGTCATCGCTCTGGTCCAGGCGCAGTCCCTCCCCGAGCGCATCGGCTCACGCGAGGCCATCGCCGCCCTCGTCTACGACGGCATCCTCGTCTTCATTGGCCTCTCCATCTACGTGCTCGGGCTCTTCTGATTCGCACGAGGCCGGGGCTGCCTGTGGGGGTCGGCCTTCGCGGGTGCAGCCAGGCAGGCGGTGGTCGAGCTGGCGCGCGCCCGCGGTTTCGATGCCACTGAATTGCCGGGGTGATCCGAGGAAGGTGTGGGTGTGTGCTTGCCTGCTTGCCTGGGCGCGCGGTTTTTCGTGGGATTCCGGGCCTGTGATCTGGTCCATTGGCCAGGATTGGCGCTGAGAGGCTTTTTTCGCTTATGATTGTCCGGCACGATGTGCACGGAGGATTCGCCTAGTGGCCTATGGCGCACGCTTGGAAAGCGTGTTGGGTGCAAGCCCTCGGGGGTTCGAATCCCCCATCCTCCGCCACCGGACCCCGGAACCTGCCCAGGTTCCGGGGTTTTCTTTGTGTTTGCAAGAGAAAGGGATTTCTTCAGGAGGGGCTTGCCTGCTCTTATCTGTGATGAAGCTTAACTTGTTGACAGGCGCGAGGGGAATGTGTTTCAATAACCGTGTTGCTCCCCATCGCCCCTAACGGGGTTGGTGGGGATTTTTCTTCATCGGAGGTCCATTATGGCGAAGACACCGTTGTCTGCCGTGGTTGTTATCGACTACCAGAACGTCCATTTGACTGCCTATGACATCTTCAATAGGGGAGGGGATAGGCATGAGTCCCTCATTCATCCTCAGCTTTTTGCGCAAACTGTCGTGCGCGAGCGTAACGCCCGCCAGCGTGCGGGCTACCCAGAAGTTGTTCTTCGTGAAACTATAGCCTTCCGAGGGCTTCCGCATTCCCACTACGATTGGGAGCAGAACCGTCGTTGCTCGGCTCAGGCTGAACAGTGGCGCAGGGATGGTGCCACTATCGAGTTGCGTGACCTGAAATATACCTTCCAGAGGACGGCGGATGGCAGGGAAGCCACAGATGTTAACGGTCGGAAGATTGCTGTGGGTAAGGGACAAGAAAAAGGAATTGATGTCCTTGTAGCCCTTACCTGTTTGCGTCAGGCGCTTTGTGATGAAGTCGACGTAGTTATACTTGCCTCGCGCGATACGGATCTGGTTCCAGTATTAGATACATTGCTTGAGATGCGGGCGGAGGATCCCCGGGTTGCCAAGATAGAGACCGCCTCATGGTTCGATCGCGATGCTAAAGAACAAGGGCGTTTCGCTGGTGGCTCGCTTCGTCCAACAGGCTCGGTTAATGTTTGGAATACGAACCTGGATCGTGCCTGCTATGAAGCTAGCTTGGACCAGCGTGACTATAGCTGATGAACCCGCGGCAGGCGAGTTCATTCTCGCGTGGTGACTGCCTGGCTGAGCCCCGGCCTCGTCCCCTTAGACTCCGAGTCCCTCGACGATCTCCGCTCCCGGGAGCGCGGCGAGGACCTCGCCCGTCACGAACAGCTTCGAGCAGCGTAGGCCCGAGCCGATGCAGCTCCAGCCGACCGCGCACGCCGAATCGATGAGGAGACGCCACGAGCCGGGCACGCCCACCGGCGTGATGCCGCCGTACTCCATGCCCGATGCCTCGACCGCGCGATCCTGCGGCCAGAAGCTCGCCTTGCGCACGTCGAGGCGTTTCTTCACCACGTGATTGACGTCAGCGTTCGTCGTCGCGCGCACGACGCACGCCGCGATCCGCTCCTCGCCCGCGCGCTTGCCCGCCACCAGGATGCAGTTCGACGACAGCGCCAGATCCATGCCGAACTCGCGCGTCATGACCTCCGTGTCCGCCAGCTCAGGGTCGATCGCGACGACGAGGGCCGACGAGGCCGTGGCCACCCCGTGCTCGGCCAGTGCGGTGAGAGCGGCCGCGACCGGCGGCGCGAGCAGATTCAGATTGTCCAGTGCGGGTGCGGGCTCCAGCGAGCCGATGCCGGGAATGATGATGTCGCTCATGGTGTCAGGGTAGGCCTGTCGGCATCGGAGTGTCTGGTGTGGCCGATGGGTAAGCCTGCGTGACGGCCGGGTGTGCGTCCGTGCCCGCGGTGTTCGGGGTCTGCGGTGTTTCGTGCCCGCGGTGTTTCGTGCCCGTAGTGTTTCGTGCCCGCGGTGTTCCGCGGCATGGTCGCCGCAGCTGCGCGCGCCGGGTGAAAACGTGTATGCTGGGGGCCGGTCCTCCGCGTGACGGTATCATCCGAACCTCCCCAGGGCAGGAATGCAGCAAGGATAAGGGTGCGCTGCCGGGTGCGCGGAGGATCTTTGTATATGCTGCTCGATCTTGGTCGGCTGAAGCACGTGCTCCTTCAGTGTGGTTCAGGTCATGACTCTTGATTTTGCATCCTGATGAAGAGCGTGTAAGCTTATACCCAGCCAAACGGCAAAGCGCCCGTAGCTCAATGGATAGAGCATCTGATTACGGTTCAGAAGGTTGGGGGTTCGAGTCCCTTCGGGCGCGCAGCGGCCCCCCTCGGTGCGATCCACCGGTGGGGGTTCTGCATTTTTAAAAAGCACTCCTTCGGGAGTGCTTTTTTCATGCCCGTGGTGTCCACGCGTTTGCGGCGAGGACCGGGGTTATAGGGGTTATAGGACACTACGTGTTGCTGGAGGGGTAATTTTTGGGTTATAGGACAAAACGTGTTGGTTTTATGGTGACTTTTCGGGTTATAGGACACTACGTGTTGCTGGAAGGGTGACTTTTCGGCTTGGCGGTGCGGGAAAGTCGGTGTTTTAGTTGGTTGGGACCAACTATGAGGATGGACAAATCGTGTTGCTGGAGGGGTGACTTTTCGGCTTTGTTGCGCGGGAAAGTCACGATTTTAGTTGGTTGTGTTTGCCTCGTTCCTGTGAATACTGCATCGTGCCCCGTGTGTGGCTGCCCAATGA
>NZ_JAPWAH010000024.1:0-24933 GCF_041432835.1 Pauljensenia sp. 20925_1_27
CTCGTTGTCCGGCCAGGCCCCGCAGGCCTCGCGGCGGCCTCCAATCGGGCGGTGCTTATTGTCTGTGTGTTGCCCGCCAGGTCCTGCCGCCTCCCACCGGCACCGCGTCCAGGCCACCCGGCCCTCCTGTGCCCCTCCACACCGGCGGCACGTGGTGTGCTGATAGGTTGCTCGGAGCGTCGGCCTACCTGCTTGTGTTCTTGTGACGTCGCTGGTGTTCCGGGCGCTGTCAGGCCCGGCCGCCCGCGAGGCTAGGGCCTCACTGCGTTCGGTGTCGCGCCTCGAAGCCCACCCGTGCTCTCCGGACCCTCCGGCACCCTTCACACCAGTGGGGCGTGGTGTTACTGATAGGCGTGTGCGTCGGCTCATTGTCCTGCCGGGTCCTGGGTTGCTTCGTGTAGTCCAGTTCTGGCTGTCAATCAGAAATTTCGCACGTAATTCCCCTGCAGATTGTTCAAGCATTGAACTTAGGTCGTTGGAATTGCAGTGTTTTAGGGCGATCTTCAAAAGTGACCGAGGTAAATTATGTGCGAAATTTGTGGGGATCGGCCCCGGTGTTGAAGCAAGCTCCGTGGGTAGGCCTTGCTGGTATCCATCAATTTCGCATGCAATTCCCCGGTGAGCATTTCGGCCCGTGATTTTGTGGCGTTGAAATTCCAACGTTTTCTGGGTTTGTTGAAATTTGTCCCAATCGAATTGCATGCGAAATCTGTCTGGCGCTAGCCCTGCCAACCGGACGCCTGCACCGCGGCCTGGCCCTCAGGTTTTGCCGGCGCGCTTCGCACTAGTGGCACCTGGAGTGCTGTCGTTGCTAGCCCCGGCTCTGCCTCGTGTTCGGTACAAAATTCTCCCTGCTTGGCTTCTTGGTGGTGAAAACGGTACAAAACTCTCCCCGCATGCGTAGATTGCGCCAAATCGAGCCATTTCGGGTGAGCAGGGAGAGTTTTATACCGGAAATGCGGCGAGGGTGGGCGTGCAGGGAGAGTTTTGTCCCGCACATGCGGTGAGAAGGGGTGTGCGGGGAGAGTTTTGTACCGGAAGTGGGGCCGTGCGGCTCGTGCTGGGAGAGTTTTGTACCGAAGGGGTCCGGCGAGGTTGTTGTTGGGCGAATAGTGTCGTGCCCTGGCGTAGGCCTCGTGCCAGTTGGCGGGCTATGGCAGTGCCCCGCTGCTCACGGGCGCCGTGGCCGGCCCTTACCGCGCTCTTTGTGCTGGGGCTGTGGTGTTGGGCGAGTTTTGTCGCGCCAACCGGCCGTGTGGTGCCCTCCAGCGCCTTCGACGACGGTGGTGATGGGGGGTTTACGCCATGCGAAGCCCTCTTACGGCGTGTCGCCGGCGTGTTGGAGCCTTGGATGGCGTAATTCCCCCGTTTTGTGGCCGCCCCGGCAGATTCTAGGCCCTTTCGGATCGTCGCCGTAGTCGAGCCTCATGTTGCAATTCCCCCGATTGGTGGCGGTGAGGTCGCTGCGTGGGGTGGTACGGGGCCCAAAGCGCAGACTGCCTCAGTGAAAACGCTGAAAACGGGCCGTTATAGGCGAAGTGGTCTGTGTTTTGGGTGCGGCGGCGTTCTGGCGTGGTGTGTGTGCTCTCCTCGGTCCTGGCGGCTGGGCCCATCTGCTGGCAGTGTTGACCCACTTGTGCGCAGCTAAACCCACCTAGTGGCGGATGGGCACGGCAGCCCACGCCCCACCAGGTGGGTTAACGTGCGCGTGAGCGGGCCCAGGCGCGCATTGAAGGGCCGGGGCCACCACCTATCGGACCCGGGTGCACGCAAGCGAGCGTACTCTGGCGAGGTCCGGGTGGGTGCGACGGTCGCCACGCCCGTGCGCACGCAAGCGAGCGTACTCTGGCGAGGTCCGGGTGGGTGCGACGGTCGCCACGCCCGGGTGCACGCAAGCGAGCGGGCAGGAACACTCCCCGAGCACGCAAGCACAAGCACAATCTCGCCAGAGACCGGCCAGGACCGATTCGAAGTGTCATCAATCCGCAGTCGCGGTGCATGAAGACGATGCGTGGCAGACCTGTGACAACGCTCCGAAGCCATGCCATATGGTCGAAGTCCTACTAAAAGCTCGTCAATCTTTGGCATACTGAGAGGCGGAAATAATCCGCCACGACAGGAGCTGTCTGTGCCTGAGCAAAACGTCCCCACTGCAACTGAGCAGGCTGCTGCAACTGAGCAGGCCCCGGCCTCGTCGGAGGCTACCAGCAAACCCAGCCTGGGCCGTGTGATCGCCGCGTGGGCGGTGCACGCGTTCACTATCTCCGGACTCGCGTGGGCGACGCTCGCGCTCTTCGCGATGCTCGACAACAATATTCCGATGATGTGGCTGTGGTTCGCCATCGCGCTCATCGTGGACGGCGTCGACGGCACCCTGGCCCGTAAGGTCGGCGTTCGTCAGGTGATCCCCTGGTTCGACGGCGGCGTCGTCGACAATCTCGTCGACTATCTGACGTGGACGTTCCTGCCGGCCCTGTTCATGGCGATGTACCTGCCGTTTGGCCCGAAGCCGGTCCCCGTCATCATGATGGTCGTCGTCATCGTCTCCTCGGTGTTCTGCTACGCGAACGACGGAGAGAAGTCGAATGACAACTACTTCGTGGGCTTCCCGGCGGCATGGAACTGCGTGGCGATTGTCATGTACGTGCTTCAGACTCCCGCGTGGGTGAATATTGCGGCGACGATCTTCCTGGCGATTATGACGCTGGTTCCGCTGCACTACACGCACCCGGCGCGCGTGAAGCGCTTCCAGATCCCTAACATCATCGGTGCGGCCGCGTGGATTGTTGCGTGCGCGTACATGGTTGTCGTCTACCCGGTGCAGCCTCTGTGGGCGCTGATTCTCTTCTGGGTGGGCGGCGGCTGGTTCATGATCGCGGGCTTTATTCGCACGGCGACCGGCGAGGACAAGTAGCCTCCGCGCCACGATCACAGCAGAACGTCCCCCGGGCCTCGCGCTCGGGGGACGTTTGTTGTAGGTGGAGCGTACGTGGGACGTTGTTGCGCAGGTCGGGTTCGTCGTAGCCACGGGGACGAGGCCGGGACGGCTCGCGCGGTGCCCGGGCACAGGCCATCGCGAACATTGACGCGCTGTCGACGAGGCCGGGGAGGGGTGCGCGGTGCCCGGGGGTGAGGCCGTGGTGGGGTGTGTTGTAGCGGGCGACCGGGGCCTTCGGTGCCCGGAACACCAGCGGGCCGCAGCCCGCTCGCGCACCTACAGTTGCTCCGCGAGGCCTTTCTTGACGGCGCGGTCGCGCCGGTAGCGGAAGACTTCGAGGAAGATCCCGCCGAAGAAGATGCAGGCGATGGCGGTCCAGACGCCGGGTGGAGCGTGGCGCCCGTACATGAGGAAGTACACGTAGGGGGCGAGGAAGGTGACGGCCGCGGTGGCCGCGCCGACGATGCGGTGCCAGAGCTTTTGGCCGGCGACCATTTCGATGAGGCCCCACGTGTAGGGGATCGCGGTGATCATGTCGATGGCCCACAGGATGCGCCAGTCGCCCCGGAAGTGCGGTACATACATGACGGGGACGGCGCGGGCCATGGAGTAGACGAGGACGACGACGTAGGCGATGAATTTGGGGTTGCGGCACAGCTTGAGGAAGCCGGCGCGTTCGATGATGGAGGCGCCGACGGCTCGCGAGGCGTGCGTCGCGTGCGAGGAGGTCGTCAGCGTGTCAAGTCCGGCCATGGCGACGCGCATGAACTCGCGCTGCTCGTCGCTGCCGGATGCCCAGTGTTCGAGGAGTTCGAGGGGGGACATGGCGACGGGCGTGTAGCCGTCGCGTGCCATTCCGGCCTCGTGGATGATGTCGGCGCCGAGGGCGTCGCGCAGCCGCGGGAGGTCGCGTGTGGGGATGTCGGCGATCCACAGGCGTACGCGGCGTTGAATGGCGTCGTGGAGTTCGTGGGAGAGGGCGTGTCCGGCGGCGGAGTGGGGCGAGAAGCCTTCGGCGGCGATGTCTGAGAGTGAGCCGGGAACTTCGACGATGCGGGTGGTGAGGTCTCCGGCGCGGTCAACGCCGGAGATGGCGATGATGGTGGCAGCGTCCCATTGGTAGCTGCGCGCGATCTCGAGGTCGAGGATCGAACGCAGCGTGATCAGGGAAGCGGTGTCACTCACGTGGGGCCTCTCGTTGGAAGTTGGACACAACCATTGTGCCTGACAAAGTGGTCGGAATGCACGCCCGGGGCGGGTGTGGTCGCGCCGCGTAGAATCGGGGTATGGCGAAACGACGGATTGACCCGGGTGAGGGGATGGTGGCGCTGCGCTCGTGGCGGGACGCGGTGGAGCGCGGCGAGGAGCCTTCGCGTGCGGTCGTGTTGACGGCGGTCCGCTTCACTCTCGAGGAGCTTGGCGTCTTGCATCCGGGGCGCTCGGTCGAGGTGCGTGTGCCTCCCGCGGGCGCGGTGCAGATCCTGCCGGGGACGACTCACCGGCGTGGCACTCCGCCCGCCGTCGTGGAGACCGATGCGCGCACGTGGTTGTCGCTCGCGTGCGGTCTCCTCACGTGGGACGAGGCCGTGGCTGGGTCTGCGGTGAGCGCTTCGGGTGAGCGCACGGACCTGGGACCCTTCCTGCCGCTCGTGTGAGCAACAGGGCAGGGGACGAGGCAGGGGCCTCGGTGTGCGGGGCTCAGGCCTCGAGCTGGGGAACGCCGAAGCGCGCCTCGAGCTTGGGGGCGAGCCACTTTTGGGAGCCCTTGTAGGCATAGCGCTGGGCGACGGCCGCGATGGCGGCGGAGGAGGCCGCGAAGAGGACCAGCGAGGCCATGGTGACGTCGTCGGCGTCCTCGGCGGGGATCGGTCGGCCGGTTGCGATCTTCCATCCGGCTTCGAAGAGCTTGGAGGCGGCGAATGCTGCTCCGGCGATGACGACGGTCGTGGCGACCTTTTCGATGGTGGCTGAGTCCATGGTTGCCTCCTGGCGTGGGGGTGGTTGTCCCTTCGCGCGTGCGCGTGCTTCCATGATGCCCCACGCGGGGCTCTTGCGCGAGGGCCACGGGGGTGCTGCCCTATGCTTGAACGGTAGTGTCCCCGTCAGAAGGATTCCTCATGGCTCGCGCCCGCTCTGTTTTTGCGTTGTCGGCCCTCGCTGTTGCGGCGACGACGGTGGCGGCTTGTTCGCCGTCCGTGTCTTCGAGCGCCCCCCGGGATCCTTTCGCGTCCCCGATTGTGCCGGGTCAGAGCGCTCGCGCGTCGTCGAGCGCGACCGGGCATGGGACGATCGACGCGCCGACACCGCGCAGCGGCTCGGGCACGGTAACGGTCGCTCTGGTGGGCGGCGCACAGCTGCCGATGGAGACGGCTCAGGAGTTTACGAAGGCGACGGGTTTCACGGTTGCGGCTGTGCCGGTGGACGGCGTGGGTGAGCTGGCGGAGACGAATGCGGATGTTGCCCTGGGGCTTGATGGCGCGGATGCGCTGCAGGCGAGCGCGTCGGGTGCGATTGCGGCCGTGGCGCCTGCGGATACGGTGACGCTGTCGGGTACGGCGGTGGAGGGCGCGGCCGCTGCCGTCGCCTACGGCCGCGATGACGTGTGCGTGATCGCCGACAAGTCGTGGATGAGCGCGAATGGGCGCACGCTGCCGACTTCGTTTGGCGATCTGACCTCGCCGCGCATCCGCGCGCTGCTCGCGATTCCGGACCCGGCCTCGTCGTCGGTGGGGCGCGCGTTCGTGCAGGAGGCGGCGTCGCAGACGGGCGAGGGCTTGGGGGCGTTCGCGCAGTCTCTGAACCCGCGCGTGGATCCGTCGCTGGGTGCGACGGTGAGCGCGTGGACGGCCGGTGCGCACGTGTCCGAAGGGTATTTGTCCGAGGTCGTGGGTGCCTCCGCTGGAAAATCGGGCGCGTACCCGCTGGTCGTGGCACCGCGCTCGCTGGCGGCTGCGGCTGCGACGAACACGGGTGTGGATTCCTACGGCACGCCGATCTCGTCGACCTGCATTGCCCGCATCATGTACGCGGCGGCGACGGGTTCGTCGGCTTCTGACGGCGCGGAGTCGTTGATCGCCTGGCTGCAGGGGGAGAGCGCTCAGCGTTCCCTGGCGACGACGGGTGCCGCGTATCCGATCGACGGTGCGCTCGCGGCCGATACGAAGGCCGGTTGGCTGATGGGCATCACGGGCGAGGCGGTTGTCGCTGATGAGACGGTGGGATCCCTGGATGCGCTCGACGCCTGGCTGGCGACGTGGTCCTCGGCGCTGGCCGCGCCTGCACCCACCCCCTCGCAGACTCCCGCCGCCGACGCGGGGACCGATCCGGGTACGCCCAACGCAGGGGACGAGCAGGGCGCAGGGCAGGATCAGGCACCCTCGGATGAGACGGGGGGCACCGATCCGGGCGACGAGGAGTAGCCCCGCCGCGCCCCACGAGTCGAGTCAGCTTCGCAGCATTGCGGGGCTGACTTTGCATTCCTCCCCGATGCGCATGGGGGCGATGAGGCCCGCTTCGCGCAGCTCGAGGAGGCGCGGCACGGTGCGCTCGACGACCTTCCACGGGTCGATCGTGTTGAGGTAGATGCGCGTGCCGCCCTCGAAGCCCGCCAGGGTCGAGATGCGCCACTTGAGCAGGATGCGCCAGCGCATGGGCGTCGAGACGGTGGGCGGGCGGTGGTACCACTCTTCGTTTGCGGGCACCTCGACGCCCGTCGCGGCGTGCGCGGCGTGGAGGATGTCGGAGATGCCTCGCATGGCCTCGGGGCTGACTTCCCACGGGTTTGCGGCCTGTCCGAGGGGCCAGATCGCAATGCCGGGGAAGCGGTGTCCGAAACCAGCCAGGGCGACGGCGTGCTCGTTCTGGGCGATGAGGAGCTTGCGCGTGGCGGCGACGGTGAAGATCTGGTCGTAGATGTCGGGCTGGGCGCGCAGGCGCTCCAACTCGGCCTCGGTCTGCACGGACAGGTCGTCGATGGCGACGAGCTGCTTATGGAGGTGGTCGAAGGAGGCGCCGGCGGGACGCAGCCAGTTCTGGAAGGTGGCGACGTAGCGCACGGCGGGGTCGAGGTCGTATAGGTCGCGCATCGAGCGGGCCGTGTAGGCCGTGTACTGCGCGTGCTCCTCGGGGGTGAGGGTGCCCGAACCGGCCAGCTGGTGGGCCTCGGTGGCCCCGTCGACGTAGTGGCGCCTGCCGATGATGAGGTCGTGGCCCCCTGAGAAGAAGCCGTTGGCGGCCTGCAGGCGCGCGGTTTCGCTGGTGGCCGCGAACTCGCCCTCGCTCATGCCCGAGGCCAGCATGCGGGCGCGCACGACGTTCATGACGTGCTCGTATCCCGCGTCCGAGGCCAGGTAGTGGGCCATGCGGCGTCGGTCCTCCTCGGAGGGGACGTGACCGTGGTTGAGGTGCCAGTAGTTGTAGGAGACGATCTCGAACAGGTTCGGGATACGTCGAAACTCGGCAACCGTGTCCGTCAGCTGATCCGCGCCCAGGGCGTCCAGCTGTTCCCAGGTCCCGTCCTCGTGGCGCACGAGGCGTGACTTCTCGGGAGGGGTTTCGAGGTAGCGTCCCGAGCAGAACGCGCAGTGGTGCCCGTCGGCCTCGTGGCAGATGGGGTTGTGGTCCGCGTGCGGGGCGCTCAGGGGTCGGTTGCCGCGGCCCGGAACGGTCCACACCTCGGTGCCCGTGAGGAGGTTTTGCTGTTTGACGGTGCCGTCGGCCAGCCGGACGATGGCGCGGTCGGCGCGCGTGAGCTTGGAAGCCATACCTGTATCGTACCCGTCCTCAGAGCCGGTCCATCGTGGTGGGATGCGACCCCGTGCGTCCCGCCTCGCCCTCGTCGAGCGCGTCGATGCGGGCGCGCTGTTCGGGGCTCAGCGAGAAGGAGAAGAGGTCGAAGTTGGTGGTCATGCGCGCTGGGCTCAGCGTCTTGGGGAAGACGACTTGGCCGCGGTCGAGGGCCCAGCGCAGGGCGACCTGGGCGGCGCTCACGCCGAGCTGGGACCCGATCTCGATGAGCGTCGCCTCGGTGACGGCGCGCCCGCGCGCGAGCGGGGACCAGGCCTCGAACACCATGCCGAGCCCCTGCGCGTAATCGCGCAGCGCGGCGTTGGGCAGGAAGGGGTGGGCTTCGACCTGGAGGACGTGCGGGGGAAACGTGGCGACGTCTCGGACGGCCTCGACGTGCTCGCGCTCGTAGTTGGACAGGCCGATCGCTCGCGCGCCGCCGCCGGTGAAGGCGTCTTCGAGCGCGGGCCAGGGCAGCGCGACGTCGCCCCCGTAGAGGGTGGGCAGCGGCCAGTGCACGAGGAGGAGGTCGACGTAGTCGGTGCGCAGGTCCTCGAGGGAGCGCTCGATCGAGGCGGCGGCCCGCTCGGGCTCGTGGTTCGAGTTGTCGACCTTCGTGGTGACGAACAGGTCCTGGCGGGCGATGCCCGAGGCCTCGAGCGCCGCCCCGACCTCGGCCTCGTTGCCGTACATCTGGGCGGTGTCGATGTGGCGGTACCCGACCTCGAGGGCGCGGCTCACCGCGTCGTACGCGTCCTCGGGTGCGACCTTGTAGGTGCCGAAACCCAGCACGGGGATGGGCGTGCCTGTCGGGAGGGTGAGGGTTGGAATCGGGGACGAGGCCGGGGCGGGGCCTGCGGGTGGCGGGGTGTTCATCGGTGAATCCTCCTAGTCGCCACCAGTGTAGCCCCCGGGTAGGGGCCGCTCGCGGTCGGCGCTCGCGCTGGCGGTCGGTGTGCCGTAGCGTTGTCCTCGTTTCGGTGCCGCGCAGGTGCCCGTTCGAGAGCGCAGGAGAAATCATGATCAATGCATGCGAGACGGAGGAAGGCGTCGTCTTCGATATGAGCGAGCTGGAGTGCGACGCGCTGCGCTCGTACGCCGATGGGCTCCTCGCCGACCCCGCGCATCCTTTCGTTGAGCTGCTGCGCAGCCAGGGCCTCGTCGTCGGCGATACTCCTGTCCCTCACCTCGCCGCGGTCCTCGAGGGGTTCGCGCAGGCGACGAAGGTGCTGACCGCCTGGGTCGTTGCACCGGCGGGATGCCGCCGCGCTACGTTCTTCGTCGGCCCGCGCTCCGTCGCGGTGTTGCGCTGCGACGATGGAGGTATGTACGGCGGCGAGGAAGACATGCTGTCGGTGTGGGCGATCGATGTTGCGCAGCTGCGCGAGACGTTCCTCGAGCTCAGCGCCTTGGGTGAGCCGTCGGGAGAGGGGATTGTGTCGACGGCGGTGCCCGAGGTGATCTTCACTGCCCTGGAACGGGGCGACGTCCCACAGATCATCCAACAGGTGCCGAGCGTTGCTCGCGAGATCGCCGAGGTGATCGATGCCGAGGTCGACGAGGCAACGGCGTCCTTCTGGGCGGACGTTGCGGACGAGGCGTGGGTGGGGCTCGCCGTGCGGGTCGTTGATGCGGTGTCGTACCCGGATCTATCGGGCGAGAGCTGGCGTTTGCTCGCCACCAGCGAGGATGTGTGCGAGGTGCTGGCGGGCGTGGAGTTCGCCGAGCTGTACCCCGACGAGGTGCCCTTGCTGGCGGATAAGGATGGCGAATTCTGGGCGGCTGTTGCGCCGTCGTCGCCGGAGGTGCTCTGGGAAGATATTGAGGACGTTCTCGCCGAGTAGGTCCTCGCGTGAGCGATAGATCTCAAAATTTGAGACTGTCGGGTGACAAATAATTTCTGTCCCCATGGTCAGAGCGCCCTGTGGGGCGGTTTTATCCGGTTTTGGACGAGGTGCGTCTCGAGTTTGGAGGGCTCTAACTGTTCGACTGTCGCTTCGTTGGAATATCACTGAAAAACTTGAAAAAGGTGTCTGCAATGTGGTTGGCACTTTTATTGGTGTTACGGTCGGTTTCCTCGATATTCCCCGTCATTTCGCGAACCCCTGTCTAACCAGCCGGTAGGGTTTTTGTTAGGTAACCCACCGCCGATTCCCCGCTCTAACAACGATTTTGGCGTACGATAGATACTGTTCAACCACGATCGTCTACACGTCCAGACAACGAACGGAGAGTTATGTCGGTTCGCAATGCCCTGCTGGCACTTGTTGCGCAGCAGCCCGCCGGTGTCTACCGCCTGAAGCAGATGTTCGAGGAGCAGACGTGCGGAGCATGGCCGCTGAACATCGGCCAGGTCTACCAGACGATGCAGCGCCTCGAGCGCGACGGCCAGGTCATCTCTCACGCTGAGACCAATGCGGGCCGTGATTCCGAGGTCTTTGAGCTGACTGATGTCGGTCGTGAAGTCCTCGCCGCCTGGTGGTCCACCCCTGTTCCTCGCGAACATCCCGAACGTGATGAGCTTGTGATGAAGCTCGCTGTGGCCGCCGCCGACCCCACGGTCGACGTTGAGGCCATGATCCAGACTCAGCGTCGCTCGACCCTGGGCTCGCTGCGCGATGTGACCCGCCTGAAGGCTTCGGCCGATGAGGGCGAGCTCGCGTGGAAGCTCATCCTTGAGCGTCACATTTTCGACCTCGAGGCCGAGCTCAACTGGCTCGACCACATTGAGTCCGGTGCGGTCTCCGAGGCCGCGCGTCGTGCCGCCTTCGCCGCTGCGAAGGGCCGCTCGATGAACTGGGCCCAGGCCGAGGCTGGCATTTCGGAGCGTGCCGGGGTGCGATGAGCCAGCCTGTGCCCCTACCGATCCGGATGGCTGGCGTCGGACATGAGTTCGGCGCTGACGGCGTCCGAGTGAGAGCGCTCGACGGGATCGACCTTGAGGTCGCACCCGGCGAGCTTCTCGCTGTTATGGGTCCTTCCGGCTCCGGTAAGTCGACGCTGCTGTCGATTGCCGGCGGCCTGGAACGTCCGACCCGAGGCCACGTCTATATCAACGGGGTTGACCTGGCGGCTTTGGACAGTGTTCATCGCGCCGAGGTTCGTCGCCGGTCGATTGGATACGTCTTCCAGGATTACAACCTGATCCCCTCGCTGTCGGCCCTCGAAAACGTTGAGATGCCGCTGCAGCTCGACGGCGTGAGTCCCTCCAAGGTGCGTGAGGCTGCGATGGCCGCGCTTGAGGAGGTAGGCGTCGCGGACCTGGCTGATCGCTTCCCGGAGCTCCTGTCCGGTGGTCAGCGCCAGCGCATCGCGATCGCCCGCGGACTCGTGGGTAACCGCTCGGTCATTCTTGCGGACGAGCCGACGGGTGCGCTCGATTCTCACACTGGCGAACAGATCATGCTGGTGTTGCGTGATCACATTGATGCCGGTGCAGCCGGTATCCTCGTGACTCATGAGGCCAGAATGGCCGCATGGGCAGATCGCACGGTCTTCCTGCGCGACGGTCGCATCGTCGACCGATCGAGGGGGGATTCGCTGAAGGATCTGCTGGCAGACACAGCACCAAGGATCTGATGAGCCGACTCAGCACACGGATGAGGCGATGGGGAGTGGTACTCCGCATCGCCTCTCGTGATGCGCGCCAAAGCCTGGGCCGTACGGCCACGGCTGTCTTCCTGATCTCCCTGCCGATCATTATCGCGATTGCGGCGATCACCTTCTGGGACGTCACGACCTCGCAGCGCTACCAGGCCTCGTCGTGGCTCGGACATCGCAGCGACGTGCAGGCGGTGACGTTGCACCGGTCGTCGACGGCCATCGCGCAGGACTTCACCGCGGACCGCCTGTCGAAGACGGCCTCGAGCGACGAGGTCTCGGTGTCGATGGACACCCTCCAGAGCTGGCTGCCCGAGGGCGATCAGCTGGTCGCCGTCGATACGCTCTACCAGCTGCGTCTGGAAACGGCGGATGGCACGGGTTTTACGGTCGACAACGGGACGCAAACGGCCTCGCTGGAGGCACCGCGCGTGAATGCGGGTGGTAAGAGCGGGCCGTTGGCCGCTGGTCATGCCGTCATCTCCGAGGACGTGGCCCGGGCCCTGTCGGTGAGCGTCGGTGACTCCGTGAACCTGTCCCTGACTATCGCGAAGGAACGAGCGACTCAGTCCCTGAAGGGGAACGTCGTGATCGACTCCATCATTGGGGGTTCTGAGCGCGCGATCATCGGCGATGGGACGCTTCCGATTGACCGCCTCGCCGTCGCGGGGCGCACGCAGACTGCCTGGTTCGTGACGGGTCCGACGCCGGTGTCGTGGGAAAAAATCCGCGAGTTGAACGCATCCGGTTTCTCGGTCCTATCCCGTCAGGTGCTGGCAAACCCACCCGACGCCTCGGCCCTGCCCTCGCAGATCGCCCAGTACGAGGTCCCTCAGAGCACTCGGAGCGCCAACCCCTGGCAGTACCTGCTCCTCGTTGCCGGTATTCTGCTGATCCTCACGGAGATGATCCTGCTCATCTCGCCGCTATACACCGTCGCTCAGCGCTCGGTCATGCGCACGGCTGCCATGATCGTCGCTAACGGTGGTGACCGCACGGATGGGCGTCGGCTCACGATCGCCCACGGCGTGATTATCGGCCTCTATTCGGCCCTCTTTTCCGCGGCTTTCTCCGCGGCCGCGATGGTGGGAATCGGCATGTGGTCGGGTCTGGGTATCGGGATCGTCCCGTGGTGGCCCCTCGCGCTGTCCGTGCTCCTGCCGGTGCTCCTGTCGCTCATGGCGTCCGTGTCCCCGGCCCACACGACCTCCCACATTGACACCTCCGCCGTCATCGGAGGTCGCGTGTGGGAGCCCTCGCGCCTCGTGCGTCGCCGCATGATCTACCCGTTGGCTCTCCTGGCGGGTCTGCCACTCCTCGGTATCGCCGCATGGTTCGGTTCGGTGCTGGCCCTCGTCGTTGGTATCGGCCTGCTGGAGGCGGGCCTGATCGGCTCGATACCCTACATCTTTACCCGGTGGCGCCTCCCCAACCGTCGCGCGTCGATGAGTATGCGCCTGGCGCTGCGCGACGCCGTTCGCAACGGCCACCGCACCTTCCCGGCCATGGCCTCGATCCTGACGACGGTGTTCGTGGCGTGCGGCCTGCTCATCACCCTGTCTTCCTCGAACGAGGCCGGCTGGAACTCGCGTCCGCACGTGGGGCAGCGGGGGCAGGTCTTCGTCTCGACCGTTGACCGCACTGATTCAGTCAAGCGCTCGCGTGACCTCATGAAGTCCGCTGTCGAGGCTGTTGACGGCCAGCGCGGCGTCACCTCGCAGGCGACGCTCAACGGCTTGGCGTGGAACAGCGGCCCGGGTGGCCCGACCACGATGGTCGAGGCGGTGCACCCGTACAACAATTCGACGTTCACGATGTCGACGAACATGGGCACCATGACGGAACTGGACGTGGCGTACATGGTCGATGACGGCACGTATCTGCGCCAGGCTGGGTACTTCAGCAACGAGGACGACATGGTGCGCGCGATCGCCACCTTGAACGCTGGCGGTGTCCTCATCCCCGACCCGGAGTACATCGATGGCGCGGGCCAGGTGACGCTGCGTAGCCTCGACATGAGCGCCATCGCGGAGGCGAAGGCGGCGGGAGCGTCGGACGATAACCTGCCGGACGCCAAGGTGACGACCGTCCAGACTTTCGTCGCCACGCCCCTGACTCGCGTCAACGTCATCGTGCTCTCGCCGACCGCGGCATCCTACCTCGGCCTCCAGGTACGCCCTCTGGGTGAGCTCCTCACCGTCGATCACCAGGTGAGTCCCGTCGACGCCCCGTCGTTCCAGGCGACGATCGCGCGTCAGGTGCCCGGTGCTTCGGCCCAGGTGATCGTGCCGACGATGCGTTCCCTCGTCCTGCCCTACGTCGCCGCGCTCATTGCGGTCGTTGCAGCGGCAGCCACGGTCGCTCTCGTCGTGGCGCTGTCGGCCTCGGACATGCGCCCCGATCTCGATACCCTCGACGCGATCGGTGCCGCCCCCGCGATGCGCCGCCACGTGACGACCTGGCAGGGCGTTGTCCTCGCTCTCAATGCGATCCCGACTGCGGTCCTCGCCGGCCTCGTCGTCGGCGTCCTCGCCGTGATCACGTTCGCCCGCTCCCGCATCTTCCCGACCCTGACCACGCTGTGGCCGGTCGTGCCGTGGGGCGCGCTCCTGGGCATGCTGATCGGTATGCCGGTCCTGTGTGCGCTCGTCGCGATCGTCCTGACGCCCCGCCACCAGAAGCGTCTGCGTCGCATCAACTAGGGGACGCGATGAGTGAGAGCCTCGACGACGTCGCGATCCCCGCCGGCGCCCTCGCCTCGTCCTCCGTGCGCGTGGATACCTGGCTGTGGGCGACCCGCCAGCTGAAATCCCGCTCCCAGGCGACGGCCGCCGTGCGCGCCGGGCACGTGCGCGTGAACGGAGAGCCTGTCAAAGCTGCCTACAAGGTGCGTGTCGGCGACGAGGTCCGCCTGCGCATCGAGGGCTTCGACCGCATCCTTGGGGTCGTCCTGCTGCTCGCGAAGCGCGTCTCCTACCCGCAGGCGCGCACTGCTTACGATGACCGCACGCCCGAGCGCCCGCGCGTGCACATTCCCGTCGCGATGCGTGAGAGGGGCAGTGGGCGCCCGACCAAGAAGGAGCGGCGCGAGCTCGATAGGCTGCGCGGCTACGATTCCCACGAGCACTACTGAGCTCACCGACGAGGCCGGGGCAGGCTTCGTCGGTGCGCGCATGCGGGTCGTTCACGGCTGAGTCGCGTCCGGGGTCGGGCTGACGACCCTTGGCTACGGGTGCACAAACCCCGCCGCCCACGCAGGGCGACGGGGTAAGCGCGATCAGGTATACCGTGTCACTCGTTCGGGAAGAACGACTTCACGTCAACCTTGTAGTACTCACCCCAGGTGGGGTCGTAGGGGACTGTAAATTGGGTCTTGCCCGTGCCGGAGCGGTCGACGTCGACGGTTGCGACCTCGCCGAGGTCGTGCCCCTTGGACGTGAGCTTACTGCTCGTCGTCTGCATGCTCATTTGGAGCGTGACTGTCATGGAGGAGAACGACGCGAGATCTTTCTTGATCGTGTCGTTTGCCGTTACGGTCGCGGTGCACGTGATCTTCGTGCTCGATGCATTAATGGTGCACTGGCTGGTGGTGTCGAAAGCCCCGTTGGGATCGTTGTTAGTAACGAGGTCAGTAATGGTGACCTTCTTCTGGCACTGCTGATTGACAGCGTTCTGAGCCGTCTCGCTCACGCCGAGGTAGAGGTCACGTAACTCGTCGAACTTCGCGACGTTCTCGGGTGTGATCTGCGAGCACCAGTAGGAGGCGAGCTCCTGACCGGCCTGCTCTCGAGTCGCCTGGGCCTCGTCGCGCATGTTGGCCGCGGACTTGGTGGTCATCGCAGTCGCAACAAGCATGGCGATCGTCAAGACCGCGAGGAGCGCTGCGACGATGAAGGCGACACGGTTGAAGATGGACAGGCCCTTGCTCTTACCGGGCTTCGCGGGTGCCACAGGGGCAGTGTTGGCTGCGGTGGTGTTCGGGTCACTCACTGGATTGCCTCCTGCACCTTCTGGAGCTCACTCTTTGCATCATCGAGGATGGACTGAGAATTCGCGACGTCCTCCCTGGCCTTGCCGTGCATACCGGTCGCAATGATGCTCGACCCCAGGAAGAGCACGACGAGGAGCGAGGCGATGACGGCGAGGGCGATCTGTCCGCCGGTGGCCTTGGTGGCGGGCGCCTGAGCCACGGGGGTGAACTGCGCCGTAGTGTTGGCGGGCTGCGGGACGGCCTGAGCGGCGGTGGCGGCGGCTGTCTCGCTGGTGGCCGCGGCATCGCCTGCGGCGTTCGGGGTTACGGAATCCGTGGCGGTGTTGGCGGCGGGCGCGGCCTGGAAGCGGTCGGTCCACTGCGCGCCGTCCCACCAGCGCAGCTGGCCGGTTCCTGCAGGGTCTGCGTACCAGCCCTGGACGGGGTTACTCACGAGGAGGCTCCTTTCACTGTTTCCCCTACAGTCTAGGGGAGCATCAATTTTATTGATCCGGTCAGTGATCGGCCTCACGTGATTCTCAGAGGTTGGTCGGCCACCAGGAGGTCATGGTGAACCCGCACTCGGTCTTGTCGCTCATCGCCGGGTCGTAGGGGACGGAGATCGTGAACGTAGCGGGGGTTCCCGGCGTGAGCGTCACGGTCGTGCTCCCCTGGTAGGGTGAGGAGGGGTTCAGGGTCGTGCCCTTGTCAAGGGTGTAGCCGGAAATCGTCAGTTCGAGCGGCCCGAGCGAGGAGATGGGGCTCGCGGAGTTCAGGGTGATGGTGCCGTTGATCGTCGTGGTCACCTGGTCGGTCGTGCACTCGGGGATGCCGGGGCTGAAGGCGGTGTCGGCCCCGGCGCGCTGCGCGTTAGCGAGAGTCTCCTTGGGGGCGCACTCCTGGTGAATGGCGTCCTTGACGGCCTGCGTCGCCGAATCGTAGGTCTTGATGGCGTTGCGGATCGACGCGGCGGTGTCGCGGGTGACGGAATCGCACCACGCCTTGGCGTCCTTGTGGACGTTGGCGGCGTCGAGGCGGGTCTTCGCGTCGGTGATCTGCTGGTCGACCGCGGCCTTCTCGGATTGCGCCTGCTCGGCCTGCGCCTCGTAGCTGGACGCAGAATGCGAACGCCAGACGTTGATGCCGCCGACGACGGCGGACAGGATGATGAAGATGACCGCGAGGGTGGCTCCGGCGACGGTCGCTGCACGCAGTGGTGCGGGTGCGCTCACTTGTTGGCCTCCTCGATCTGGCGGTTAATGTCCGCGAGCGTGGACTGCGCGGTGTCGAGCTCCTGTTGCGCGGTTTCGGCGCGGCTCTTCGCGTCATCGTGGATGCGACCGCTGGCGCCCAGATAGGACCACGCGAGAACGAGGACCGCGATAAAGACGGCGACAAGCGCCCAGGAGGCAACGCAGCCGAGTGTCCACTTGAGGGTACCCGAACGCTTCGGGGTTTCCTGGGAGGGCTCGGATTCGTCGGGCATCGGGATCGGGGCGGCGCCTGCCTCGTCCATCGACGAGGCAGGGGTGGCCTCCCACGCCGACGTCTCCTCGGGGGAGGGGGCGGGTACGGAGTCCTTCCAATACGAGGGTTCCTCGGGGGAGGGAATCGGCGCGACCTCGGCAGCTTCCTGAGTCGGCACGTTCGCCGCTACCTGCTCCTGCTGAGCGTAGTGCGGGGCCTCGTCGTAGGCGGGGATCGCCTCGGCGGTCTCAGACTGCGCGGGGGTCGCCTCGTAGGGTTCGACGTACTGCGTCCATGCGTGACCGTCCCACCAGCGCAGCTGCGCGGCACCGGTCGGGTCGGCGTACCAGCCTTCCGCGGGTTCGCTCATCGTGGTTCTCTTTCCCGTGTCGTGTCAAAACCGAGGGTACGGTCAGGAAGTCTAGTCGCCGCAGGGATGGTGGGCAACTATCTGCTCAGACCCCGCTGGGCCAGATGCTGACAGCGCGGACGATGCAGGATCCCGAGTCGAAGGAGGGCAACGGCACAGTCGATGTCAGCGAGGCTGATCCGCCCGCGGGGACGGTGACCGTCTGCTTGTCCGAGGGCTGATAGCCCTTGATGGTAGAGCCGGGGACGAGGTAGAACTCGACGCCGACGTCGTACGCCGAGAGGCCCGCCAGGTTCGTTCCGGTAACGGATACGGATCCGGTGATTGTCGCCGAGGATGCCCCCGCCGAGCAGGTGGGGGTGTCTGGCTTGACCATGTCCTGCGATGCGTCTTTTGCGTACGCCTCGATAAAGTCCTTTTTCTTCGGGCAAATCTTGCCGATGGCTTCGTGGCGTGTCGCCGTCAGACTCTTGTATTCTCGCGCCTTTGCGTCAAGTGAGTCGAAATCTGCATTCGCGCTCGTCAGACCGTCACACCACGCCTGAGCTTCCTTCTTGTTTGTCGCCTCGGTGATCTTGGTGCGGGTCGTCGCCGTCTCGGTTTCCGTTTCCTTGGCCTGATCACGCAGGGACTGGGCGTCGCTCTGCGCTTGCCGGGCGGCCTGATGGGTGGAACGCGCACCGAGTCCCAGGACAACCGAGAGGATCAGAAAGAGGATGGCGAGGCAGGCGCCGATGATCGTCAGAATTTTCATGCCGCTGCGGGACCCTGAAGCCTGTGGCGTGGGTGCCTGCGCGGGGGTGGGAACGTAACTCACTTCTCTAACTCCTCAAGTTCCTTCTGGGCCTCATCAAGCTCCTTTTGTGCCTGGTCGAGCTGGCTCTGAGCGTCGTCACGGTCGCTGACCGCGGGTGCGAGCTCCGCACGTGCGTGGCTGTAGGAGGTGCCCGCGATGATTGCCGTCACAACGAAAACGACGACGGCCACCCACGCTGCGACTGTCGCGATCTTCCAGCGTGAGGAGGTCGTAGAGTCCTTGGTCTGTCCGGCCTTCTTATCCCGCGCGTCCTTCTGTGGCTGGTCGAACCTGGGTTCGGAGCCGTAAGGATTCGAGGAGACGGTCGGTGCCTGCTTGTTGGACGGCAGGTGAGGGCCCTTCTGGGCGTTCGCCTGCTGCGCGCCCTGCTGGGGGAAGCCCTGCTGCTGCGCGCCTTGCTGTGGGAATCCCTGCTGGGGGAAGCCCTGCTGTGGTGCGCCCTGCTGCTGCGGGCGGCCCTGCTGCTGCGCGCCTTGCTGTGGGAATCCCTGTTGCTGCGGGAAATTCTGCGGTGCGCCCTGTTGGGGTCCACCCTGCTGCGGGAAGCTCTGCTGAGGCATGCCCTGCTGAGGCATTGCTTGGTGTTGCGTGGGCATCGGCTGGTACTGCTCGGTCCACATGCCACCGTTCCACCAGCGCAGGCGGGGAGAGCCTGCGGGGTCTTGGTACCATCCGGGTGCTGGTTGAGACATGACCGTCCTTTCAGTTTCTGGCACCAGTGTAACCAATCCGTGAGGTTCATAACGCAGGTAATGTGACAGTCGGCGGGAACCGCCGGGGGAGCGACAGGTACTCTGAAAGCTATGGCCTCTCTATTCACGTCTTCACCCCTGCTCGCACTGTTTGTCGTTGTTGCGTTGGGTGCGGCGATTGGGGCCATTCGGATCGGCCCGCTGCGCTTCGGTGCGGCCGGCGCGCTCTTCGTGGGCCTCATCGTTTCGGCGCTGCACCCCGAGGTCGTGAGCACGCACATGTCGATCGTCCAGCCGATGGGACTGGCCTTCTTCGTGTATTGCGTCGGCATTTCCGCGGGCGCGACCTTCTTCCAGGATCTGCGTAAGCAGACGAACCTCCTCGCGCTGACGACGATCGTGTGCATCGTCGGCGCGGCTATTGCCCTGACGGGTGGTCGCCTCCTCGGCCTGCCCGCCGGTCTCACCTCGGGCCTGTTCACGGGTGCCCTCACGGCCGCACCCGCCCTCGATACGGCCACCCGCCTGACGGGGGACGCGAACGCGGCGGTTGGCTACGCCTTCGGTTACCCGGTCGGCGTCATCGGCGGCATTCTCATCGTGACCATCACGGTGACGAAGAAATGGCTGGGGCCCAAGGACACCCCCTCCCTGGCGGGTGCGTCCCTCGAGGCCGTCAGCGTGCACGTGACCAAGCAGATCAACACCCGCGATATCGATGCGTGGCGCGAGCAGCGCGTGCGCCTGTCCTACCTGCGACGCGACGGTCGTACGCGCGTCATCGCCCCGGGCGAGGACCTGCTGCCCGGCGACCACGTCGTCATGGTCGGCGATCCCGCCTCGATCAAGGACACGGCACCCCTCGTCGGCGAAATCCTCGACCACAACCTCGAGGACGACCGCTCCGACCTGGCCTTTGAGCGCATCGTCGTCTCCAACCCCGATGTCGCCGGCCGCAGCGTCTCCGAACTCAACGTCACCAAGCGCTTCGGTGCCGTCATCACGCGCGTGCGCCGAGGCGACCTGGACCTCCTGGCCCGCGACGACCTCGACCTCCAGCTCGGCGACCACGTCGCGGTCGTCGTCCCCACGGAGGAGCTTGACGATATCGCGGAGTGGCTCGGTGACTCCGAGCGTCGCGTCGCCGAGGTCGACGGCATGGCCTTCGGTATTGGCCTCGTCTTGGGTCTGCTTCTGGGCATCGTGTCCTTCCCGCTGCCGGGCGGGCAGGGCTTCCAGCTGGGTGCCGCCGCCGGCCCGCTGATCGTCGGCATGCTGCTCGGCGCGCTGCGCCGCACCGGCCCGCTCGTGTGGACCCTGCCCGCCGCCGCGAACCTGACGATCCGCCAGATCGGCCTCATGCTCTTCCTCGCAGCGCTCGGCCTGAACGCCGGCCCGCAGTTCGCGAGCCTGCTCGGCAGCCCCGACGGCTGGCGCGCCGCACTCCTCGCCGCCGTCATGGTGGTCGTGTGCTGCGCCCTCCAGGCGATCGGCGCAAAGTTCATTGGCCTGTCGGCGCCTCGTGCCGCCGGTGGCGTCGCGGGCTTCCTCGGCCAGCCGGCCGTCCTGCAGGCCGCCGACGCCCGCGTGACCGACGAGCGCATCGAGGCCGCCTACGCGACCCTCTTCGCCTTCGCGATCATCGTCAAGATCCTGCTCCTGCCGATCATTACGTCCTTCCTGTGAGCACCGTAGACTAGGGCCATGGCTACCCCCGACTTCGTCCTCGAGCTGCGCCGACACGTCGGCCACGCGCCCCTGTGGATGCCCGGCACGACCGTCGTCATCCTCCGCCCGGCCTCGGGCTGCGCGCCCATCGACTGGGAGCGGCCCATCGCGCCCGAGGCTGTCGACATCCTGTGCGTGCGCCGCTCCGATAACGGCGCCTGGACCCCCGTGACCGGCATCGTCGACCCGGGTGAGGAGCCCGCCGTCGCAGCCGCCCGCGAGGCCTTGGAGGAAGCCGACGTGCGCATCGAGGTGCGCCGCCTCCTCTCCGTCGAGGTCGTCGGCCCCGTCACCTACGACAACGGCGACGTCACCACCTACCTGGACGTCGCCTTCGCGGCGCAGTGGGTGAGTGGCGACCCCAACCCCGCCGACGGCGAAAACAGCGAGACCGCGTTCTTCCGCGGCGACCAGCTCCCGCCCATGAACGACCGCTTCCGCCGCGCCGTCGCCAAGGCGCTGAGCGCCCGCCCCGAGGCCGACTTCCTCACCGCCTGAGGCCGCGTGACCTGCGGGCGTGCCCCGGCCTCGTCCCCGAGGGCGCGGAATTACTTGTCTTTGTGTCAAACCCCTTGCGGGACTGAAGTCCTAGTGGTGGAATAGGGGCATGAATACTCCTAGCAAGATCGCATACTCCGTCACCGCTGACTCCACGGGCGGCCGCGCCGGCACCTCCTCCGTCCCCGCGCTCGGCATCACCCACATCATGCGCGCCCCCAAGGAACTGGGCGGCCCCGGCGACGGCGCCAACCCCGAAGCCCTCTTCGCCATGGGCTACGGTGCCTGCTTCCAGGGCGCCATGGGCCTGGCCGCCAAGGAAATGGGCATCGACACCACCGATTCCGTCGTGCGCACCACGATCGGCCTGGGTCCCGAAGGCGACTCCTTCGCCCTGACCGCCGACATCAAGGTGTTCATCCCCGGCGCCCCGCTCGACCGCGCCCAGGCCCTCGCCGACCGCGCCCACGAGCTGTGCCCCTACTCCAAGGCCACACGCGGCAACGTGCCCGTCACCGTCACCGCAGTCGCCTCCCTCTGAGGGCACCCTGACAAAGCAAAGAACCCGGGCCTCGTCTGTGGATCGACGAGGCCCGGGTATCTTCATGCGCTCACGCGCCGCTATGGGGCCCGATTTAGGCGTCGTGCTGCGGGTGCCGCGCGCACGGCGTCACCCTTCGGGCTTGCCGCGCGCGGGCGATCCGGGCGCTCAGGCGCTCACGCGCCGCTGGGGCTTGCCGCGCGCACGGCGTCACCCTTCGGGCTTGCCGCGCGCGGGCGATCCGGGCGCTCACGCACCGTGCTGCGGGTGCCGCGCGCACGGCGTCACCCTTGGGGCTCGCCGCGCGCGGGCGGTCCGGGCGCTCACGCGCCGTGCTGCGGGTGCCGCGCGCACGGCGTCACCCTTCGGGCTTGCCGCGCGCGGGCGGTCCGGGCGCTCACGCGCCGCGCCAGTACGCCTCAAGCACCTGGGAGAGCGTGAGGAGGTCATCCACGTGGCTCATCTCGCGCGCCGAGTGCATCGACAGTAGGCCCACGCCCACATCCACCGTCAGGATCCCCAGACGAGTCGCCGTGATCGGACCAATCGTCGTGCCGCACGGCATTGCGTTGTTGCCCACGAAGCTCTGCGACACCGCTCCCGCCGCCGCGCACGCGCGATTCCACAGGGCGATACCCTCGCCGTCCGTCGCGTAACGCTGCTTCGAATTGATCTTCAGGACCGGGCCGCGACCCATCACCGGACGGTTATCCGGATCGTGATGATCCGCGTAGTTCGGGTGCACCGAATGCGCCGCATCCGCGCTCACGCACGACGAGGCCGCGAGCATTCGCTCAAAGCCATCCTCATCGCGGCCCAGCGCCGTCGCCGTGCGGCGCAACACCGTCTCCAGGATCGGGCCGGCCGCACCCGTGCGCGAGCCGGAACCCACCTCCTCGTGGTCGAAGCACATGAACACCGTGATATCGCCGCTCTCCGGGGTCCCCTGCGCCGCGAGACGCTCCAGAGCCACCAGACCCGGATGTACGCTCGACAGGTTGTCCTGGCGCGACGCCGCGATGAACTGGCCCTTGTCGCCGAAGAAGCCCGGCCCCTGGCTGGGGGTGAGAATCAGATCGAACGCCGCGACCTGCGACGCGTCATCCAGGCCCGCCGTGCGCGCCACGTACTCCAGCACGTTGCCGTACGGGTTATCCACCGTCCACACCGGGTGCAGGTGCTTCTGCGGATCCAGCTTCAAACCAACCGGATTCACCTCACGATCCAGGTGGATTGCCAGCTGCGGGATACGCGCAATCGGACCCGTACGCGCCAGGACGACCTCGCCATTCGCCAGGATCAGACGACCCGCCAGCGTCAGCTCGCGGTCCAGCCACGAGTTCCACATCATGCCGCCGTACACCTCGACGTCAATCTGGCCCCAGCCATCCGGCGTCGTCGACTGCACCGACGGTTTCACCGACAGCGCCGGCGAATCCGTGTGTGCGCCCACGATACGGAAGCCCGCGTCGTCGGCGACCGTCTCGGGCACGAACCACGCGGCCACCGCGCCACCGCGCACCATCACGTGACCACCCGGGGATGCATCCCACGCGCCCTTCTCGTCGACGAGCCTGAAGCCGGCGTCCACCAGGCGCTGCGCCACGACCTCGGCCGCGTGATAGGGAGAAGGAGAATCAAGAAGGAAATGCTGATAGTCCACCGCGTTCGCGTGGACCTCGTCCAGTTCAAGCTGTGCCATACCTCCCATGGTAGAACGCCGCGCGGGGCGAGGCCTACGATTGACACATGAGTGAGATCCCCGCATACACCCTGAACGACGGCCTGGACGTTCCCGCGATCGCGCTGGGGACCTACAACCTACGTGGCGCCTCGGGCGTCTCCTCAATGGTTTCCGGCGTTGACGCCGGCTACCGCATGCTGGACAGCGCCTTCAACTACGAAAACGAAGGTGCCCTCGGTGCCGCCGTCCGCCGCTGCGGCATCCCCCGCGAGGACCTGCGCCTGGTCTCCAAGCTCCCCGGACGCCACCAGCGCTACGACGAGGCCGTCTACACCGTCGAGGAATCCCTCATGCGCGCCGGCCTCGCCTACTGGGACATGTACCTGATCCACTGGCCCAACCCCAAGCGCGGCCTGTACGTCGAGGCCTTCCAGGCGCTTCTTGATGCCCGCGACCGCGGTCTCATCCGTTCCGTCGGCGTCTGCAACTTCCTGCCCGAGCACCTCGACCGCGTGCATGCCGAGACCGGCGAGTACCCCAGCGTCAACCAGATCGAGCTGCACCCCTACTTCCCGCAGGCCTCTGCCCTGGAGTATCACGCGCGCATCGGCGTGCTCACCGAGTCCTGGAGCCCGCTGGGGCGTAAGTGGCGCATCGTCGAAGACCCCGCGATTGTTGCCCTGGCATCCGAGGTGGGAGTCTCTCCCTCGCGCCTCATCCTACGCTGGCACTACCAGCTCGGTGCTCTGCCCCTGCCCAAGTCCGGTAACCCCGAGCGCCAGCGCGAGAACCTCGACATCTTCTCGTTCTCGCTGTCGCCTGAGCAGATGGCTGCGATTAGCGCGCTCGGGCGACCCGACGGCCGCCAGGCCGACCAGAACCCGGAGTACTACGAGGAGTTCTGAGGCTTCTCCGTTCGACGGTGCTTGCAGTGCCGCGGGTGTTCCGGCGTTGCTTGCGGCCCCACGGGTGTTCCGGGCGCCGTAGGGCCCGGCCGCCCGCGAGGCTAGGCGGCCTCACTTCGTTCGGCGCCGCGCCTCGAAGCCCGCCCGTGCCCTCCGGTCCCTCCGGCGCCCTCCACACCAGTGGGGCCGGGTTGCTGATCGGCGTGTCGGCTCGAAGCCCGGCCAGGCCTCGCCGCCGCCCACCGGCACCGCGGCACGTCCCTCCGGCGCCCTCCACACCGGCGGCACTTGTGTCGCTTGGACTAGCCCAGCCAGGCCTCGCCGCCGCCCACCGGCACTGTGGCCAGGCCCGTGTTTTGAAGCCTGGCCAGGCTCCGCGGCGGCCTCCAATCGGGTGGGGCTTGTCGCTGTTCGTCGCTAGCGCGCTCATCGCTCACCGCCTAGCAATTTCGCACGTAATTCCCTTGTGCGTGCTTCAAACCATGAATTTGTATCGTTGCAATTGCAACGTTTGTGGGTGGTCTCGAAAAGTGACCGCAGGAAATTATGTGCGAGTTTTGCCGGGCTTGCCCCTGTCACTGCTCATCGGCCCCGCGGCCTGACCCCGCGGCCTGACCCCGCCGCCTGACCCGTCGGCACGGTAATTTCGCATGCAATTCCCTTTTCGCTATTTCAAACTTTGAATTCATATTGTTGGGATTGCAACGTTTCTGGGCTTTATTGAAAGTTCATTCAATCGAATTGCATGCGAAATTTGGAGAGGGGTGCGTTGTTGGGGTGCGGTGGAGTGTTGGTGCGTGACTTTTTTCTCCCTGCTCGGGTTGTTGGTGGCGAAAACGGTACAAAGTTCTCCCTGCTGGCGCAAAATGGGTCGAAATCGGCGTTTTGGGGCGTGCCAGGCGAGTTTTGTACCGGGTTGGCCGCCGAGCCGGGCGTGC
>NZ_JAPWAH010000025.1:0-24725 GCF_041432835.1 Pauljensenia sp. 20925_1_27
TGCGAGATTATTCTGAAGGGTCAGAACATCCGAGTGGGCCGATCCCATTAGGCTCTGGATAATCTCCACTCCATGTTGGAGCGTGAGTGCCTCATCCGTCAGCCCAAGTTCGTTAGCATCAACGAAAGCACGCATCAGACAGGACCGGATCTGTTCAGTGTCGAAAAGCGGGTGCGATTCCTTCTGTGTGCCGAGGGCACGAAGCTGTTCAATAAGATCTCGTGTTTCGTTGCGGAGCGAAGCTATTGCATCCCTTGGGAACCCCTCAATATCGACGGATTCCAGCAGGGTGGCAGCTGATTCGCATGCTTGTTCACGTTCTTCTTCGCTCCAGGATTCGCGCAGCACCTGTGCCTGGAGTCGGTGCAGCATTGTCGTTGAGCCGTCTACGGACTGCTGAATGATGGATCTGTCTATCAGCTCAGTCAAAGCGTCATGTGCATCGTCATCTGCGGCACGGTCACGGTCTCGAGGGTCCTGGTAGTGATGCTCCTCGGTCAAGGGGTCGAGCCATCGTGTAGGTACACCAGATTCGGCGAGCAGAGCGAGCGCACCCAAATGGCGTCGTGCTGCCCGACTCATGCTGGCCTCTAGTTCTTTGAGTGTGTCGTCGATGGCAACACGCAGTGCTGTGGCGACATCTCTTGCGTAGTAGTCTGCGGGGTCCGCAGGCATGACGCACTTGCTGCGGTAGGCGTCCAATCGCTCCAGGTATTGGGCCAGGTCTAGTTTACGTTTCTGAGCAAATGCCGCGGCCTGGGCAATAGCGAGAGGTAAGTCGCCGAGGCGGTGCGCCAACGTGTCTGCGGCGCCGCGATCAGTGGATTCGGTGGCTGTGAGGATGTATTTGATCGATTCGTCTCGATCAAATACTCCGACCTTGATGGTGTCCCAACCCTGATGCCCCCAACCTGTGTTGTTCGTCGTTGTCGCGACGACGCGTAAGCCATCGGCGTTCGGCACGAGTCGTCGAAGATCAGCGATATTCTCGACGTTGTCGAAGACGATGAGCCTGTCGGACGGATCCGCTGATTTCAAACGGTTGAAGAGCCGACGAATAATGGTCTCGGGAGTGGGCTGGTCACTCGTATCAATCTTCAGTTCTTTCTTCAGTTCTTTGGCGAGTTCGACCAGATCGCTCTTGATGGATTCGGGTGATCCCGCATTCACCCACGCGACGAGGCTCCAGTGTGCGTCCTCGCACTGTTGAGCCAAAGTCGAAGCCAACTGAGTCTTGCCGCAGCCGCGCATGCCCACCAGAACCGTGCGTTGTTTTGTTGGATCGATGATGAGCTCATTCAGGTGTTTCTGCTCGTCACGCTCGACATAACGATCGCCTGTCGCCACGTCCGGTCGACTACCGAAAAAGACGCGGCTCGGCTTACTATCGCTGGAGACGAGCTCGGCGACCTTGTGGGGGACATCAGCTATTGTCTCGTGCATGCGGGCCAACGCTTCGCGACTCTCTCTGTCACTCTTCAACAACTGCTTGAGGGCGAGCTGTTGGTAGTTGGATGATTGCTCCGCATAAGTAATGTAAAGCTCAGTGACCGCTTTAATCAGTTCGTCGAAGTAAGGAACCAGTCGCTCATCGACCTGAATTCGGCTGTTTTGTGCTTGGTGTTTAAAAAATGCGCGAACAGCGTCAGGGTCATGTACAGCTTGTTCGAGGAATCGCTTATGATCGTCGATGGCGCGTAAGATATCTTCAACTTCCGCGCACGGATTCGCCAGTCGATCAGGATCAATTCCTTCGCGTGAGCAGCGCTCGTTCATGTCCTGCATTCGCGAAGTCAGATCTTTGCTGATCCTGCGTTCAATGTCCTTTTGTGTCCCTCCTCGGCCAAGAAGTGACTGCGCAAGAAATGCTATGGGGTCACGTGCCTCACTTGCGATGGCAGCAGCCTCGCTCTGTTGGGCTGCGTTGAGTAGCATTGATGTGAGTGCGACACCGACGTTAATTAGAGGAATTACTACAGGATCAACCATGAATAAAATTGTACCGTACAAGGTTTGACAGCCCTAGTGAAGTAGAGCTGAAAGAGCTAGCCTTGCTCCTAGCAAGTGTGGGGTCGGAAGCTCTTGCTTCCGGCCCCACACCGTGCCTGTCTGCCTGTTTGTCAGCGCGCCCTTGCTGTGCCCGAACGCGCGCCAGAATCAACCGTCAGAGCGTGAGGTGCTCAGGCCTCGTGGATGCGCTCCTCGACGACGTCTTCGCCGACGACGAGCTTGCCGGATGCGCCCGCGCCGAGCTGCTCCAGGGCGAGGCGGCCCACCATCTGCTGGTTGGTGGTCGTGCGCTGCGAACGCGCACCCGACAGGAAGCTGAAGAACCAGTTCACCAGCGTGCCCACCTGCGACTTGAAGCCGACGATGTAGAGCAGGTGCAGGAAACACCAGGCCACCCACGCGGTGAAGCCCGTCATCTTCGTGTTACCCATCTTCACGACCGCCTTGAAGCGCGCGATCGTCGCCATCGAACCCTTGTCGAAGTAGGAGAACTCCGTGGCCTTCGGCTTGCGGCCCGCCAGGCGCGCCGCCACCGTGTCGGCGGCGAAGCGCGCCGACTGGATCGCGCCCTGCGCGACGCCGGGCACGCCAGGGAACGCCATCATGTCGCCGAGCACGAAGATCTCGGGGTGACCCGGCAGAGTCAGGTCCTTGTTGACGGTGACGCGGCCCGCGCGGTCCACCTCGGCGCCCGTGGCCTCGCCCAGGGCCCGGCCCAGCGGGCTCGCGGCGACGCCCGCAGCCCACACCTTGCACACGGACTCGATCCGCTCCTCCTCGCCGGACTTGTACTTCAGTGTCACGCCCTCGGCGTCCACGTCCGTCACGAATGCGTTCATCTTCATCTCGACACCCAGCTTGGCCAGCGCCTCCTCGGTCTTATGCCCGAGCTTCTCGCCGAATGGGGGGAGCGGGTGCTCGGCGCCGTCCACCAGGATGACGCGAGCCTTCGTCGGATCGATGTTGCGGAACTCGCCCTTAAGCGTGTGGGAGGCGAGCTCGCGGATCTGTCCCGCCATCTCCACGCCCGTCGGGCCCGCGCCCACGACGACGAAGGTGAGGAGCTTGCCCACCAGAGCAGGATCGGGCTCGATCTCCGCCAGCTCAAACGCGCCGAAAATACGCGCGCGCAGCTCGAGCGCGTCATCGATCGTCTTCATGCCCGGCGCGAACACCGCGAAGTGGTCGTTGCCGAAGTAGGACTGGCCTGCACCCGCCGCCACGATCAGCGTGTCGTACTCGGTGCACTCATACTTGTTGTGGTTACGCCACTTGACGACGCGCGCCTCGACGTCGATCTCCTCGACGAGAGCCTGCAGGACGGTCACGTTCTTCTGCTTGCGCAGGATCTCGCGCGTCGTGGGGGCGATGTCGCCCTCGGAGAGGATGCCGGTGGCCACCTGGTAGAGCAGGGGCTGGAACAGGTGGTGCGACGTGCGGGCCAGGATGGTGATGTCGGCGTCGGCCTTCTTCAGTCGACGAGCTGCCGTCAAGCCTGCGAAGCCGGAGCCGATGATGACGATGCGATGGCGGGGCATAAGACTCTCCTTCAATTAAGCAAGGCTAATCTTACCTAAATGTGGTGCGCATAAATTGTGAAGTCTCGCGCACTTGTCTCTAGCGTTCCGACGCCGAGAACAGCTCCGCCGCCCCGAGCGGATCAGGCTTGCCCGTCGCCGTCGTCGGCAGCTCGTCCACGACCAGGACACGGCGCACCTTCTCCCACGGTGCGAGTGAATCGCGCAGAGCCTCGGACAGCGCGTCGGCACTCAGCGACGAGGCCTGGGCGCGGCCCACGTCAGAGGCGACGATCAGCGCGGCGACGATCTGCCCCCAGCGCTCATCCGGCAGTCCCACGACAAGCGCATCCGACACCTCGTCCAGCGAGCGTAGAGCCCGCTCGACGCTCGGGGGAGCGACGAGCTCTCCGGCCGTGTTGATCATGCGGTGGGCGCGTCCCACCATGTGCAGCCAGCCGTTCGCGTCCCTCGTCGCCAAATCGCCGGTGCTCAGCCACTCCTCGCCGCTGACGACGCCGGGTCCGCGCACCCAGATCTCGCCCATCTCGCCGACGCCCGCCTCGCGCTCGGGAGAGGCCATGACAACCAGGTCCACGTAGGGGAAGGGAACACCCAGCGATCCGGCTGGTGCCGAGGAATCGGGCGTAGCGACCGTGCCAGCCCCCGACGTCTCCGTCATGCCCCACACGTGGATGGGAGACAGGCCCACGCGACGCATCGCCTCCGCCAGATCCGCCGTCATCGCGTCGCCGCCGATGAGGGGACGAACCCACGACGACAGGTCCCCGCCGCCGCGCTCATGCTCGTCGAGGATGGCGCGGACGATCGCCGGCACGGCGAACATCATGGTGATCCCGTAGCGCTCAATGGCGTCAATGACGCCGCGCGCGTCGAAGGATCCTGGGAAGCCGAGCGTGACCAGCGTGCCGCCGTGCGTCCACACGTCCATCGACGTGCCGTTGAAGCCGCCGATGTGGCTGGCGGGCGCGCACACGCCGACCACCGATGATGTCGGCGCATAGTCGAAACCCTCGCGGAAGTTCGTCGATCCCCACCACATGACCTCGTGGGTGAGTTCCACAGGGCGTGGGGTGCCCGTGGACCCCGAGGTAAACAAGATGGCGGCGAGCTCGGTCCCGCAGCGCGCGGGAGCGTGCCCGATAGGTGCAGCGCGATCCACCCACGCCGACAGATCCGCAAACGACGCGACCTGCGCGCCCGCGTCGGACAGGGCGGAAGCGTGTGCGCGGGAGACCTCGTCAAGGAACGCCCACGAGACGCCAACCTGTTCGCACATCGAAGCAAGCGCGGAGGAGGGCATCCGCGGCGACAACGGGACCGTCACCGCGCGCAGCCACGATGCGGCCACGTGGACGATGTAGTGCCACGGCGAGTTCGCGCCGATGACCGCGATGCGTGTCCCCTCACCGATGCCGTTATCTGCAAAGACAGTGGCGAGGCGAGCGACCGCGTCGGCGGCCTCGCGCACGGTCCACTCCTCGCCCGTCACGGCGTCGACCAAGGAGCGGCGGTCGGGGTGTCGGTGCGCTGAGGCCAGGAGTGCCCGCGCGGGAGAATAATCCGGGGTCACGAGGCCGAGGCGGCCTTCGCGGCTGCCATCGCGGCGTGACGCTCCGAGCGCTCCTTGAGGCGCGCCAGGACCGAGCCTGCCTCCTGCAGGGTCGAACCGGAGTTGGCGATGTGACGCAGCTGCTCGGGGATCTCAAAACCGCGGGCACGCATGCCCTTGGCCCACAGCAGACCCGCACGGTATGAGGAACGCACGAGGGGTCCGGCCATGACACCAGCGAAGCCCATCTCCTCAGCCTCGGCTGCCATCTCGACGAACTCCTCCGGGTGGACCCAGCGGTCGATCGGGTGGTGCAGGGGAGAGGGACGCAGGTACTGCGTGAGCGTCAGCAGGTCACAACCCGACTCGTGCAGATCGCGCATGGCGGCGCTGACCTCCTCACGCGTCTCGCCCATGCCCAGGATCAGGTTTGACTTCGTGACCATGCCGCCGTCGTGGGCACGCCTGATCATCGCGAGCGAACGATCATAGTTAAAGGCGGGGCGAATCTTCTTGAAGATGCGCGGCACCGTCTCCAGGTTGTGCGCGAAGACCTGCGGGCCGGCCTCAATCACCATGTCGATCGACTCGGCCTGGCCGCGGAAGTCGTCCACGAGAAGCTCCACGCCGGTGCCCGGGTTGAGCTCATGGATGAGGCGGCAGGTCTCGGCATAGAGCCACGCGGCGCCGTCGGGCAGATCGTCGCGAGTGACGCCCGTGATGGTCACGTAGCGAAGGTCGAGGTCACGCACCGACTCTGCGATACGGCGCGGCTCATCCTTGTCGTACTCGGTGGGGCGGCCCGTCGCGATGTCGCAGAAGTCGCAGCGGCGCGTGCACAGGGCACCGCCGAGGAGGAATGTCGCCTCGCGGTCCTGCCAGCACTCGTAGATGTTGGGGCAGCCTGCCTCGGCACAGACCGTGTGCAGACCCTTGGCATGTGAGAGCGAGCGCATGTCCTGATAGTTCTCGCCGGCCTTGGCGGTCGTACGAATCCACTCCGGCTTCTTCTCGATCGGCGTTTGAGAGTTACGCACCTCGATGCGCAGGAGCTTGCGTCCTTCGGGATCGGGCAGGGTACTCATAGCGTTGACCTCGTCGTGTAGGAAACAGAAGTGGGAGTGGTCGCCAGGCACGGAGAGATGTGCTCCACCATGCGCGGGAGAAGTTCGGCGGCAGCGTCGGCCACCGTCGTGTGGATGCCCTCCCACGACAGGGAGGTCACGTCAGCGTCGGTGAGGCCGCAGGGGATGATGCCTTCGAAAGCATGTGCAGGGTCGATGTCGACGTTGAGGGCGATACCGTGCAGAGTGGCACCGCGCGCGACCTTCAAGCCGATCGCGCAGATCTTGCGGTCGCGGCGTCCCTCCTCGGTGAGCCACACGCCCGCGCGCCCCTCGACGCGGTGCACCGGCAGGTCCCAAACCTCGCGCACGGTATCGATGACCGAGGCCTCGACCGCCCGGATCCACTGGACGAGATCGACGGGCTCGCGCAGCAGAACAACGGGGTAGACGACGACCTGTCCGGGACCGTGCCACGTGGCCGAACCCGCGCGGTCCGTGCGGATGACGGGGATCGTCGTCGAGGGAATATCCTGCGGCTTCGTGTGGCGACCAGCCGTCCACGTCGGGGTGAATTGAGAAACGATGAGCGTGTCCTCGCCGCCGGCGAGGACTTCCTCGTGCAGGGAGCGCTGAAGCGCATCAACCTGCGTGTAATCGACCAGCCCCTGGTCGAGTAGACTCAAAATCTGCACGTTGTGATCATAGTCGCGGGCAGGGTCCCTTGCTAGATGGGGGTCCGGTATGCTTGGCGCATGCAGTCTTCGTCTCATTTCAGCACCCCCGATATCCCGGTCGCTGCACCCGCCACCTCCTGGACAGTCCGCGACGTCATGGCCCTCATGGAATCCTGGTATCCCGCGGCGACGGCCCAGTCGTGGGATCGCGTCGGGCTCATCGTCGGAGACCCGGACTCGCCCGTGCGCTCCATCCTCCTGGCCCTCGATCCCACCGCTGCCATCGCCAACCAGGCCGTGGCTGGTCCCAGCGGCGATGGGAACCCCTACGACATGGTGATCACCCACCACCCGTTGCTCCTGCGCGGCGCGTCCTTCCTGCCCGTGACCGACCCGAAGGGCGGTGTCGTGACGACGCTGATCCGCTCCGGGATTGCTCTCTTTAATGCGCATACCAACGCTGACGTCGCCTGTGACGGTGTCGCGACGGCGCTCGCCGATCTCATCGGTCTGCGCGATACAGTCCCGTTGGAGCCGTGTGGCACTGACACCGAGGGACATGAGATCGGCCTGGGACGCGTCGGCAGCGTTGCGGAGACGACGCTTGGATCTTTCGCCGACCATGTCGCATCCGTGCTGCCCGCCGGTCCCTCCGGCCTGTTCGTCGGGGGAGACGAGGCGGCTCCGGTGCGTCGCGTGGCCGTGCTGGGCGGGGCAGGCGATAGCGCGCTTGAGAGCGCCCGGGCTGCTGGAGTAGACGTCTACCTCACGGCGGATCTTCGTCACCACCCCGCCTCCGAGCACTTGGAGGGTGGTGCTCCCGCGTTGCTGTGCGGATCGCACTGGGCGACCGAGTCCCCGTGGCTCCCCGTCCTTGCTCGAAAGCTTCGCGAGGCCGCCAGCGGCGCCGATGTGGAACTTCGCGTGGAAGTCTCTACGATTGTCACCGAGCCATGGACCAGTCACCGAGTCACTCAGGGAGAACTAGCGTGAAAGCAAAGCACACCGACCAGCTCGAGCTTCTCGAGCTCCAGAAGCTTGATCAAAAGGAGTCGGCGCTGCGCCACAAGCGCGATTCTCATCCCGCGCACGCGACGGTTCGCGAGTTCGCCGGTCGCGTCGCCGACCTGCAGCGTGCAGCTATCAGCCAGAACGCGGTCATCGCGGACACGACTCGCGAGGTGACGCGCATTGAAGACGAGATCGCGAAGGTCTCCGAGCGCCGCAAGCGTCAGCAGGCACGCATTGATAACAATCAGGTGCCCTTGCGTGACATCTCGCTGATGGAACACGAGATTGCTCAAATGGATCGTCGCCTTGCCAAGCTCGAAGACGATCAGGTGGAGGCCGAGGAACGCGTTGAAGCCGCTCGTGCCGCGCAGGAGAAGATGAAGGCCGAGGCGCAGGCTATTGCCGCCGACATTGAGGCCCTGAAGGCCCAGTTTGAGGCCGATGTTGCCGATGCCGACGATGAACTGCGCCGCGTGATTGCCGCCCGACGCGAGCTCGCCGGTCGCCTGCCCGCAGATCTCGTCGAGGAATACGAGGACGCGCGCCGCCGCAACGGTGCCCTTGCAGTTATCGAGGTTCGCGACGGTTACGGCATCGGAGTGGCCGCCGACCTGAGTCCGATGGAACTCGAGCGCATCCGCCTGACGCCCGACGATGAGCTCTACCTGACCGAAGACACCTCGCAGATTGTCGTACGGACCGCCGCGAATACGCCGCGTTGAGGCTTAGGCCTCGATCCCGTAGGCATCCGCCAGGTAGAATCCCTGCCTGCTCTTCGTGACCGTCACCCGGACGTGGGTGGCGGTCACAGGCGTCTCCAGGGTGATGATGCGTCGGTAACCCACGCAGCGCACGCGAGCGATTTCGCGCTCAACGTCGCCGTCGACGCATGCAGTCACCACGGCCTCGTCGATGCGCTGTCCCTGGGCGATGTCCTCCTCGAGAACGACCGCGCCAACCGCGCGCGGCGCGTCAAAGCGCAGGGCCACGACGTCACCCTCGTCCTCGCGGGATGCCTCGATCCGGCGCGAGCGGAAGTCGGCGATCTTCTCACCGAGGCGAGCAAGGACCTCGGCGTCGGCGTCGGCTAGCAGGCCGTGGCGGTTCGGGGGAACGTTCAGGAGGAACGTTGCATTGCCGCCGACCGAGCCCTGCCAGATCGAGAACAGTTCGTCGACGCTGCGCACCTGGGAGTCTTCGGCGTCGTGGTGGAACCAGCCCTTGCGTGTCGAGGTGTTGACCTCGGCGGGGTACCAGGCGAGGGGGCCAGAGTAGTGCGCCAAAGCCTCGCGCGACCCCAGGTCCTCGTCGCCGGAGGCCACCAGACGGGAGAACTCTCCATCGTCGGCCTTCTGTGATTTCTCAGCGGTGCGCTCGGCCTCGCGCAGGGATGCGGGCACAACGGACCATTCGTTGGTTCGCACCGACCCCGCCTCGTTGCCGCACCAGCGCACGTCTGGGCCGCACACGGAGATGACGGCTTCTGGTGCCAGCGCGCGAACCGTGTCGTAGATGCGTTGCCAGTCGTAGACCTGGACCTTGCCGTTGGGGCCTTCGCCGCACGCGCCGTCGAGCCAGACGGAAAACACCGGGCCGTAGTGGGTGAGCAGCTCGATGAGCTGGTTGATGTAGAAGTCGTTGTACGCCTCGCCCTGGCCGTATGTTGGCTCGGTCATGTCCCAGGGGGAGAGGTAGATGCCGAACTTGAGGCCGTGGCGCGCCGCAGCATCGGACACTTCGCGCACGAGGTCCCCGTGCCCGCCCTTCCATGGTGAGGATGCGACCGAGTGCTTCGTGTAGGCCGAGGGCCACAGGCAGAAGCCGTCGTGGTGCTTGCACGTCAGAATTACGCCGGTCATTCCGGCGCTCACGAGGGCGCGCATCCACTGATCGACGTCGACGCTGCTCGGATTGAAGAGCGCGGGATCCTCGTGGCCCTCGCCCCACTCGCGGTCCGTCATCGTGTTCATGCCGAAGTGGATGAAGGCGTACATCTCCATCTTCTGCCACTGGAGCTGACGGTGGGTGGGCCGAATATTGGCCAGGTAGTCCTCGTTGATCATGCCTATGGTTTCCGCTTGATGGCCGACGCGTCGGCCCGGCCTGCACCCTGCAGGTTCCGGAAAAAGGATAGCCTACCGCTCAGTGCGTGACCAATGTAACTGTGCGTGTCGATCCGCCCTTCTTGGTCGACTTTTCGGGGCCGTACTCAACCTCCGTCACGCGGTGTTCGCTCCCCTTCGCGTCACCCAGTGACAGTGAGTATGCGGCGTCTTCAAGGGCTTTCTCGGCCTCGTTCGTTTCCTCGGCGCCGTAGCCACCCATCCCAAGGAGGAGGCCTGTGACCGCGCCGCGCCACCGCTTTGCATCGTGCGAGATCACCAAGCGCTTGCCGTTTGCTTCGCGCTCGACGCGCAGTTCCCAGACGCGCGCCCACGGAGCCTTGCATGCTGCGCGATAGGGGCCGCTCCGTCCGTCGATAATGATGCGCTGGGTGGCCTCGGCGGCCAGAGCCTCGTCAAGACGTGGCGCCCACCAGGTTGAGAGAACTCCCAGCTCGGGCAGCGACACGCCCATTGCGAGGCGGTGGTCGGGGATGACATCAGTGGGGGAGAGGACCCCGAAGAGACCCGAGAAAATCGAGATGTGGGACGCGCCGTCGCTTGCCCACGCGCCCGGCGCGCACTCCTCGATCGCCTCGTAGAGCACGCCGGTAAAGAGCGACGAGGCCGGGGCACAGGGAGCGGACATGAGCGCGGTGTTGACGGACAGGTCGATACGTGGTCCGACCTTGAGGACGGCTGCAGCGTTGGGACCGTCCCCGAGCGAGGCGAGCATGTCGCACACGGTGCGGCGGCTTGTCGCAAGGTCGGGGTGAGACAAGGCGTTCATATCGAGAGACGGGCCCTGCGCGGGCGCGTTCTTTCCCTCCGACGGGGGCAACCAGATCAGCATGGAGACCACCCTATCGCGGGGCTGGGACCATGCGCGCTATGATCGATGCGGATCTGCCGGCTGGGCGGCCGCGCGCGGAAACGCTCGAGGAACGTCCGGGCTCCACAGGGCAGGGTGATGGCTAACAGCCACCCGGGGTAACCCGCGGGACAGTGCCACAGAAAACAAACCACCGGCGCACACGCGTCGGTAAGGGTGAAAAGGTGAGGTAAGAGCTCACCAGCGGCGCGGGCGACCGCGTCGGCTAGGTAAACCCCACCCGGAGCAAGACCGAGCAGCAGGCAGGGCGGCCCGTCCGATGCCTGCGGGTAGGTTGCTGGAGGCCGTCGGTAACGACGGTCCTAGATAGATGGTCGCCACCGCACGACCGGTAACGGCGTGCGTGACAGAACCCGGCGTATAGGCCGACAGATGCCAGAAGGACCCCGACTCGCGTCGGGGTCCTTCTGCGTGTACGCGGTATGTGCTCAGGCACCGTGCTTCGCCGCGTAGTAGGCGGCACCGACGATGCCAGCGGTGTTCAGGAGCATCGCGGGAATCATCGGGGTCTTCAGATCCAGGAGAGGCATGAACTTCTCGTGGTTTTCGGACACGCCGCCGCCGACCACGAACAGGTCGGGGTTGAGCAGGAACTCCACGTGGCCGTAGTAGCGCTGGAGACGCTGCGCCCACTGCTCCCAGTTGAGGCCCTGGAGGGTCTTTTGACCGGAGGAAGCCATCTTTTCAGCGTCATGGCCATCGATCTCCAGGTGCCCAAGCTCGGTGTTGGTCAGGAGCGTGCCATTGACGATGATTGCCGAGCCGATGCCGGTGCCCTGGGTGGTGAAGACGATGACTCCGTCGCGGCCCTTGGCAGCGCCGTAGGCGACCTCGGCGATACCGGCGGCATCCGCGTCATTGAGTGCGACGACTGCGCGGCCGAGATAGCGCTCCATGAGCTCGTCGACGTCAACGTTCACCCAGGACTGGTCGAGGTTCGCCATGTAGGGGATCACGCCGTTAAATACGGGGGCGGGGAAGGTGACGCCGATCGGAACGCCAACCTTCACGTCAAGCTGGTTGATGACCTCGCGGCACACTGCTGCAACAGCGTCGGGTGTCGCGGGGTTGGGTGTGGGGATTCGAACCTGATCGCCGATGTACTCTCCGGTTTCCAGATCAACGAGCGCGCCCTTGACGCCCGATCCGCCGATATCGATGCCGCATGCGACCTGAGCCATGACCCCTCCTCGGGTAATGAAATCCTGTTGTCCGCGGGCCCCTGAAGCCCGTCGTACGTGAATTGTAAGGGATACCACGAGCAATAGCGAAGCCCGCTTCAGACTGTGAGAGTCAGAAGCGGGCTTCGGCTCACGCGTATCAGGGAAGGGTAAGGATTTCGGCCCCATCCTCGGTGACAACAATTGTGTGCTCGAACTGGGCCGTGCGGGACCGGTCAGCGGTGACGATCGTCCAGTCGTCATCCCACTGCTCCCACTCGACGGTGCCCAGGGTCAGCATCGGTTCGATGGTGAAGACCATGCCCGGCTCCATCACGGTGTTGTATGCAGGAGCAGCATCGTAGTGGGGGACGATGAGGCCAGAGTGGAAGGCTTCGCCGACGCCGTGCCCCGTGTAGTCGCGGACCACGCCGTAGTCGAAGCGCTTCGCGTAGGCTTCGATGACGCGGCCAATCACGTTGATTTCGCGGCCCGGGCCGACGGCCTTGATGCCACGCATCATCGCGTTCTTCGTGCGTTCGATCAGCAGGTGGGACTCCTCGTCGACGCTGCCGACTTCGAACATCGCGCACGTGTCGCCGTGGACGCCGTCTTTGTAGGCGGTGATGTCGATGTTGATGATGTCGCCGTCCTCGAGTGGACGGTCGTCGGGGATACCGTGGCAGATGACCTCGTTGATCGAGGTACAGATGGACTTGGGGAAGCCCATGTATCCCAGGCACGACGGGTAGGCGTCGTGCGCGATCAAGAATTCGTGGCCGATGCGGTCGAGTTCCTCCGTGGTGACGCCCGGTGCGATGGCGGCGCCGACGGCTTCGATCGCGCCCGCGGCGATGCGACCGGCTTCGCGGATCTTTGCGATGGTCTCGGGGTTTTTGATATCCGAGGCCGTGACGCGCTCGGGTCCGTCGTGGAACATGTACTCGGGCCGCTCGATGTGCTCGGGTACGGCACGCATGGGCGAGACGTGGCCCGGCTTCAGCGTGCCGAGGGGCGCACGACGAGCGAGTGCAGATGCTTCCATGGGGTGTTCCTCCTGCGAAGGGGTGACGTCAGTCGTTCTTGTAGTTGTCGGGGCCGGGGAAGGAGCGCTCGCGCACGGCTTCCACGTAGTCGGATGCGGCCTCGCGCAGGGCTGCTCCGAGCTGACCGAACTTGCGCACGAACGAGGGCGTCCAGTCGGAGTAGCCAGCCATGTCCGACCACACGAGCACCTGGCCGTCCGTGTTTGGGCCCGCGCCGATGCCGATGGTGGGGATGGCGAGGCTGGCGGTCAACTCGGTCGCGATTCCTGCGGGCACCATTTCGAAGACGACCGCAAAGGCCCCTGCCTTCTCGATGGCCTCGGCATCGCGGCGAAGCGCATCGGCGCCAGCTCCACGCCCCTGCATGCGCGGTCCGCCGAGCGTGTTTTCGGACTGGGGTGTGTAACCGAGGTGTGCGCAGACGGGGATGCCGGCCGTGACGAGGGCCTCGATGATGTGTGCGCGGCTTTCACCGCCCTCGAGCTTGACGGCATGTGCCCCAGCCTTCATGAGGCGTGTGGCGGAAGCGAAGGCATGCTCGGGAGAGTCCTCGTAGGTACCAAAGGGCAGGTCTGCGACGATCATGGCGCGCGAGGTCGAACGGGCGACCGCTGCGGTGGCGCGCTCCATGTCCTCCAGGGTGACGGGCAGCGTTGAGCGATGGCCGAGAATCACGTTGCCCAGCGAATCGCCGACGAGGAGCATATCAACACCCGCTGCCTCGAGGATCGGCGCGGTGAGAGCATCGTAGGCGGTGAGCATCGTGAGGGGGATGCCCTCGGCTTTTGCGCGCGCGATGTGCTGGATCCGCACGCGTGTGGCGGAAAACAGGGCGGGCGTGGGCGACGAGGCCGTGGCGCCTTCCTCCGGTTGCGTTATGTGAGACACGGGATTCCTTTAGTGAGCTCATAGATGGCGCGAGAGCGCATTCACGTCTTACAGGGTAGCGCGCCCGTGGATCCGGTGAGCTGTGAGGATAGGCGAACGGGTAGGATGGTGGGCGGTGCGCGTGATGCGCGCAGTAATGACCCCAGATGGAAAGAAGAAGGAAGCAGGACATGGCTGGCAATGCCCCTGACCTTGATCCTCTTGATGAGGCAGCCGTCAACGCCGTTCGCGAGGCCGGCCTCGGCGATATCGCAGCTGCGGATTCGCTGGACGCCCTCAAGGCCGTTCGAGCCGCGATCCTCGGAGATCAGGCCCCGCTCGTGACCGCGAATCGTACGATCGGTTCGTTGGAGCCCTCGCAGCGCGGTCTCGCCGGCAAGAACCTCGGACAGGCGCGCAAAGCCCTGACCGAGGCTCTCGAGGAGCGCAAGGCTGTCCTCGCCGCCGAGCACGAGGCCCGCATGCTGGTCGAGGAGTCGGTCGATGTGACGCTACCGACCGCGCGTCGCACGGCGGGCGCGCGTCATCCCCTGGAGACCCTCATGGAAGAGGTCGCGGACTTCTTCGTGGCGATGGGCTGGGATATCGCCGAAGGTCCCGAGATCGAGCATGAGTGGTTCAACTTCGACTCGCTCAACTTCGACATCGATCACCCGGCGCGCCAGATGCAGGACACGCTCTACATCGACGGCCGTAGCGTCGGCACCGAGACCGAGGACGGCGCTCACCTCGTGATGCGCACACACACTTCGCCGGTCCAGTCCCACGCGATGCTGTCTCGCGGCGTTCCGCTGTACGTGGCGTGCCCCGGCAAGGTTTTCCGCTCCGACGCGCTCGACGCGACCCACACGCCGGTGTTCCACCAGGTCGAGGGCCTCGCCGTTGATAAGGGGCTGACGATGGCTCACCTGAAGGGCGTTCTCGACCACTTCGCGAAGGCTATGTTTGGTCCCGAGGCCAAGACTCGTCTGCGTCCCTCGTACTTCCCGTTCACCGAACCCAGTGCGGAAATGGACCTGTGGTTCCCCCAGAAGAAGGGCGGCCCCGGTTGGATCGAGTGGGGTGGTTGCGGCATGGTCAACCCGAACGTGCTGCGCGCGAACGGTATTGATCCTGAGGTCTATTCGGGCTTCGCGTTCGGCATGGGAATCGAGCGCACGCTGATGCTGCGCCACGGCATCGCCGACATGCATGACATCGTTGAGGGAGACGTTCGCTTCTCCCAGCAGTTCGGAGTGAATGGAAGGGGTAACTGACATGCCTATGGTCCCGCTGAGCTGGCTGGCCGATCACGTCGACGTTGTTGAAGGAACGGACGCCGCCGCCCTCGCTGCCGCCCTTGTGAAGGTTGGCCTGGAAGAGGAAGAAATTCATCCCGCACGCGTGACCGGACCGCTCGTCGTCGGTCGCGTCCTGACCCGCGTGGAGGAGACCGCCTCCAACGGTAAGGTCGTCAACTACTGCCGCGTGGATGTCGGTCAGTACAATGACGCCCCCGGTACTGGCAAGGAGCCGTCGGAGCTGCCCAGCCGCGGCATTATCTGCGGCGCTCACAACTTCGATGTCGACGACCTCGTCGTCGTGTCTCTTCCCGGCGCGATTCTGCCCGGTGATTTCAAGATTGCCGCGCGTAAGACCTACGGCCACGTGTCGGACGGCATGATTTGCTCCGCACGCGAGCTCGGTCTGGGCGAGGATCACGCTGGCATCATCGTGCTGCCGAAGTATTTCCCGGACCGCGAGATTCCCGAGGTCGGCACGGATATCGTGTCGTGGCTGGGGCTGGGTGAAGAGGTCCTGGAGATTAACGTGACCCCGGACCGTGGTTACTGCTTCTCGATGCGCGGCATTGCCCGCGAGTACTCGCACTCGACGGGTGCCTCGTTCCGCGATCCGGGTCTGCCCGGCGTGGTCGCAGCCGAGCCGCCGGCTGCGAACTCCGATGGCTTCCCGGTGGTTTTCTCTGATGACGCCCCGATCCGCGGACGCGTCGGCGTGGATCGCTTCGTTGCGCGCATCGTTCGTGGCACCAACCCCAACGCTCCGACGCCCCGCTGGATGGTCGAACGCCTTGAAGCCGCGGGCATGCGCTCGCTGTCCTTGGCAGTCGACATCACGAACTACGTCATGCTGGACCTTGGCCAGCCGATGCATGCCTACGACCTGGGTGACCTCGCTGCCCCGATCGTCGTGCGCCGTGCTCGCGCCGGCGAAACGCTGGTGACCCTGGATGGGGAGAAGCGTGAGCTCGACCCGCAGGATCTGTTGATCACTGACTCGCCCGAGGGCGAGGGCTCGCGCATCATCGGTATCGCAGGTGTCATGGGTGGTGCCTACTCCGAGGTCAGTGAGAACACGACCGACGTCCTGTTCGAAGCCGCGCACTTTGACGCCGTGTCTATCGCGCGTAGCTCCCGTCGTCACAAGCTGCACTCTGAGGCTGCAAAGCGGTTCGAGCGCGGCACCGATCCGGCGCTGCCCGCTGTTGCTGCGCAGCGCGCCGTTGAGCTGCTGGTCCAGTACGGCGGTGGCACAGTCGATGAGGGCGTGACGGATATCGATCAGCGCGGCGAGGCCGTCGTTATCGCGCTGCCCGTCGGTGAGGTCGAGCGCCTGACCGGTGTGGCGCACAGCCCGGAGCGTATCGCCGAGCTGCTGCGCACGGTGGGCTGCGTCGTTGAGGGACCGGAAGGCGGCGTGTTCACCGTGACCGCCCCTTCGTGGCGTCCCGACCTGACCCTGCCTGCCGACCTCGTCGAGGAAGTCGCACGCCTTGACGGCTACGACAACATCCCCGTGATCATGCCGACGGCACCCGCTGGCCACGGTCTGACGACCGCGCAGAACGCGCGTCGACTGGCTGCTTCAACGCTGGCTGACGGGGGACTGGTCGAGGTTGAGTCCTACCCGTTCGTGTCCGATACGTGGGATCGTCAGGGCATTCCCGAGGATGATCCCCGCCGCGAGGCTCTGCGCCTGCGTAACCCCATGGCGGATGATTCGCCGTGGCTGCGTACCACGGTCCTCGACACACTCCTCGATGTCGCCGGTCGCAACGTGTCGCGCTCCAATGCGGACGTCGCGATCTTCGAAGTCGCCAAGGTCGCTCGTCCCGCCGGTACCGTTCCGGCTGACCTGCCCAGTGCCGATGAGCGCCCCTCCGACGAGGTGCTCGCGGCGCTCGAGGCGGGTATTCCGGCTCAGCCGTGGCACATCGGTGGCGTCTTGACGGGTTCGGCGGTTCCGGCTGGCGTCCTGGCGAACGCCCGTGCCTTTGATTGGGCGGACGCCCTGGAGTACGTGCGTCGTGTGGCCTCCGCTCTCGGCGTGCGCGTCGAGGTCACCCGCGCCTGGATGGATCAGTTGCCCGCGCACAAGGGTGCTCCGATGCCCGCTCCGGCAACGGATCCGGCTGCGGTTGCGCCCTTCCACCCCGGACGCGTCGCGCGCGTGTTCGTGCGTGCCGGTCGCGACCTCGTGGATGTTGCCCTTGCAGGTGAGCTGTCGCCTGCCGCGTGCCGAGCTTTCGGACTTCCCGCACGTTCGTGCGCCTTTGAGATCGATATGGATGCTCTCATCTCCCAGATGAGCGACCAGCCCATCCAGGTCAAGGGCGTGTCGACGTTCCCGCTCGCCAAGGAAGACATCGCTCTCGTCGTGCCCTCGGATATTCCCGCTTCACGCGTCGAGCAGATCGTGCGCCAGGGTGCCGGTCAGCTTGCGGAGTCCGTGACCCTCTTCGATATCTACGAGGGCGACCAGGTGCCCGAGGGTTATCGTTCCCTCGCGTTTGCGCTGCGTCTGCGCGCGGCTGATCACACGCTGACCGCGAAGGAATCGTCGCAGGTTCGTGAGCAGGTCGTCGCGAAGGCAGCCAAGGTATTGGGCGCATCCCTGCGCGCCTAACCAATTCCTAGCGCTCGGCCGGTCGAATCGGCGGTGTGGCACCCCACTCATTTGGGGCGTTGTGCCCACCGATTCGACCGGTCTTCGCTTTACCATTGGTACATGCACATCCTTGTTACTGCAGCATCAAAGCACGGGGCGACGGACGAAGTCGCCGACGCCATTGCGAAGCGTTTGGAGGCGGCGGGCTTCACCGTTGACCGTCTTGCGCCCGCAGATGTGACCACGGTCGATCCTTATGATGCTGTGGTCGTTGGATCTGCTGTGTACATTCTTCAGTGGATGCCCGAGGCGCACGAATTTATGGAGCGTTTTCAGGATCAGCTGCGTGACAAGCAGGTCTGGGCTTTCTCTGTCGGCATGAACGGCGTCCCCAAGCATTCTGAGCAGGACGGTAACCGTGTTGGGCCTCTACTCACGCACGTCAATTGTCGTGAGCTGCGCACGTTCCCGGGGCGCTACAAGCCGTCGCTGCTGTCGCTGCGTGAACGTTCGATCGCGCGCCTGGCTGGCGTTGTTGAAGGCGACTTCCGTGATTGGGATGCTATCAATGCGTGGGCTGATGACATTGCAGCCCAGCTGCGCGACTGACAGTTTTAGCAGTGAGCGGGTGAGGGAATTCCCTCACCCGCTTGCTTATTTATATGCATGATGGCGTATAATCATGCATATGAGTGCAACACCTGCGTTTCCGAGCACGAAGAGTGCGCGGCACGAGATGATTCGAGACCTTCTGGCGGCTGAGTCCATCGGTAGCCAGGAGGGTCTGCGCGCCCGCCTGGCTGAGCGTGGGATTGATGTCACCCAGACGACTCTGTCCCGTGACCTCATGGACCTGCGCGCGACGAAGATTCGCGATGCGTCAGGAACTCTGATCTATACGGTGCCCGATCATGATGGCGGTCTCACGCACGACGCTGAAGCGGCCAATGTGCGCCTTGCGCGCTGGTGCCAGCTTCTCCTGGTCACCTCCGTGAAGGTGGGGAACCAGCTGGTCCTGCGTACGCAGGTCGGGGCGGCGAACCTCCTCGCCTCCTCAATCGACGCTGTCAGGCGCGACGAGATTGCTGGAACGATCGCCGGTGATGACACAATCCTCGTCATTTGCCGCAGCGAACAAGGCGCGGCCGAGGTGGAACGTGCCTTGTTGGCCCTCGCAGAACCCGGTGCACTCCCCGAAAACTAGCCCCGGCCTCGTCCTAGCGAGTGTGCGGGCACCACGAACCCAACCATTGGAAGGAACCTACATGTCGAGCAAAGATCGCGTCGTCCTGGCGTATTCAGGCGGTCTGGACACCTCTGTCGCTATCGGATGGATCGGTGAACAGACGGGCCGCGAGGTCGTCGCTGTTGCTGTTGACGTCGGCCAGGGTGGCGAGGACCTTGAGGTTATTCGTCAGCGTGCGCTCGATTGTGGAGCCGTTGAAGCGTACGTTGCAGATGCGCGCGACGAATTCGCGACCGAATACTGCATGCCTGCGCTGAAGGCAAACGCTCTCTACGAAGGCAAGTACCCCCTCGTATCGGCGCTGTCGCGTCCCGTCATTACAAAGCACCTTGTGAAGGCTGCGCGTGAGTTCGGTGCCACGACGGTTGCACACGGCTGCACGGGTAAGGGCAATGACCAGGTCCGCTTCGAGGTCTCGATTACCTCGATGGCGCCCGACATGGACTGCATTTCCCCGGTGCGTGACCTCGCCCTGACGCGTGACGTCGCGATTGAGTACGCCGAGAAGCACAATCTGCCGATTGAGACGACGAAGCACAACCCGTTCTCGATTGATCAGAACGTGTGGGGTCGTGCCATCGAAACGGGCTTCCTGGAAGACCTGTGGAATGCTCCGACGAAGGACGTCTACAACTACACTGATGATCCGACCTACCCGCCGCTGCCCGACGAGGTCGTCATCACGTTCGACAAGGGCATTCCCGTCGCCATCGACGGCCGACCGGTGACGCCGCTCGAGGCCATCCAGGAGATGAACCGCCGCGCTGGCGCTCAGGGTATCGGCCGTATCGACATGGTCGAGGATCGTCTGGTCGGTATCAAGTCCCGTGAGATTTACGAGGCTCCCGGCGCCGTTGCGCTCATCGAGGCACACCAGGCGCTCGAGTCGGTCACGCTGGAGCGGATGCAACGCCGCTACAAGCGTCAGCTTGAGCAGACGTGGGGCGAGCTGGTCTACGAGGCGCAGTGGTACTCGCCGTTGAAGAAGTCGATGGACGCCTTCATCGAGCACACCCAGCAGTATGTCTCCGGTGATATCCGCATGGTGCTCCACGGTGGTCGCGCGACCGTGAACGGACGCCGTTCTGAGTCCTCTCTGTACGATTTCAACCTGGCGACCTACGAGACCGGCGATACCTTCGATCAGTCCTCGTCGCGTGGCTTCATCGATATCTACGGCCTGCAGTCGAAGCTCGCTGCGGCTCGCGACGTGCGCTTCGGCGTGAACATGGGCTTCTGAGCGTTTGGTTGAGGGCGTTCTCACAGAGAATGTCTCAGTTGGGTTTCAAGAGGCGGGAGCGGCGAGAATGCTGCTCCCGCCTCGCTTAGTGTTTCGTGTATGACGTATGAGGCGAGCACTGTGAGCGATGCCGTGGGGAGCGACGGAGATGATGCCCTGCGCACGCGCATGATGCGCTACACGGTTGCTGCAATGTTTTTCGCCGGCTTTGCCGGTAAGGGAATTCGTGGCATCTTCGGCGATATTGGTTCGCTCATGCCGATGCTGATTCTGCTTGTATCCTTCGTTGTGCTCTTCCGTATCTCGGGCCGCTCACTGTTGCTCCGTCGCTTCCCGACGACGACATGTCTGTTCGTTGCGTGGTGTGCGCTCTCGTGCGCATGGTCGGTGGCGCCGTTGCTCAGTGCCGAATACACCGTTTTGTCGGTGTCCCTGACGCTTGTGTCGATAGCCGTGGCCGTTGCACTGCCGCTCACGGAGCTCGTTGGTGCGTTGATTCTGGCATTCCAATGGATCATCGGCTCTTCTTTCGTTCTCGAGGCGTTGGTTGCCTTCTTCGGGCACGGTCCTCTGGCTCCCCCGATCATGTGGGGGAGGGGTCTCCTCCCCGCCTCGTACTACTGGATCGATGGCCTGCTCCTGAAGGGAGGCCCCATTCAGGGCTTTCCTGGCAACAGGAACCCCCTGGCGTTTGTCGCGCTACTGCTGGCGGTGTGCCTGATTCTTCGCTACATGCAGACGAAGCGGTCTCGCCTTGCGACATTCTTGTGGCTTGCCGCATGCGGCGTCGTCCTGTTGCTGACGCAATCTGCGACGGTTGCTCTCTCGACGGTTGGATGCCTGCTCGTGATTGCGGGGCTCGTCGTTCAACGTCGGGTTCCGGAGCGTCTACGTCTGCGTGTTGTCGGCGGTTTCGCGGGTCTTGGTGTCCTCACTGCGATTGCGGCGTTCTTCTGCCGCCACATGATCGCTGATGCGTTCGGTCGCAGTCCCGACATGAGCGGACGCTCAGTCATTTGGCATTCCGTTGCGCCGCTCATCGCGCAGCGGCCGATCGGTGGCTGGGGATGGTTCATTGGCTGGCCGACGCAGATGGAGCCTTTCGCGTCGCTCGTTATCCGTCCCGACGGGACGCCCACCAACCAGGCGCATAATGTCTACGTCGAGGCAGCTCTGACAACGGGCTTCGTCGGAGCCACCCTGATCACCGTGGCGATTGTTTGGACGCTCTACCGGGTGGTTAAAGTGGCAGTTGCGCACATCGACGATAACCTGTGGGACGTCATCCCTGCGGTGATCATCATCGCGATGTTCATTCAGTCATTCACTGAGTCGAGGTTGCTCTTCGAGGGTAACTGGATGCTCTTCGTGATGATCGCGACGTGGGTGAAGGTGCGCGGGGAGGTTCCCGTGGTGTGGCCTTCGGCGGCTCGCCAGCATCTCGAATATTCTTAAGCGATAGAGACAACATCGTCGCTCGACCCAGGAGGAACCTCATGTCGCAGTCCGAAACGCACGTCTCCCTGTGGGGTGGCCGTTTTTCCGGAGGGCCCTCACAGGCCCTTGCTGCGCTGAGCGTGTCCACGCACTTCGACTTCCGCCTGGCGCACGTGGATATCGCTGGCTCGCATGCGCATGCTGACGAGCTGCATCGTGTTGGTCTGCTGACTGACCAGGAATGCGCGGATATGCATGACGCTCTCGCGCGCCTGGATGCGGATGTCTCGTCGGGTGCGTTCGTGCCCTCCGTCGACGACGAGGACGTGCATACCGCGCTGGAGCGTGGCTTGATTGAACGTGCGGGTGCCACGCTGGGTGGCAAACTGCGAGCTGGCCGCTCCCGTAACGACCAGATCGCGACGCTGATTCGTGTGTACCTGCGCGAGGAGGCCCGTCACCTGGCGGGTCGTATCCTGGATATCGCGCAGGCGCTGCTCGGTCAGGCGGTGCGCGCCGGGGATGCGGTGATGCCGGGTCGTACGCACATGCAGCATGCGCAGCCCGTTCTCGTTGCGCATCATCTGATGGCGCACGTGTGGCCGCTGCTGCGCGACGTGGCACGCCTGCGTGACTGGGACAAGCGTGCGGCGATCTCGCCGTATGGCTCCGGTGCTCTGGCCGGCAACACGCTCGGTATGGATCCCCGCCGGATTGCTGGCGCACTGGGCTTTTCCGATTCCGTTGAAAACTCGATCGACGGTACTGCTTCGCGCGACGTTGTCGCCGAGTTCTCCTTCGTGTGCGCCCAGATGGGCATCGATATTTCGCGCCTGTGCGAGGAGATCGTCATCTGGAATACGAAGGAGTTTGGCTACGTGACGCTGGACGACTCGTACTCCACGGGTTCGTCGATCATGCCTCAGAAGAAGAATCCTGACGTTGCGGAGCTTGCCCGCGGCAAGGCCGGCCGCCTGATCGGTGATCTGACCGGTTTGCTCGCGGTCCTCAAGGGCATTCCGCTCGCGTACGATCGCGATCTCCAAGAGGACAAGGAGCCGGTGTTCGATCAGATCGACACCCTCGACGTTCTCTGTCCCGCTGTCGCTGGCATGATCGACACGATGACCATTCATCTTCAGCGTCTCGAGGAGCTCGCGCCGCAGGGCTTTTCGCTCGCCACTGACATTGCGGAGTGGCTCGTCAAGCAGGGGGTTCCGTTCCGCGACGCGCACGAGATCTCCGGTGCGTGCGTGCGCCTGGCCGAGGCCAGGGGAGTGGAGCTCGCCGATCTGACCGACGAGGAGCTCGCCCAGGCCTCGTCGTTCCTGACCCCCGAGGTGCGCTCCGTGCTCACCGTCGAAGGCTCCGTGGGCGCGCGCCTGGGCCGTGGCGGTACAGCCCCCGAGCGGGTGCGTGAGCAGATCGCCGAGGCCGAGGCTGGCCTGCGCGAAGCACGCACGTGGGCGGCGTCGGCGCTTCGTTAACGCCCGTACCCACAAGTCGATACACTAAGACGGTATTCATCCGTCGACTCCGCAAGGAAGGACAACTTTCGTGACAGATATCCTGGACGAACTGCAGTGGCGTGGGCTGCTCGCTCAGCACACCGACCTCGAGGCTCTTCGCGAGCACCTCAATGCCGGACCTGTCACCTTCTATTGCGGCTATGACCCGACCGCGCCCTCCCTGCATCACGGTCACCTCGTCCAGCTCATCGTCATGCGCCACCTGCAGCTCGCCGGGCACCGCCCCCTCGCGCTCGTGGGCGGTGCCACCGGCCAGATCGGCGACCCGCGCCAGAGCGGCGAACGCCAGCTTCAATCGACCGAGGTTGTCAAGGGATGGGCGGACCGCCTGCGTTCGCAGATCTCTCGGTTCCTTGACTTCGAAGGACCAGCCACCGCGACGATGGTGAACAACCTGGACTGGACCCAGGAGATGAGCGCCATCGATCTGCTGCGCACCATCGGCAAATACTTCCGTGTGGGCACGATGCTCAACAAGGATATTGTCGCGCGTCGCATCGCATCGGATGAGGGTATCTCCTACACGGAGTTCTCCTACCAGGTGCTCCAAGCAAACGACTTCCTCGAGCTCTACCGTCGCCACGGGTGCACGCTTGAGACCGGCGGAAACGACCAGTGGGGCAACATGGTAGGCGGCGTCGACCTCATCCGTAAGGTCGAGGGCGTTGACACCCACGTCATGACGACCCCGATCATCACGAAGGCGGACGGCACGAAGTTCGGTAAGTCCGAGGGTGGCGCTATCTGGCTCGACCCGGAGATGATGACCCCCTACGCCTTCTACCAGTTCTGGCTCCAGGTCGCGGACGACGATGTCGTGCGCTTCCTGAAGATCTTCACGTTCAAGTCGCGTGAGGAAATTGAGGCGCTGGCTGTTGAGGTGGCCGAGCGTCCGCATCAGCGCGCTGCGCAGAAGGCCCTGGCCGCCTCCGTGACCGAGCTTGTGCACGGCAGTGAGCAGCTTCAGCGCGTTCTGGCGGCGACCGATGCCCTTTGGGGCGGCGGTGACATCCGCGATCTCGACGAGGCCACGTTGGCAGCTGCGACCGCTGATCTTCCGCGTGCGTCGGTCACCATCGGTGAATCGACCGTGGCCGATGCGCTCGTTGCCCTCGGCTTCGAGAAGGGGAAGACGGCTGCGCGTCGCACGATCTCCTCCGGCGGAGCCTCCATCAATAACGTCAAGGTGGAGGACCCCGAAGCTGTCCTGCGTGACGAGGACGTGCTTGCGGGTGGACTGGCTCTCATTCGTAAGGGTCGCAAGAACCTCGCCGTGCTCGAACTGAGCTAACGCTTCCAAATCAGAGGGCGTCCGATGCACATCGGACGCCCTCTTTTCGTTGTGTTTGTTGGGTTTGTGGGGTGTGTGGTGGGGGTCACGGTGTTTTGGTTTGACTTTGGGTGTGGGGGTGAGTAGATTATTCACCTGTCGCCGCGAGCTTGTG
>NZ_JAPWAH010000026.1:0-23333 GCF_041432835.1 Pauljensenia sp. 20925_1_27
TGCCCCAAAGCGCCGATTTCGGCCCACTTTCCGCACGCAGGGAGAGTTTTATACCGCTTCCACCACCAACAAGCCGAGCAGGGAGAAGAAAGTCACGCACCGGCACCCCGTCTCACCCCACCAACGCACCCTCCCCCAATTCCGCATGCAATTCGATTGCATGAAATTTCAACAACACCCGGAAACGTTGCAATTCCAACGATCACATTTCAACTCTTGAAATACTCCGAGGGGAATTGCATGCGAAATTATTAGGAGCCACAGTGCCGGTGGGCGGCAGCAGTGCCAGGGCGGCGCACACAGCATCACAAGTATCGCCGGTGTGAAAGGCGTCGGAGGGCACGGGCGGGCAACTCACAGCAACAAGCCCCGCCTGATCGGAGGCACCGCGATGCCCGCAGGGCCTAGCCGGACAACGAGTCGACGCGCCGAGCAAAGCTCGCCGCGCGGACGGTTCGCGGGCAGCCACGCCGTGCAACAGCCAGGCCACACAGCGGAAAGACCACTCGGCAGCCGGAAATCAGGCAGGCCACGCAGGCGGCCGGAAAACAGACAGACCGCCGCCCACCGGCACACACAGCCAGTCCACGCGGGCAGGCAGGCCACGCGGGCGGGCAGGCCACGCGGCGGCCGGAGATCAGGCGGGGTAGTAACAACGCCAGAAATCAGGCGATCAGCGGCTCACAGGCACCCAGCGACGCGCCCACTTGGCGGCCACGTCCGTCAGCGCAGGCAGGTGCGCGGCACCGGAGGCGGCCAGGGCGCGGTCCACTGCCTCGTCGGCGACGGGCACCCCGTCGACCGGCGTGTATTCGCCTGCAACACCGTCAGGCAAGGCGGTCATCTCGACGTGGGAGCCGTCGGGCAGCAGGTGGAAGACTTCGCGCGTGCGGTCGAGCAGGCCAGTCTCCTCGTCGAAGGAGTCGTGGGTGATGAGCACCGGAGCGGTGATGCCACGCAGCGCGTTTTCGCCGGAGACCATGGACATGTCGGCGAGGGTGCGCTTGGAGATGGTGAACTGTTGACGCACTGACGCGGAGTCGTCGGGGACGGTGGTGACCCCGTGGCGCTCGAGGTCGGAGAGCTGCACGTCGGAGAACACGAGGTCCCAGTCGTAGGACAGCGGGCCGAGGACCGGGGAGACCAGCACGTACGTCAACACGGCGGGCGGGCGGGAACGCAGCGCGATGGTGGCACCGAACTCGTGCCCGATGCAGATTTGGCGCACAAACCCCTGGTCGGCGAGCCATCCGGAGGCGGAGCGGAAGTCTTCGATGAGCGGATCGAAGGTGATGATCTCGTCTCCCGAGGCGCCGTGGCCAGAGTAGTCGAACGCGAGCGTCGCATAGCCGGCGCGACGCAGTGCACGACCGAGTGAATCGAACATGCCCGATACATGACGATCCGAAAAAAAGGTGTGAGAAAAGATCACCGCGGCATCGCGACAGTCCACGGGACGCGTGAATGTACCGGAGAGGGATACTCCCCGGGGCGTCTCAATCGTTATCTGGCTCACGTATCAAACATAGCGCTTTCAAACCCTCGGCGTGAAGGGGCGCCCACACTGTGCACGAATGTGACAAGACGACACACCGCGCGAGAAAGAGCCGAGAAAAATCCCCATTCAGGTCGAGGATCATGCGCTGGGGGTGGCGCCGCCATTAAGATAGGGCGCATATGCGCCGGTGAGGAGCGCAGCCACGAGGATCAGCGACCGCCCGCGCTCACGCGACGCCCACAACTTGCAGCGAGAGAAGGACAATCATGGGAACCAAGACCGGAATCCTCATCGGACTCGGCATCGGATACGTCCTGGGCACGCGCGCGGGCCGCGAGCGCTACGAGCAGATCCGCGCGAATGCCTCGAAGCTGCGCCGTTTCCCGGTCGTTGCTCGTCCCTTGGACGCGGCGGGGCAGAAGATGTCCGACCTCGTGCGTGCGGGCGGCGAGCAGGTGACCGATAAGGTCGCCGACGCCGTGAAGGAACGCCTCTTTGGCGCACCCGCCACACAGCCGACGACGGTCGACGCGCAGGCCACGTCCTCCGCGACGCAGCGTTGAGCGCGATGAGTCACGAGGCCGTGAGCGCAGACCAGCGGACCAGCGGCCAGGAGCCGTCGCGCGCGCAGATTAAGCGCTGGCGCAAGCACCTGGCGGAAGAGCGCATGGAGGCTCGTACCTACCGCGATCTTTCGGAGCGCCGGACGGGCGAGGAGCGCGCGGTCCTCCTGCAGCTCGAGGAGGCGGAGCGCCGCCACGAGGAGTATTGGCTGGCGCGCCTGGGTGAGCACGCCCTGCCCGCCCCGAAGCCGCCGCTGCGCACGCGCGCGGCGTCGGTCCTCGCGCATCTTTTTGGCACGATTTTCATTCTGGCGATGGCTCAGCGCGCGGAGCAGCGTTCCGCGCGCGACGTGGATGATGATGTGCCGGCGCACATGCAGGCGGACGAGCAGATCCACGCCGAGGTCATCCGCTCGCTGGCGGCGAAGTCCCGCGAGACGCTGGCGGGCACGTTCCGCGCCGCGGTCTTCGGGGCGAACGATGGCCTCGTGTCGAACTTGGCCCTCGTGCTGGGTGTGGCGGCCTCGGGCATGGAGCCGCACGTCGTCCTGCTGACAGGCGTGTCGGGCTTGCTCGCGGGCGCCCTGTCGATGGGCGCCGGCGAGTGGGTGAGTGTGCGCAGTCAGCGTGAGCTCCTTGACGCCTCGATCCCCGATCCGGACGCGCACCAGGCCGTGACGGACCTGGATGTGGACGCGAACGAGCTGGCCCTCGTGTTCCGCGCGCGCGGCGAGAGCGAGGAGGAGGCCGAGCGGCACGCGAAGCAGGTTTTTGCTCGCCTCGCCAAGCCGGCGACCGGCGAGTCCGGCGCGATCGCGCTGCGCGCAGCCCTGGGCGGTACCCCCGAGTCGGACGGCGCGGGCGATCAGGTGGGCACGCCCACGAAGGCGGCCCTGTCCTCGTTCTGTTTCTTTGCGACGGGCGCGTTCTTCCCGTTGATCCCCTACATTCTGGGCCTGACGGGCGTGGCCGCGATCGCCGTCGCAGCCGCGATCGTCGGCGTCGCCCTGCTGTTTACGGGCGGCGTGGTCGGTATCCTCTCGGGTCAGGCACCGACGCCTCGCGCGCTGCGCCAGCTCGTCGTGGGTTACGGCGCGGCGGGCGTCACCTACCTGCTCGGTCTGCTGTTCGGCACCTCGGTTTCCTGACGTCTCTGGCGGGACGAGGCCGGGGTGGTCTCGGGGGACGAGGCCGGGGCTGACCCGCGCGTTCCCCTGGCCTCGGGCGAGGCGTGGGGCGCAGGCGTGGATCCCGGCAGGTGCGGCCTGTGGCACACTGGGGACATGACGACTTTTCTTTCTCGGGCGCGCGGCGCCCTGGTGGGCCTGGCGGTCGGCGACGCGGTGGGCACCACGAATGAGTTCAAGTGGGCGGGGACTTTCGAGCCGATTACGGACATGGTGGGTGGCGGCCCGTTCCTGCTGAAGCCGGGTCAGTGGACGGATGACACGTCGATGGCTCTGTGCATCGCGGATTCTCTGCTGGCGCAGGGCCGCTACGACTCGTTTGACGTGATGGACCGCTACCAGCGGTGGTTTTCGGAGGGTTACCGTTCGTCGACGGACAGGTGTTTCGATATCGGTGGCCAGGTGCGTGCCGCGCTGTTCGATTACGAGCACGAGCGCCGCGTGCCGGTGACCGCCGAGCGCTCGAACAGCGCCGGTAACGGCGCGATTATGCGCCTGGCGCCCATGGTGATCGCGGGTTTCCGCTCGCGTTCCCCGCGCGAGGTCGTTGCCACCGCGCGTCTGAGCGCGCGCGAGACACACTTCTCGGTCGAGGCCGAGGCCGCCACCGAGGTGTTCGCCGCCCTGCTGGTGGGCGCGCTGCTGGGTTGGTCGCCGGAGCAGATCATGGACGTGTCGTGGGCGTCGACGGGCGCGGCTTTCGACGAGATGGCCTCTCGGGTGATCAGCTCGGATCCGCAGGTGCGCGCCTCGTGGGAGGCGGAGACCAGCGGCTACATCGTGAACGGCCTGCGCCTGGCGGTGCATGGCCTCCTGGATTTCCCGTCCTTCAAGGATGCAACCCTGGCGATCGCGAACATGGGCGGCGACACGGACACGAACGCTGCGATCTACGGCCAGCTGGGCGGCGCGTTTTATGGGGTCGAGGCCATCCCGGCCTCGTGGAGGTCGACGTTGTATCAGGGCGAGGAGATCGACCAGCTGGCGCATGACCTCGTGGAGCTGCGTCTGGAGCCTCCCGTGACTCGATTCGACGAGGACCTGCGCGAGGCCTCCGCCTGACGGCCCGAGACTCGTCACACCCGCACCCTCACCCGCACCCACACCCGCACCCAACAGTTACCCCAAAATGTCGCATGCAATTCCCTCGCACCTATTTCAATGTTTGAAATCAGACCGTTGAAATCATGCGGATTTGAGCCGTACTCAAAAACTGACCCAAGGGAATTGCATGCGACTTTTGAGGTCTGAGCCCCCTCCAGTGCGGCCACGCCGCCGGGTGCCGGGCGGTCGTGCCGGGCGGCCACGCCGCCGGGTGCCGGGCGGTCGTGCCGGGCGGCCACGCCGCCGGGTGCCGGGCGGCCCACTCTGGCCTGCGACTAGACTGGCGCTATCATGCCTGACTCTCGCTCCACTCCCCCGTCCGAGCCCAACGCGCGCGGCCCCCGTTCTCGCAACGCGGGTCGCCCCTCCGACGGGCGCGACGGCGCGCGGCGACGGCAGAGCGGCCGAGGCCGGGGCCAGGAACGCCAGAACGGCCAGGGCCGAGAACGCCAGGGACAGGGACGCCAAGGCCAGGCAGGCCGGGGCCAGGGCCGAGAGAACCGCAACCATGAGGGCCGCCGCCCCCAACGCGAGCACGCGCGCCCCTTCAAGCCCTTCACCCCGGAGCAGCTAGCCGAGCGCGCGGCAGCAATCCCCGTGATCTCCTTCCCGGACCTGCCGGTGAGCGCCCGCCGCGACGAGATCGCGAGCGCTATCCGCGACCACCAGGTGGTCATCGTGTCGGGCGAGACGGGTTCGGGTAAGACGACGCAGCTGCCGAAGATCTGCATGCAGCTGGGCCGCGGCGTCGCCGGCATGATCGGGCACACGCAGCCGCGCAGGCTCGCGGCGCGCTCGGTCGCGGATCGCATCGCCGACGAGCTGGGCCAGACCGTGGGCCGTGAGCGCGGCCAGGTGGTCGGCTACCAGGTGCGTTTCACGGACGAGGTCGGCCCCACGACCCTCGTCAAGCTGATGACGGACGGCATCTTGCTGGCGGAGATTCAGTCGGATCCGATGCTGCGCCGCTACGACACGCTCATCATCGACGAGGCCCACGAGCGGAGCCTGAACATCGACTTCATCCTGGGCTACGTGGCGCGCCTGCTGCCCGCGCGCCCGGACCTGAAGGTCATCATCACGTCGGCGACGATCGATTCGGACCGTTTCGCGCGCCATTTCGGCACGTGGGAGGGCGCGCCCGGCTCGGGCCGCCTGATCGAGCCGGCACCGGTCATCGAGGTGTCGGGCCGCACCTACCCTGTGGAGATTCGCTACCGTCCCCTCGGCCCGACGACGCCTTCGTCGTACACGTCCGAGGCCTCGCCCGCGCAGGCGGATGAGACGATCGAGACCCTCGAGATCACCGACCTCACCGAGTCCGGCCCCATGCAGCTGGTCCTGGAGGACCCGGACGACGAGCTGGCGACGCTGGGCTACGGCATGGGCGAGGACATCGACGTGGAGACCGCGATCTGCCACGCGGTGGACGAGCTGAGCGCGGAGGGCGACGGCGACATCCTGGTCTTCCTGCCCGGCGAGCGCGACATCCGCGACACGGAGGCGGCCCTCCTCGATCACTTGAAGGGACGAGGCCGGCGCGCGGGAGACGACAAGGGCGCCCGCCCCGGGGACATCGAGATCCTGCCGCTGTACGCGCGGCTGACGGCGGCCGAGCAGCATCGCGTGTTTGAGCCGCACCGCCTGCGCCGCGTGGTCCTGGCGACGAACGTCGCGGAGACGTCGCTGACGGTGCCGGGGATCCGCTACGTCATTGACCCGGGTTTGGCGCGTATTTCCCGCTATTCCAACAAGACGAAAGTGCAGCGCCTGCCGATCGAGCCGGTCAGCCAGGCGAGCGCGAACCAGCGCGCGGGCCGATGCGGCCGCGTCGCGGAGGGCGTGGCGATCCGCCTATTCTCGCAGGCCGACTACCTCTCGCGCCCGCGCTTCACGGAGCCGGAGATCCTGCGCACGTCGCTGGCCAGCGTTATTTTGCAGATGGCGTCCCTGGGCCTGGGCGCGGTCGAGGACTTCCCGTTCCTGGACGCCCCGGATCGGCGCGCGGTGCGCGACGGCGTCGCCCTCCTCGTGGAGATCGGCGCGCTCGCGTCCGGCGAGCCGCAGGAGCGCCGAGGCCGTGGCGACCGTTCCCGCACACGCGACGAACGCGGCACACACGACGCAGGCAACGCGCGGGATACCCGCGCGGATCAGGACGCCTCGGGCACCGCGCCCACCGCCCGGGACGCTGAGCAGCCGGACGCGGCCACGGCCTCGTCCCAGTACAGGCTCACCGGCATCGGCCGGGACCTGGCGCGCCTGCCGATCGACCCGCGCCTGGGGCGCATGCTGCTGGAGGCCGAGCGCTTGGGCTGCGCCTCGGAGGTCCTCGTCATCGTGGCGGCCCTGTCGATCCAGGACGTGCGCGAGCGACCGGCCGAGCATCAGGGCACAGCGGACGCCTCGCACGCGCGCCTGGCGGACCCGCATTCGGACTTCATCACCTACCTGAACCTGTGGCGCTACCTGGCGGTGCAGGCGCGCGACCTGTCGGGGTCGGCGTTCCGGCGCCTGTGCCGCGCGGAGTTCTTCCACTACCTGCGGTGGCGCGAGTGGCGCGACGTCGTCGGCCAGCTGCGCCAGATGGCCCGCGCGCTCGGAATCGGCGTCGGGCCTGTGGGCGAGCCGTCGACGGGCGACGTTGTGGAGGCCGCCCAGTTCGGCGGCGCGCAGGACGCGGCCGTGCGCGCGGTTCTGGCCTACGGGCAGGGCCCCGCATCCGTGGACGCGGACCAGGTGCATCGCTCGCTGCTGGTTGGTCTGCTGTCCTACCTGGGCTCGTGGGACGAGACGAAGCGCGACTACGAGGGCGCGCGCGGCACGCACTTCACGATCTGGCCGGGTTCGGGCGTGAGCGGTCACCCCGCTTGGGTGATGACCGCGGAGCTGGTGGAAACCTCGCGCCTGTTTGCGCGCACGGTGGCCCGCATCCGCCCGGAGTGGGTGGAGCCGGCGGCGCGCGGCCTGCTCAAGCGCTCGTATTCGGAGCCTTTCTGGTCGGTCGGCAAGGGCGCGGCGATGGTCCGCGAGCGCGTGACCCTCTACGGGCTGACGCTGGCGGCGGACCGCGAGGTGCTGCTAGGGCGCTTAGGTGATCTCGTCATCGACGAGGCCGTGGCCGCTTCGCGCTCTCACGCTCCGCGCGCGGGGTCGCTGGAGGCGCTGGCGGCTGGCTTGGTGTCGGCGTCGAAGGATCCGCTGTCGTCTGGGTCGTTTGAGCCGCGTCATTTCGAGGAGCTGGCGGCCTCGCGCGAGGGGACGACGGCGCGCGAGCTGGCCCGCGAGATGTTCATTCGCAACGCACTGGTGGATGGCCAGTGGAGGGAGAGGCACGGTTTCCAGCGCCGAAACGAGGCCCTGGTGGAGCAGGCTCGCGAGGTTGAGCGCCGTAGCCGCACCCACGGCCTCGTCGCGGACGAGCAGGCTCGCTTCCGTTTCTTCGACGATCTGATCCCCGAGCACGTGACCAGCGCGGCGGCGTTCAACCGCTGGTGGAAGGACGAGCGCCGCTCTCACCCGGACCTGCTGATTTACCCGGCATCCCTGCTGATGCCGCGCGAGGCGACGTCGGGCGAGGGCTTCCCGGATCGTTGGCAGTGCGGCGACCTGTCGCTGGCGCTGAGCTACGAGTTCGCGCCGGGCAGCCCGCGCGACGGCGTATCGATGCACATTCCGATCGAGGTGCTCGAGCGCGTCAGCGATGCGGGCACGGACTGGCTGGTGCCGGGCATGCGCGAGGACCTGCTGACCGAGGCGATCCGCGCGCTGCCCAAGGGCGTGCGCCGCCTCCTGGCCCCCGCGCCGGACGTGGCCGCGTCGGTGGCTCGGTGGATCGAGCAGGCCGGCGACCAGCCGGTCGAGGCCGTCGCTGAGTCGGCGGACAAGGCTGCCGCAGGCGCGGCGAAAGCCGACGGCTCCGACGAGCCAGACCCGCTGAGCCTGGACGCCGCAATGGGCCGCTTGGCGGCGTGGGGCGCGACCTCGGGCCGCGTCTCGACGCGCAATTCGCCCGCAAAGGCGCCGAAGAAGGAGACGCAAAAGGAGGCTCCTGAACAGGAACCGACCACCCAGGGCGCCGAAGCGGCCGCCGCGAGCGAGGCGCCCAAGCCCCGCCCACTCACTGAGGGCCCCGTCCTGGACACCCTCGCCCACGCGGTGCGCGTCCTGCGCGGCGTGGACCTGAGCGAGGCGGACCTGGCGCACGCGCGCGCCCACCTGCCCGACCACCTGCGCATGACCTTCGTCGTCACCGACGCGTCAGGGCGCGAGCTGGGCGCGGGCAAGGATCTCGCCTACCTGCAGCGTTCCCTCGCCAACGACGCAAATAAGGCGGTGCGCACAGCCGTGCGCGCGGCCCTCGAGGAGGCCGGCGAGAAGCAAGCGCGCAGGAACAAGCGCGGACGCGGGGCCTCGGGGAAGGCCGCCACCGGCACGAACAACGCCACCGGCGGAGCACCCTCCCCCAACGACACCCCCACGGGATCGCCCAGTGGGGAGAATTCCCCCACCCCGACTCACGGCGCGACCGCGACGGGCACCGGATCCCGCGACGCAGCCCAGGCCTCGTCCCCGGACCCCACCTTCCACGCGGACGCCATCGCCGAGATGCCGACGCTGCCGCGCTCGATCACCCAGACCTCGGGCTCGATGACGCTGCGGGCTTTCCCCGCGCTGGTCCCCCAGGGCACCGCCGCGGCCCCGGCGGCGGGCGTGCGCGTCATGGCCAGCGCCGCCGAGGCGAACCGCGAGCACCGCGCCGGCCTCGCCCGCCTGCTGCTGTCCCGCATCGCACTGGCGACGAACCGCGTCACCACGCGCTGGACGGGCCGCGAGGCCCTCATGCTCGCGGCCTCCCCCTACGCGGACACGGCCGCCCTGGTCGCGGACGCGCAGCTGGCCTCGGCCCTGTCCCTCGTCGACGAGCTCAGCACCCCCGCAAACGTGCGCGACCCCGAGGCCTTCGAAACCCTCGTCGCGGCCGCGCGCGATGCCCACGAGGACCGCGTCTACCAGATCCTCTCCCACGTCGTGCGGGCCCTGGAGGCCAGCGCTGAGGCCGACGCCGCCGTGCGCTCGCACCCCCAGGCCTCGTTGGAGGAGACGACGCGCGACGTCGCGGCGCACGGACGGACCCTGCTCTACGAGGGCTTCGTGTCCGCCACTCCCGCCTCCGCGCTGCCGCACCTGGCCCGCTACCTGCGCGCCGGGGCCGTGCGCATCGAGCGCGCCGCCTCCTCGCCGGGAGCGCTGGGGCGCGACCTGGAGGACATGGACCGCATCCACCAGGCCGAGGCCGACATCGCCTCCGCGCGGCAGGCCCTGGAGCGCCGCCCCTACGACGCCCGACGGGACGCCGCGCTCACCCAGGCGCGGTGGATGGCCGAGGAGCTGCGCGTGTCCATGTTCGCCCAGACCCTGGGCACGCCCAATAAGGTCTCCATGAAGCGCCTGCTCGGCGTGCTCGCGGGGGCGCGATGAAGCGGGAGGAGGCGCGCGTCCTCGCCCACTCCCTCATGGACGCGGCGGGGTTGGCCGACTGGCGTTTCCGCTTCGACCACGCCAAGCGCCGGGCGGGGGCGTGCACGCACTCCACGCGCACGATCAGCCTGTCAGGTCCGCTCACCGACCTGTACGACGCTGACACGATCCGGGGCGTCATCCTGCACGAGATCGCCCACGCCCTCGTCGGCCCCGCCCACGGGCACGACGCCACGTGGAAGCGGGCTGCACGCGCCCTCGACGCCCCGGATTCCGCGCGACTGCCCTCGTCCCTGCCCTCCCCGGACGCGCCCTGGGTGGGCACGTGCCCGCGCTGCGGGGCCACCCGCCGCCTGTACCGGGCGCCGCGCCGCGTCTCCTCGTGCGGGGTGTGCTCGCGCGCCTTCGACCCGGCGCTGATCCTCACGTGGGAGCACCGCGGGCAGGCCACCTCGCCCGGGCGCGCCTACGAGCGCGAGCTCGCCTCGATCCGCCGCCGTTAGCGTTACCACCGCCGTTAGCGTTCCGCCACCGTTAGCGTTCCGCCACCGTTAGCGTTCCGCCGCCGCCATTAGCGTTCCGCCGCCGCCATTAGCGTTCCGCCGCCATTAGCGTTACCACCGCCGCCGTCAGCGTTCCGCCGCCACCGACCGATCCCCTACACGATCACTTACCCAAAAATGTCGCATGCAATTCCCCTTTCACTCTTTCAAACTTTGAAATCAGACCGTTGGAATTGCAACGTTTTAAGCCATACCCAAAAAATGACCGAGTTAAATTACCTGCGATATTCGGGGAGAAACTTCTCAGGCCCTTCCTCGCCCCTTCCTCGCCCCTTCCTCGCCCCTTCCTCGCCCCTGACCTTGGAGACCCAAAACGCTGCCCGCGGCGTGCGTCTGCCCACGTCACAGGGCCGAACACAGCCAAAGGCGAGCACACACCCGCCCGACGGCGATACCCTTGAACCCAACACCCCCGAGAGAAGGAAGCCATGGGTACCACCGCCAGCCCCGACGCCACGACCGCTCCCGACCGCGAGGTCCTCACCTGGGAGGGCTTCGGCGACGCGTCCCGTGAGCTCACCCAGCAGATCATCGACTCCGGCTGGATCCCGGACCTGATCGTCGCCATCGCGCGCGGCGGCCTCATCCCGGCCGGCGCCATCGCCTACGCGATGGACGTCAAGGCCATCGGCACCATGAACGTCGAGTTCTACTCCGGCATCGGTGAAACCCTCGACGAGCCCATGCTGCTTCCCCCGCTCATGGACGTCTCCGCGATGGACGGCAAGCGCGTCCTCGTCGTCGACGACGTCGCCGACTCCGGTAAGACCCTCAAGATGGTCATGGACCTCATCGACGAGCACGGCCTCTCTCTCGACGGCTCCTCCTCCGTGCGCGTCGAGGCCCGCAGCGCGGTCATCTACAAGAAGCCCGTGTCCATCATCAACCCCGACTACGTGTGGGCGTACACCGACAAGTGGATCAACTTCCCCTGGTCGACGCTGCCCGTCATCAAGCCATGACCTCCTTGCGAGCGGGCTCAGGACGGCAGGCGGCTGCCTCCCCTGCGCACGCCCAAGCCTCGTCGATCACCCGGCGCATCGTCGAGGCCGTGGCCGAGCGCGCCCGCCTCGGTGACCCGGTGCGCGTGCTGGGCCTGACCGGTCCTCCCGGGACCGGCAAGACGACGATCGCCGCCGAGCTGGCTCGCGCCCTGCCCGAGGCCGGCATCCCCGTCGCGGGCCTGGCCCCCATGGATGGCTTCCACATGTCCAACGCGGTGCTGGCCGCGCGGGGGATCGCCGACCACAAGGGTGCACCCGACACCTTCGACGTGGGCGGGTACGTCGCTCTCCTGGGGCGCGTGCGCCGCGGGGACGCGGTAGTGCTGGCCCCCGACTACCGGCGCGACCTGCATGAACCCGTCGCTGCCTCGCTCCCCATCAAGATCGACGGTGTCGCCATTACGGAGGGCAACTACCTGGGCCTCGAGCTGCCCGGCTGGGCGGACGTGCGTGGCCTCATCGACCTGCTCGTCTTTATTGACACGCCTTTTGACGAGCTCGCATCGCGCCTCATCGACCGACACATGAGCTTTGGGCGCGACCGCGCGGACGCGGCGCACTGGGTGCGCACGGTGGACGCCGCGAACATGGCCCTCGTCGAGCGCACGAAGGAGCGCGCGGACCTGGTCCTGTCGCTGTAGGCGAGTCCTGTCGCTGTAGGCGAGTCGGACCGACGCGCCACAGCCTCGTCACTGCGCCCACACCCCCATAATTTCGCACGTAATTTCGCACGTTCAGTTTTAGAGCACGGCCGAAAACCGCATGATTTCAACGATCCGATTTCAACGTTTGAAATACCAGGGAGCGAATTACGTGCGACTTTTCAGGGGACGGTCATGCCAAACGGTTGCCATGCTTGCCGCCGATAAGTAGCGCGCATTTTCAACCACTTCCAAGTAAGGTGAACCTATGTTCCTCTTGCTTGGCCTTCTTGGCGGCTTCATCACGGGCATCTCCCCGTGCATCCTTCCCGTCCTGCCCGCGCTCTTCCTCGGCGCCGCGGGCGGGCGCACCTCGAACGAGGCATCCCGGTCCTCCGAGAACGAGGCGAGCATCGACCCGGCGCTGTTCCGCGTTGCTCGGGGCGTGAACCTGGGCGGGGAAGCGCCAAAGAAGGCAGCCGTGAAGGCCGACGGCAGCGACTCGGTGACGCGGCGCCCCGTGCTCATCGTCCTGGGCCTCGTCACCTCGTTCATGATCATCACGGTCGCGGGTTCGGCGCTGCTGAGCCTGCTACACCTGCCGCAGGCCGTGATCCGATGGATGGGCATCATCCTGCTGCTGGCCGTCGGTATCGGCATGATCGTCCCGAAGATCATGGAGGTGCTCGAGCGCCCCTTCGCGCGCCTGGCACCCCGCACGACGGGCGACAGCGCAGGCTTCGGCCTCGGCCTCGTCCTGGGCGCGGCCTTCGTGCCGTGCGCGGGTCCGGTGCTGACCTCGATCATCGTGGCCTCGAGCTCCGGGCAGATCACGTGGCACATCATCGGCCTGGCCATCTCCTTCGCGATCGGCGTGTCGATCCCGCTGATGATCGTCGCGATCGCCGGTTCCGGCGTCGCGGCCCGCTTCCTGAAGACCCGCCAGCGCCCCCTGCGCATTGCGGCGGGCGTCGCCATGATTGCGCTCGCGCTGGGTATCGCGACGGACGCTCCGATGGCCCTGCAGCGCATGATTCCCGACTACACGGCCTCGCTCGAGGCGGGCACCGAGGGTGCCTGCGAGGACGGCGCGTGCGAGCCCGAGAAGGACGTCGAGGCGAGCACCGACTTCGCGCAGTGCGCGCGTAATGGTGCGAAGGATTGCGGCGTGATGCCGACGATCCAGGCCTCGGAGTGGCTGAATTCCCTGGGCCAGCCGTCCGGCACGGTGACGCTCGTGGACTTCTGGTCGAGCTCGTGCACGAACTGCCAGCGCGAGATCCCAGAGCTTGAGGCCATCTACGAGAAGTACAAGGACTACGGCCTGGTCGTGGTGGGCGTGCACTCGCCCCAGCAGGCTTACGAGCGCGACCCTGCGGTCGTGAACGCGTCGATCGAGAAGCTGGGCATCACCTACCCGGTCGCCCTGGACCCCGACCTCGAGGCCTTCAAGGCCTACGGCGCGACGGCCTGGCCGACGCACTTCATCGCGGGCGCTGACGGCCAGCTGGTCGCGATGGGCCGCGGCACCAAGGGCGTCGAGGAGCAGATCCGCACCCTCCTCACCCAGGCGGGCGCGACCCTGCCCGACTGAGGCGCGCAGGCCTTCACGCGGTGAGCGACCACCTCACGCACGATTGAACGCAGCGAGCGGCTGCCCCGCGCACGATTGAACGCAGCGAGCGGCTGCCCCGCACGGGGTAGCCGCTCACTGTATCCGACGTCGGTACTGGCTCCCCTATCAATTTCGCATGCAATTCCCCCACCCCTCTTTCAAGATTTGAAATCAGATCGTTGAAATCACGCGGTTTTTACAGGGGTCACCAAAGACCCCGGGAAGGAATTGCATGCGAAATTGAAGAGGCTACCCAGAATCAGCCAACGCGGCACAACGCACCAGCCAACCCGCCTCGTGCCAATCAGCGCCAATCAGTGCCACTCGGCGTTACCGACAGCCCAGGTGCCGTCCTCCTGCTCGACGAGGGTCAGGATCACCAACTCGTGGACCGGCTCGTGCGAGTCGTCCGCGTAGGAGCGCGTGAAGCTGACGAGCCTCACCCACTCATTACCTTCGCGGCGGGTCGATTCCCTGCCTTCAACGCCGATGTTCTCAATCGTGACAGTCGTGTGGGAGCGATTTGGCACCAGCGGCAGGAACTCACCCTGCCCCTTCACCAGCTCGGGGGTCGGCGTGTGCTTACGCTGCAGCTCGGGCGTTTCGTAGACGCTCGCGCGGATGGACGCGAACGCGTCCGTGACGTCGCGCGACGCGTCCCACGTTTGATTGGTGATGACGTAGGCGGAGCACACCGCGTCAGCATCCTTGCGATCAACGGTGGACGGGTCGGGCAGGAGGTCGTCGAGCCACTGAACTGATGCTGGGTGCAGGCAGGTTCCGTCGGGCGCAGAGGTGCCGTCCTCACACGGGGGCATGCTCGAGGCCGTGGCCTCCGTGGTGGGGGCCGCCTCAGACTGCGGCTCGGTATCGGGCACCTGTGAAGCCTCGCCGGACGAGGCACCGCTCATTCCTCCGTTTGAATCGGAGCTCGCCTTCGAGGCCGTGGTTCCCGAGTCCGTGCTCGTCAGGAACGTGCGTGCCATGAAGAAGCCACCGACGCCCAGGACGAGGGCGACGGCTGCGACCAGTGCAATGACGACGATTGTCGTCCGCTCACCACGTGCGACTTTTTTCAGTGCGTTCATATGCATCCTTAGTTTGTGTTGTGTATGCGCGTGCAATCGTCTGTTGCGCATGGCGCTCACCGCAGATCATGCAGCTACTGACCAATGTGCCAGCAATCTCACCGTAATTCGCGACACGAGCAACATACAACCTCGTTCCTCAGGCAAGACACGCTTGACAACGCGCCGCTCTCGAACCGCACGCCCCAGGCCACCCCAGGCCTCGTACCCCAGGCTCCATAACCCAGGCCTCGCGCACCCGGGCCTCGCGCACCCGGGCCTCGCACCCCAGACTCCATAACCCAACCCAGGCCTCGCGCACGCACCCCTCACACCCTCAGTTACCCAACAATGTCGCATGCAATTCCCCCACGACTCTTTCAATGTTTGAAATCAGATCGTTGAAATCATGCGGTTTTCACAGGGTCCCAAAAAGACCGTGCCGGGGAATTGCATGCGAAATTTCTTAGTTATCCACAGATTTTTCAAACAGCTCACACGAAACGTCACGAAGTAGCATGATCTATGTATGGATCTCAACGAAGAGCTACGTAAACGCCACGGAATCACACGAATCACAAGCCTGCACCACGCAGAGCTCACTCCTTCGATGCTGCCCCAGTCCATCGGACACTACCGAGGCTGGATCTATGACAAGAACAGCTTCACTCTCGATCAGGTTCGCGCTTTTGTATACAACGCTTGCCTCTCGTGTGTGAGCGCAGCGAAGTTCTATGACCTACCAGTCGCCACTGAGGCGCTCCCACAGCGCACGCATTTGTCGGTCAGACACAGCCGAGGAATGCACCACTCAAAGCTCCGCCGCTTCGACGATGTGTGCGTCCACTGGGAGCCGGTCCTGAGCAAAGAAGAAGAACGCACACATGTAGCGCGCATCGGGACAGTCTTGGAGCGAGTGCTCGTCTGCATGCCACTCAAGGTCTCGCTGCCCATGCTTGATGCCGCACGCAATCGCGGACTCTACGAGGTCTCGACGCTCACTATCCCACCAACCGGCAGCCGACTGCCTCACCTCAGAGAAGCGCTTTCCCTCTCGTCGGACCGAGCCCGCTCGATCCTCGAAACCGTTGCCCGGTTGCAACTCATCGACATGGGGCTGACACCGCAGGTCGGAGTCTGGATCGAAGGAGTTGGCGAGGTCGACATGATCATCCTCGACTTCATCGTCATCGAGGTGGATGGGTGGGCCTTCCACTCGTCGAAAGAGCAGCGCGAGAAGGACCTCAAGCGCGACCGCGAACTTCTCCGGCGCGGATACGTCGTCCTTCGATTCACCTATGACGACGTCATGAATGGCGATTTCGCGCGGGAGGTCCCCGAATCGGTGAAGGCGATCCGAGGCCTCGTGTCGCACGCGGAAGCAGGGGAAGGGCGCGTGGCCGCAAAAAACATCGATTTCCTGCAGATCCTGGGCGGACTCTACCTGCCGTACCACGGCCTCGGACGGGCATCTTGACGCTACACACCACGCTTACCCAAAAATGTCGCATGCAATTCCCCCACCACTATTTCAAGATTTGAAACCAGACCATTGAAATCATGCGGTTTTCGTAAGGGTCGCCAACGACCCCTCCGGGGAATTGCATGCGACTTTTGGGGGGAAGCCCGCCAAGCGCCACGCCTGTCAGCTGAGAAGCGTCAGGATCTGCGGCGTAACCCGCTCGATAACCTCGAGGGTGTCCAGGAAGTCCTGATGCCCGCCGTACCACGGGTCGGGCACGTCGCCGCTGCCCTCGGGGTCAAGGTCGCGGTACAGGCAGATGCGGGGCCCCTGGCCCAGATCGGAAGCGGACGCCGGTGCGGCATCGTGCTCGATACCCGCGCGATCGGCGAGGCGCTCCAGAACACTCAGGTGTCGCGAGGTCATGGCCAGGATGAGGTCCCACTCCCCCAGCTCGCCGGCGCGGATCTGGCGCGCGCGGTGTTCGGGCACGGTGTACCCGGCGTCGCGCAGCACGCGGGCGGCGCGGCGGTCGATCGGGTTGCCCTCCTCCTCGTCGGAGACGCCTGCGCTGTCGACGACGACGTCCACGCCGGCGCGTGCGGCGGCCTGTTCGAGGATCGCGTGGGCCATCGTGGATCGGCAAATGTTGCCGGTGCACACCATGAGGACGCGGGCGGGGCGGGTCATGATCGTTTCCGTTCGTTCGGGGCCCGAGGCCGGGGCGACGAGGCCAGGGCGACGAGGCCAGGGCGGGCACTCAGAGCAGCGTCAGGTATGCGCGCACGGCCTGGGCGCTGTGGGCGGCGGCGCGGGCGCCGTCCATGTGGAAGGCCTGGTCGGCGGTGGGGCCGCACAGGTCGGAGACGGCTCGCAGCGAGATCCAGTCGACGTCGGAGGACCAGCAGACCTGGGCCATTGCGCAGGTTTCCATGTCGGTGCCGATGGCGTCGGGGAATCGCGTCCGCATGGGGCCGACGTTGGCCTCGGTGCAGAAGGAGTCGGAGGAGACGATGCGCCCACGGCGCACGCGGTGCTCGATGAGGCCGCGCAGGATGGGCAGGCGTTCCTCGGCGGCTTCGGAGGTGGTGTAGTCGACGGGCATCTGGGGGACCTGCCCCATGGCGTAGCCGAAGGCGGTCGCGTCGGCCTGCCCGTAGATGGCGCGGGTGCCGGCGGCGATGTCGCCGACGTTGATGTCGCGGGCGAGCCCGCCGGTGGTGCCGGCGGCGATGACGATGGGGGCTTCGACGAGGGTGAGGGCGCGCGCGGTCGCGGAGGCGGCGTTGGCCAGGCCGATGCCGGAGGTGACGACCAGGACGGTGCGTCCGTCGAGGATGCCGAGCACGAATCGCTGGGTCTTGTGGGTGCCCGCGAGGATGGCTTGGGGCGTCTCGTCGCCGCCGATGGGCGCGAGCTCGTGCAGGAGGGGCGCGGCCTCCATGTCCATGGCGGCTTGGATGATGGCGTCGACGCGGATGCGCTCGGGGAAGCTGAGGTTCATGCGTCCATGGTAGGGGACGAGGCCCGCCGCGGTCGCGCTCGCCTCGCGCGGGGCTGGCCGCGCGGCATGCCCGGCCGGTCGTAACCGGCGCCTGGAACCTTCCCTTTCCGGTGACACCCACCCAAAAGTCGCATGCAATTCCCCCCGGTCAGTTTTTGACACCGCCCACAAAGGTTGCAATTCCAACGACTTGATTTCAATGTTTGAAATAATCCCGAGGGAATTGCATGCGACATTGTTGAGGAACCACAGGGCCGGGTCGAGTCGGGGCCGGGTCGAGTCGGGGCCGGGTCGAGTCGGGGCCGGGGCGCAGTTCAGGGCCGGGACGGGGCCGGGACGAGGCAGGGGCCGGATCGGGGCCGTGAGCGCGCGCCGGGGCCTCGCCCTGCCCGTTTACTGTTTGCCGCGCTCCTCGAGCATCTTCTTGAGGGCGGCGGTCCGGCCCGCGTCGATCTCTTCGTCGGAGATCCGCTCGGCGTCCGTGAGCAGGTCAGGCGTGGCGGGCGCAGCACCAGCGGGCGCAGCGCCAGCATCACCTGCGCCACCGTTAGCGGGGGCACCAGGTGTGGCGGGGGCAGCGGCCTCGCCGGACGCGGCCTCGCCGGACGCGGCCTCGCCGGACGCAGGCGCGCCGGACTCAGCAGCAGCACCGGGTTCAGCGGCAGCCCCGGCCTCGTCCCCGGAATCGGCGGCGGCCAGCGCGCCAGCGGCAGGAGCACCCTCGAGCGCCTGGGGCTCCTCGTCCGTGCGCTTGCGCGAGCGCAGCCAGATGGCGCCGGCGATGACCAGGATGACGGCAACGGACGCGAGGACCGCGATCATCCACGGTTTCATGACGGAGCCCTTGACCTGCGCGGCTTCGGCGGCGACGGCGTCGTCGTCCATGGGGACGCGCTCGCCGGTGACGAGCAAGCGGTGCGTGTTGATGCCGTAGGGGGTGCAGGTGATGAGGGTAGCCAGGTCCTTGCCCTCGACCTTGTTGAGGGATTCGGTCTCGGTGGGCAGGACGACGCGGATGTCGGTGACCTGGTATTTCAGGTGGCGGCCGGCGGTTTCGATGTAGAAGACGTCGCCCATCTTGACGCTGGTGAGCTGGTCGAACATGGTGGCGTTGCCCAGGCCGGTGTGGCCGGTGAGGACGGTGTGCGTGGATTCGCCGCCGACGGGCAGGGCGGTGCCGAAGAGGTGGCCGATGCCCTTGTCGAGGGTGGCGTTTTCGGTGCCGTGGTAGATGGGCAGGTTGACGTTGATCGACGGGATTTTGATGGTCGCCATGACGTCGTTGAGGTTGAGCTGGCTCAGGTAGTCCTGGTACTGCGCGGTGCCGGGGCGTTGGGCGTCGAGCCAGGGGTCGAGGATGGGTGACTCGGAGGCTTTGAGGTTGTACTCGTCGGCGCGGCGCAGGGACTCGGCGACGGCGTCGGGGCCGGCCTGGTCGGCGACGGTGCTGAATTCGGAGGCGATGCGTTCTTGGCGTTGGTTGTTGTACTGGGTCGCCAGGACGGGGTAGAGGAGGACAAGGATGCCGGCAAGCAGCAGGATCGGGGGCGCGATCGTGAGGAGACGCCACTTGAGGGGTGTCTTCTTCTTGTCGGGCGCTTGGGTGCTCACGCTTTCTCCGTTCATTGCCGAGGCCGTGGAAGTTTGTCTGGTTACAGGGTAGTACCGCTTGGGGGTGGTTGCGGGCAACGCGAGGGGGGTGTGGACCCGCGGGTCCACACCCCCCTGTGTGTCGCTAGCTAGCGAGGATCAGGCGTCGGCCTGCTCCTTGCGGCGCTTGTTGGCCAGCGCGATCGCACCGGAGCCGCCCACGAGGAGGGCGCCAGCGCCGATCAGGACGCCGATGCCGGCAGCACCGGTCAGCGGCAGGTTGAAGCCACCGTTGTGCGGGACGTCCTTGACGGTCGTCGCGAGGGTGTAGGTGTTATCCTCGGTGGAGTTGGTCTGCAGGACCTGGAAGGCGATCGGGCGGGTCTGGAGCTCGAAGCCGTCGGGGGCCTTGACCTCGACGAGGCAGTAGTAGCCGGGGTTGGCGACGGCCTCGTTGTTCTCCCAGTCGTTGTTGCGCAGGCCGTCGATGGTGACCACACCGTCGGTGTCGGTCTCGTAGGTTTCCTTGCCAGCGGGGCTCAGCTTCTCATCGAGGATCGCGTCGACGGACTCGAAGTTCGTGGTCGGGGTGGACTGAGGCGTGCACTTGTAGACCTCGAACTGGGCGCCCGAGAGCTTGGTGGCGGCATCCTTAGCGGAGACCTTGGTGATCTTCACCTTGCCGAACTTGGAGACAACCTCGGAGTTCGGGAAGTCCGGCGGGGGAACGGTGCCCGAGTTGGGCTTCCAGCCGTTGGAGGGAGCGTTGGGGAGCAGGATGGCCTTGTTCTTGAACAGGCCGTCAGCCTCAACCTTGTCCTTGACGGTGCCGGACAGGTCCATCTGGACCTTGGTGGTGTCGTCCTTGCGGTTGTCGAGCAGCTTCTGGCGGCCCGCAGCGGTGAACTCGGCGGTCCAGAACTTGGTCTTGTTGTCGGTGCCGGTGGCGGAGATCAGCTTGTAGTCGGTGTCCTTGACGAGGGCGACCTCGCCGGTCTTGCCGTTGATGAGCTTCAGGGCGACGTTCGCCTCGGGCAGCTCGACGCGCTTGTCGTACTGGTCGACGACGTCGTAGTAGTCGAGGGCCTCAGCGGCGGGCACGTCGGACTTGATGGTGTAGGAGATCGCAGAGCCGATGGCGGGGGTGTCCGCGTCGTTGACGGTCTTCTCGATGCCAGCCTTGGAGTTCTTCGGGTAGGCGTGGACGTCGTAGACCCACTTGTTGAGGTCGGTCGGGTGCGTCATGGGCACCGTGATGATGAAGGGCTTGGAGCCGACGTAGCCCGCGGGGGTCTCGGTCTCGGTCACGACGTAGGCACCGAGGGTGAGGCCGTCGAACTTAGCCAGGCCGTCGGCATCGGTCTTCTTCGCGACGGCAGCGTCAACGCCGTCGTTCTTCGCAGCAGCAACGTTGCCGTCGTAGCTCGCGAGCTTCTCCCAGCCGGCCTGCGTGGTGAGGTCGATGTTGGTCAGGCGCTCGACGGAGAACTTGGCGTTAGCCAGCGGCGTGCCGTGATTGGAGGTGTCCTCAAGGCCGTTGCCCTCGGTGGTGCCGTTGGTGGCGTCCTTCACGTACTTGTGGATGGTGATGGAGCCGGTCTTGTTGGCGTCGAGGTCGACGAGCGACGGGGCGCGCGTGACGGTGGCGGCCAGGCCGAAGGCGGGGGCAGCCTGCGTCGCGGAGGTGGCGGCGGGCAGGGCCACCGCGCCGGCGGCGACGGCGAAGGCTGCGAGCAGGCTCAGGCTGCGGCGGGTCTTCGTGGTGCTCATGGGTTTTCTTTCTCCTGTGTGTGTGATTTCGGGAGTTTTTCTTGATGGTGGGTCACCGTGGTCACGGGACCTCATGGGTGGCTCAGGCGAGTGCCTTGCGCCTCTTGGTGGTGACCACGGTCATCACCATCGCCCCGGACATGAGCGCCGCTGCGACGCCGATGTAGGGGTAGATTCCGGTGCTGCCTGCCTTGGGCAGCTCGCCAACCTCGGTGTCCTTGACAACGATGGTGGCCTTGCGGGTGCCGCCGACCAGGAAGCCCTGGGGGCCCGGCGTGCTGCTGTCCGACGCGAACGCCTGGACGGCGCTCGTGGCCCACTTGGCCTGGTCCGTGAGGTCGGCCGCGAGCTCAATGGTCGTGCCGGAGCCGTCCGCGCGGGCGGTGGTCAGCTTGAACTCGAGGGGCTGGGGCAGCAGGGAGTGTCCGGCGGGGGCCTTGGTCTCGACCAGCCAGTAGGCGGTGTCGAGGTTCAGGTCGTTGACACTCCAGTAGTAGCCGTCGGTCGCGGTTGCCTGGGTCAGGGTCTTGACCGCGGTGGCATTCGCATCCGTGTTGGGGTTGGACTTGTAGATCGCGAACTCGGCGCCCTTCAGGGGGTACATGGCCGCGTTGTTCGGACCGATGTACTGGTTCGAGGCGTCCGCGAAGGTGGAGCCGGTGTTCTGCGTGCCGGCCTTCACGACCACGAAGTCGTGGGGGACGGTCGGGCCACAGGCCTTGTTGTTGCTCGTACCGTCACTGTCCTTGCCGCTCTCAGCCAAGACCTCGTTGAAGAGGCCCTTGCCGGGAGCGAGCTCGTTGTTTCCGTTGACGGAGCAGGCCAGGTTCGCCTCGCTGTAGCCGGCGGCCGCGGGGTTGCGGGTGACCGAGAAGCGGATCCAGTATTCCTTGGAGGCTCCGGGGGCCAGCTCGACGCCGTCGGTCAGCGTGTAGACGCCGCCGGTGGCGGTCGCGTTGGACGCGGAGTTCAGGCCGGCCTGGGTCTCGGCGATCTTGGCAGAGTTGATCTCCAGGCCCTTCGCGAAGTCGGGCTTGTCGGTGAGCTTGCCGGTGTTGGCGGCCAGCGAGCCGTCGTTGGTGGCGACGATCTTGTAGTCCACATTGAAGGTGGTGGCACCGTTGGCGCCGCCGTTGTTCTCGATGGTCTTCTGGACGCGCAGCTTAGGAGCCTGGTATTCGTTGACGAACGTACAGGTGATGGGGGCTGCCTCGTTGGAGGCGGCGCCTCCGACGTTCTTGAAGTTGACGCCGCGCTCGGTGCGGGTCACGGCGACGTCTTCACCGATGCCGTTGACGCACTTGATGTCCTTGAGGTTCCACTTGTCCTCGCCGCCGGTCGAGATGTCCTTCTCCGTGATGGTGAAGTCGGAGTTGCCGACCTCGAAGGGGATGAAGGTCGAGTCGTACTTCGCCTGGGCCTCACCGAAGCCGGTGGGGGTCAGACTCGTCAGCGGATCGGAGCCGTACATGTAGCTTGTGCGAGCCGGCGCGGAGGAGACCGTGGGCTTCGTGACGGACACGGTACCGGTGGTTGCCGGGGTGTCAGCCCTATTATCGTGCCACGTGTCGCCGGTGGTCACCGAGAAGGTGGCGGCGGGGATCGTCGGGTTGGCACCCGCCGGGTCCTCGACGGCCTTCGCGATGCGCACGCTTCTCTCCTCGGTGATGACACCGTAGAGGCAGCCGTAGTTGACCGAGAGCTCCTGCGTCACGAAGGTGTCGGTACGCTTGGCGTCCGCGGGCGGGGTCGCGGGACAGTCGGCGGTCGGGATGGAGTTGAAGTTGTCCGGGGTCAGGAAGTTGGTCGCATTGTTCGCGGGGGTGAAGCCCCACAGGTGCAGACGGTACTCGCGGCCGTTCTTCGTGAAGGTATGGTCCGAGGCTGTCTTCTCCAGCTTGACGGTGTCGTAGACGTAGGGGTTCTCGTTGACGTTACCCTTGGCGCCAGGCCAATTGATGGGCGTCACCCTCTTAGCGGTAACGTGGCTGTACGGCTGCTCCGCGCCCTTGTTGTAGTACTGGCCGTAGAGGTCGTAGTCGCCATTACCCTCGCCCACGTACTTGACGCAGTAGTAGCGTCCCGACTGAGACTCAGGCTTGTTGACGTAACCCTGCGAGGGGTCGGCCGAGTTTACCAGCTCAGGCTCATAGGCAGTACCAATAAAGACCTTCTTGCCGGTCGCAGGGTCGGTCACCCACTTCGGCGTGCCGTAGTAGATACCCTGGTCCATGACTGCGTCGCGCAGGAACTGAACGCCAGACGCGGGGAGCGCAGGTTCTGT
>NZ_JAPWAH010000027.1:0-20320 GCF_041432835.1 Pauljensenia sp. 20925_1_27
GGACCGTCCCCTCTCGTGATGCTGTGAGGATGTGGGTGCCGTCGGGTGACCACGCCACTGCAGTGATCCGATCCGTGTCTGTAAGTGTGAGTGTGTTGTCTCCGGTGATAGTGTCCCAGATGCGAGCTGTACCGTCTATGGATGCTGTGAGGATGTGGGTGCCGTCGGGTGACCACGCCACTGCAGTCACCTCGGCGGAGTGGCCACCGAGGATCTGTACTTCAGGGAAAATATGGCGTGTGTTATCTTCCGTTAAGGGGGCGCTCAGGACGTCGGAGAGTTCCCGGTCATAGCCAGATGTGTGGAGGAGTTGGGTGCGGTGCCGCGTAGCCCTGTCGAGGGAGGATCCTCTCATCTTGCAGTCGCGAAAGATCGCGCCGGATAAGTCAGCGCCTTCGAGGTTAGCATGGGTGAGGGTGCAGTGATGGAAGAGAACGCGCCGTATGGACGCTTCGGTGGCGTCGATGTTGTCAAGGCGGGTGTGATGAATTTGCGCGTCGTCCAAGCGGGCACCTCGGAGCGAAACTCCAGTCAGGTTGAGGGTTGTATTCTCGGATCCGATGTTCCAGGCACTTAGGTCGGTGTCCGACAGGTCCAGGGTATTGGGGCGTGGGTGGGGGACTCCCATCTCGAGTGCCAGTAGGGTGTAGGCGAAGATGTTCGCTCGGATGGTTGGGCTTGCATTCCTACCGACCTGTTCGAGGCGGGCGAGCGCCTTGCGTTGCGTGGGCGCTGAGAGGCGGTCGATGAGCTCAGCGAAGAACGCGAAACACTCGTCGCTGGGACGGGTGATGTCCCAGGCAGCAAGAGCTTCATCCTCTGATTCGGCCTCGAGGGAGTCGGCGAGGCGAACGGCCAGGAAGTACTCCAAGAGCGAGGAGTGGGCGAAGCTGAAGTCATCCCCGCGACGCGACAGGAAGGTCGCGGTGCGGAAGTCCTGCTTCCACTGGTCGGGCATGCGTCCCGCGTAGTGCAGTTCCATGTCGGGGTGGGTGTGGAGAAATTGGAGCATCCACTCCTCCATCCAGTGTGCCGACCATGTTCTGGATCCAGAGCGCCAGACCTGCCAGGCCAGGTGGGTCATGAGCTGGATCTTGTGGTCGGGAATCAGGCTGTGCTTGCCGTCGTCGCGCCTGAGCCACTTATCTGCGAAACGTTCGTACAGGTCGACCGACCGAACCCGGTGGCCCATGCTTAGATCCTCCTCGATAGTGAGGAGAACTTGGCGGATCATGTCGAGCAGGACCGGTTGGGAGGCGAGCTCGCGCAGGTTGTGCACCGAGCGGATCGTCTCGAGGAGCCGGTCGGTGTCGGCCTCGGGCACGTTGCGGCGCAGGTACTCGCGGATCTGATTCTCGTTGAAGGGCAGCAGCGTCAGGACCAGGTAGTCTTTGCCTCGCTTGTTTTCGCGCCCCTGGCCGTCGAAGAAAGAGAATTCCTCCTCGACGCTCCGGAAGAACTGAGTCCTGCAGGACAGGAGCAGGCGAGTGCGAGGATTCTCCTCTTGTGAGCCCCGTTCGCCGAGGTTGAGTACTTCGAGAAGGGATCGAGTCAGACGCTGGCCGTCATGGGGAGAGAGGTGGACGAGGACCTCGTCGAGACCGTCGAAGATGACCAGGGTGTGCTCATCTCGAATCGTCGCTAGGACGTTGTCGACCGTGATGGTGGACAGCGAGGAGTTCGCAAGGAGCTGGGTCAGGAGTGTGCGCAGCCCGTAGTCCTTGAGGGTGGTGGGGGAGAGGTCTCGCAGGTCGAAGTAGATGGGCAGGGGGACCTGCTCGCCGACCATCCTGAGTTCCAGAAGTCTGCGGGTCAGCAGGATTGTTGAGGTCGTCTTTCCTGTCCCCAGGTTCCCCAGGAGCGCGCACAGGCTCGAGCGCTCATCGTCCAATCCTCGAGCCCATGACACGAGGCGCTCGACAGCGTGCGGGGTATCTGCCGCCCTGTTGACGAACGAAGGCGCCTCGTCTCCTCGCAGAGCCTCGAACGCCCCGACAACGGCACGCGCGGGCACCGCTTCTGCCGCGAGTTCAAGCCGTCCGTGGATTGATGCCTTGGCCATATCATCGGATAGCCGCTCACATGTGCGAGGTGTGAGTGCCGGATCCCTGGCGAGTTCGCGTGCGATGACGTCTAGGACACGGTTCGCGAAATCCTGCTCGCCTTTGCGCCCTGCATCCTGCGCCTCGACGAAGGATCGTCCTGAAACGACGTCACGGCGGTTCAATGGTTTCACGGACACGCCAGGGCCGATGTCTTCGAGTGTGACGATAATCGGGTGAGAGTGCACGGCGCAGACCCGTTCCGCCTCGTTTTCCTCGGTGAGGTACCTGTTACTAATGAGGATGATCACCAGGTTAGATTCGGTAATACGCTTGTCAAGATACTGATCAGTGATCTCGCCTACGGGAACACTGTCAGTGCGGAAAAACACGGCTCGGTAGCGGTCGCGCAGTCCGGCCTTGATGGTGCGCTCAAGCAGGTCAGCACATGTGCTCGCCGGCTGCCCATCCTCGGGAACGAGGCTGATGTAGATGCGCAGGTCGTCTGGTCGTTCGGATCGAGTGGTGGAGCGCGGATCCTTCTCCTCGACCGCGTAGGCATCGATCGTTTGCTCATCGGTGTCGTGGCGCCGTGTTTGCTGCTCCGAGTACTCGGCGATGTCCTCAGTGATGGGGTCGGAGCCCGTGAAATAGAACTCGGACCCCCTCCTGCGATCGAAGACGACGGTGAGCGCGCCGCCCGCGTCCCGGTTGAAGCGGGTCTTGAACTTGCGCAGGTACTCGTCCTTGTTGCCGCTAGTGATTGTCGCCAGGACTGCGTCGATGGTTGTCTTGCCGTCGTCGTCGAGAAGATCGCAGATCGCACGAGCCATCTTCGCGTTTCCCTGCGTCAGATCCTCAAGGCTATCGAGGATTCGGCGGACTGTGCTTGCGGAAAGGGGACGTTGAGACGTGGGTGAGAGAGTGGACATCAGCGGTACCCGCCCTTGCCTTCGACGCGATCGATGATTCGGCTGACGAAGCCATAGACGAACTGGTTGCGCTGGTAGTCGGTCTCGCGGCTCACGTAGGAGTGGGGCTCGATGGAGTTGCCGCAATAGATCTGGCGGCGGTCGATCTGGTGGAACTCCATGGTCCCATCAAGGGGCACGTCGACGAGCATGACGGGCAGCGTCTTCTTCAGAGGGGCCTCGCCCACTCCGGGAATCTCGTAGTCACGAATGAAGTCGGAGGCCAGGAAGGAGGGGCTGATGAGCTGAACGATGTAGTCGGCTTTCTCCAGCTGCGCCCGAATCTCCTCCTTCCATTCCTCGCCAGGGAGGATGAACGAGTCCACCCACCAGGTGAAGACGTGGTTCTGTGCAATCCGCAAGCGGGGGTTGAGCAGTTTGAGGAAGGAATCCTTAGCTTCGGCGTCATCGTGAGCCCACGAAAGAAAGAGCTTGATGTTAGACATGAGAACCTCCAGGGTGAGTGAGCTGGACCTAGTGGGAGTACTGTGTTTGAGGGGCGTGTGCGGAGGTGACGCGAAGTGGAGTACTGGTTGGTACTCCAGTCACCGGATGTAGTCTGTGAGTCGCTTGCCGAGGTGTGAGTGTGACGACAGGCTACGTGCCCGAGGCGCTGAGAAGTCACTCAAAGCCGCCGGTCACCGCCATCCGCCCCCTCCCTCAATGCGGCGGATCATCCGGCTGACGAAGCCATCGACGAAGTGGTTGCGCTGGTAGGCGCTGTCGAGGCTGTCGTAGGAGTGCGGCTCAGCCTGGTCACCGCGGTAGATCTGGCGAGCGTCGATGCCGAAGCAGTCCATCGTGTCGTCGAGCGGCACATTCACCAGCATGACGGGGAGGAGCTTCGCCTGAACTTTGTCGATGCTGGGGAGCTCCTGATCCTTCATGGCGGCGAGGAGGTAGGGACTGAGGAGCAGGATGACGTAGTCGGCGGCGGACAGGTGCTTGTTGATCTCAGCTTCCCGATCTTCACCCGGGAGAATACGCGAGGGGTCCCACCAAGTGAAGGTGTGATTCTTGACGTTCTTCAATCGCGGCTTGCTGAGCGTGAGGAAGCTATTGGCATCCCTCTGGTCCTCGAGGGTCTTGAGTGTGTACAGATGTGTGGTGGACATTTCAACCTCCGATTGCTCGACGGATTTCAGCGTCAGGACTATTATGTCCCGATAGTGTCCCGGTGTCAAGCGATTGTGACTGCGACTTCTCTGCGGGAGTGCTACCGTGTGCCAATACGCGGAATTCCAACCAGAAAACTACCTTCCTAGAATCTAACTGAGCGGGGCAGGTGGCCGCCGACATGGATGAAACGTCCCTCGAATGTCCCGATCAGGTGTGCGCAATATCGTCAGCCTCGATGCCTCCCGCCCGGACATTGCGATCCCAGGAGTAATCAGATTCCACACGCAAGCGTCTGCTTCTTCGCCACGTTCGGGTGCCCCCGTACGCCAAACGGTGGCACCCGAACAAAAAAGTTGGCCCCCGCTCGCATGAGCGGGGGCCAACCCTTCAGCATTCAACCGATGCGTGAAGCCTTCACTTCGCGGCGGAAACGCGGACCTTGAGGTTCGCGGACACCTCGGTGTGGAGGCCGACGGTCACCGTGTAGTCGCCTACGGCCTTGATGGGCGAGGCGATGATGACACGACGACGATCGATGGTCTGGCCCAGCTGCTCCTTGACCGCGTCAGCGATCGCAGCAGCGGAGACGGCACCGAACAGGCGGCCGGAGTTGCCAACCTTGCCGGAGATCTCGACAACGGCACCCTGGAGGGCGTCGCGCACGGTGCGAGCGTCGTCGATCGTGGCGATCTCGTGGCGGCGACGAGCAGCGGCGATCTGGTCGATCTGCTTCTGCGCGCCGGCGGTCCACTTGGCGGCGAAGCCGCGGGGGACCAGGTAGTTGCGGGCGTAGCCAGCCTTGACCTCGACGACCTCGCCGGCGTGGCCGAGGTTGGGGACGTCGTGGGTGAGGATCAGTTTCGTGGTAGCCATATCAGCTGTGTCCTTCCCTTATCAGCGGCCGGTCGTGGAGTAGGGCAGCAGAGCCATCTCACGCGCGTTCTTGACGGCGCGAGCGATCTTGCGCTGCTCCTGGGTGGAAACACCGGTCACGCGGCGGGCGCGGATCTTGCCGCGGTCCGAGATGAACTTACGCAGCAGAGCGGTGTCCTTGTAGTCGATCTTCTCGATCTTGGCCGACTTCAGCGGGTTGGCCTTCTTCTTGATGGGCTTGTTGCGAAGTTGGGGCTTCGCCATGATGGTCTCCTAGTGAATCCGGGCGGACTGTGCCGCCCCAAGCGTTGTGTCTTCGACGTGGCGTCCGGCGCGAGCGCCGGAGCGCTCGACTTTAGAACGGGGGCTCGTCGCCGAAGGAGGTGGCGCCGCCAGCGGGGGCGCTGCGCCACGGGTCCTCGGGGGAGCCGCCGGTCGGTGCGCCGTAGTTGGCGCCACCCTGGCCGTATCCACCCTGGCCGCCGCCGTAACCGCCGCCCTGCTGGGGCGCGCCCTGCTGGCCGCGGTTGTCGGACTGGTAGCCGCCGCCACCGGAGGGGGCGGTGCGGGTGACCTGCGCGCGTGCGCGGCGCAGGGAGGGGCCGACCTCATCGACCTGCAGCTCAACGACCGTGCGACGTTCACCCTGCTGGGTGTCGTACGAGCGCTGGGTGAGGCGACCCTGAACGATGACGCGCATGCCCTTACGCAGCGACTCGGCGACGTTCTCAGCGGTATCGCGCCACACGGAGCAGCGCATGAAGAGGGTGTCGCCGTCGCGCCACTCACCGGCGTTACGGTCGTAGGTTCGGGGGGTGGAGGCCACCGTAAAATCGGCGACCGCGGCGCCGGACTGCGTCCAACGCAGTTCGGGGTCAGCGGTCAGGTTACCGATGACAGTGATGACGGTATCTCCGGCCATGTCGGCTCCTCGGGCTTAGAGGGTGTGGTGTCGGCTCAGTGAGCGTCGGGGCGCAGGAGCTTCGTACGGAGAATGGTCTCGTCGATGCCCATGCGGCGGTTGATCTCGAGAGCGACCTCGGGGGTCGTGGTCATGTCGATGACGACGTAGATGCCCTCAGAACGCTTGAGGATGTCGTAAGCAAGGCGGCGCTTGCCCCAGATGTCAAGGTTCTCGACGGATCCGCCGTTGGCAGCCACGGGTGCCAGGTACTTCTCCATCACGGGGGCGACGGTGCGCTCGTCGATCGAAGGATCGAGGATCACCATCAGTTCGTAGTTACGCACGTTGGTTCCCACCTCCTATGGTCTTTACGGTCACGGACGGTCCGTGACAGGAGGGCGTTGCGTATGGCCCCTGGGGGCCTGCTGGACCGGCCGCGGGTGCGGACAGTCCAGCTACCCACTTTACACGGGTGGCAGCGTCTTCGCTAGGGCGTTTCCGGTCACGATTGGCGCCCCCAGAACGAGGTCGGGGTGGGCCTCGCCGGGACGCCGAACCCCGCGCGAAACGGCAGGTGGGGACGAGGCCTGCCCCGGCCTCGTCGATCATCTACAGCGAGCGCGCGCCGAGCCCGTTGGTGAGCGCCCGCATGCCCGTGTAGACCGCCGAGTATGCGAGCCACACGAGCGTGAGGGCCAGCGATGGGCGCGCGGTGAGCGAGGCGGAGTGGGCGATGACCCACAGGAGGGGCGCGTAGACGACCAGGTTGATGACGGCGGCGATGGCCAGGTAGCGGCCTCGGCCCGCGCCGATGAGGACGCCGTCGAGGAGGAAGACGTAGCCTGCGACCGGCTGGAAGAAGGCGCTGACGATGATGGCGACGGTCGCGTAGTCGATGACGGTCTGGTCGTTGGTGAAGATGCGAGTGATCCAGGGTGCGGTGAGCGCTAAGGCCACGCCGACGGCGACGCCGAAGCTGACGCCCCAGCGCGAGAGCGTGCGCAGGAGCGGGCGCATGGCCCCGCGTTCGCCGGTGCCGGCCGTGAATCCTGCCAGTGCCTGGGCGGCGATCGCGAGGGCGTCGAGCACGTAGGCGGCGAACGTCCACAGCGTCCACACGATCTGGTGGGCGGCCAGTGCCTGGGTGGAGATCGCGGTCACCGCGCTCAGTGTCGCGAGGAGGGCGACGCGCAGGGCAAGGGTGCGCACGAGCAGCGGCGCCCCCTCGACCGCCGCGCCGAACAGGCCCGAGGTGGATGGGCGCAGGCTGACGCCCTCGCGACGTGCGGCGCGCACGATCATCCAGCCGAGGAAGACCGCCATGAGCGTCTGCGTGATCGCCGTGCCCAGGCCCGACCCCGCAACCCCCAGGCCGAGCGGGTACATGAGCACCCAGTTCGCCACGGCGTTGAACGCCGCGCCCACGGACGCCGCGACCAGGGGAGTGCGCGTGTCCTGCAACCCGCGCAGAGTGCCGGTGGCCGCCAGGACGACGAACATGCCGACCAGCCCGGGCGCGGAGGCGTGCAGGTAGGCCAGGGCGTGCGGCATCGTCGCCTCGTTCGCCCCCAGCCAGGTGAGCAGGGGAGAGGCGAAGACCGCCAGGAGGATCGCAGCGAGGAGGCCGAGGCCTCCCGCCAGCCACATGGCCTCGACCCCCGAACGGACCGCGAGATCGCGCCGCCGGGCCCCCAGGTGACGCCCCGCCAAGGACGTCGTCGAGTAGGCGAGGAAGATGAAAAGCCCGACCGCCGTGTTCAGCACGGTCGACGCGACACCCAGGCCCGCCAGCTGCGGGGTCCCCAGGTGGCCGACCATCGTCGAATCGATGACGGTAAACAGCGGCTCGGCGATGAGAGCCCCCAAGGAGGGCAGCGCGAGCGACAGGATCATCCGCGTCGTGATCGTCGGGGTCGACGAGGCCGGGGCCTCCTCACGCTGCGAGGATGAGGTCGGGTCGCTGGGTCCCTGTGTGCTCGTCATGACACGCTCCGATTTTCTTATCCACAATGTGTGCACAGGCCTGTGGAAAGCCGTGCACGGGGAAATTCTAGATGGCCCAATGAATGACAACGATGTGACTGTGATGAGCATATCTGCCCTGACAGATCGGTCATTTCACGTTGTGCACAGGCGCTGTCGGCGTTGTGCACAGGTTATCCACAATATGTGCACATGTCCGTGCACAGCGTCGGTCGCGCAATCTCCTACAACGCGTTAGTCTTCGCCTGAAGGCCCTCTATCCACAGGGCTCCCCACCGCGCTCGCGGCCCGAACCCAGCCCCGGCCTCGTCCCTACACGCCCGCGGACCCGAAAGGATCACGATGTCCGACGACCAATTCGACCGCGTCCCCCCACAGGACATCGACGCGGAGATGAGCGTCCTCGGATCGATGATGCTGACGACCGAGGCCGCCAACGTCGTGTCCGAGATACTGCGCGGACAGGACTTCTACCAGCCCAGCCACGAGACCATCTTCGACACCATCATCGAACTCAACGGCCGCGCCGAACCCGCCGACGCGATCACCGTCGCCGGCGAACTCAAGCGCGCCGGCCTCCTGTCGAAGGTCGGCGGCGCCGCCTACCTGCACACCCTCATCGCCTCCGTGCCCACCGCCGCGAACGCCGCCTACTACGCGCGCATTGTGCGTGAGCGCGCCATCATGCGCCGCCTCGTCACCGCGGGCACGCGCGTCGTCCAGCTCGGCTACGCGGATGCTGGCGGCGACGTCGACGAGATCGTCGACCAAGCCCAGGCCGAGGTCTACGCCGTCTCCGACGGGCGCGAAACCAGCGACTACGTGTCCATGGATAAGATGAGCACGGATATTCTCATCGCCCTCGAAGACATCGAAAAGAACCAGGGCAAGCTCAACGGCGTGCCCACCGGCTTCACCGACCTGGATGAGCTGACCCAGGGCCTACACGGCGGCCAGATGATCATCGTCGCCGCCCGACCCGCCATGGGTAAATCCACGCTCGCCCTGGACTTCTGCCGCTCCGCGTCCATGAAGCACGGCATCACGTCGCTGATCTTCTCGCTGGAAATGAGCTCGCAGGAAATCGCGATGCGCCTGCTGTCCGCCGAGTCCGGGGTGCGTCTGTCCAAGATGCAGGCCGGCAAAATGAACAGCAACGAATGGCAAAAGGTCGCCGAAACGTCCTCGCGCATGAGCGCTGCGCCCCTGTACGTCGACGACTCCGCGAACATCACGATCTCCGAGATCCGCTCCAAGTGCCGCCGCCTGAAACAGCAGGAAAACCTGGGCCTGGTCGTCATCGACTACCTCCAGCTCATGACGAGCGGCCGCCAGGTCGAATCCCGTCAGCAGGAAGTCTCCGCGATGTCGCGAAATCTGAAGCTCCTGGCCAAGGACCTCGACATCCCCGTCATCGCCGTCGCACAGCTGAACCGTAACTCCGAGGGCCGCACCGACCGCAAGCCCATGATGAGCGACCTGCGTGAGTCCGGCTCGCTCGAACAGGACGCGGACATCATTATTCTGCTGCACCGCCCCGACTACTACGACAAGGAGGATCGCCCCGGCGAGGCCGACATCATCGTCGCCAAGCATCGCGCGGGCGCGACCGCGACCGTCACCGCCCTCTTCCAGGGCGACATGGCGCGCTTCGTCAACTACACGGGACGCCCCGAGCCTGGCGGCGGCGAGTAAGGCCGTTTTACCTGGCCGCCGCGTGTCCTGGCTGCCCGCTCGCCGTTGGCGCTGCATGTTGTTGCGTGTGGTGCCGCAGGTGTTTCGGGTGCCGTCGGGCCCGGCCGCCCGCGAGATCGCCACACGCGAGCTTCGCTCGGAGTGGTCGATCTCGAGGCCCGCCCTGGCCCCCCGGACCCTCCGGCGCCCTCCACACCGGCGGCGCCTCCGGTGCTGTGTGGTCCCGGCCAGGCCCTGCCGCCGCCCACGGGCACCGCAGCCAGGCCCACCAATCCCTCCGCGCCCTCCACACCGGCGGCACTTGTGTCGCTTGGACTAGCCCGGTCAGGCCCTGCCGCCGCCCACGGGCACCGCAGCCAGGCCCCGCGCCTCGAAGCCTGCCCGTGCCCTCCGGACCCACCGGCCCCCTCCACACCAGATTCATCAATTTCGCACGTAATTCCCGTGCGAATGCTTCAAGATTTGAATTGTGATCGTTGGAATTGCAACGTTTCTGAGTGTTGTTGAAGTTTCATGCAATCGAATTACGTGCGACTTTTGCTAGGGCGTTCCTGTTGCTGCTCATCGGCACGGCGGTCTGGTCCACTTCACCTCCGGGCCATTGCTCCTCATTGCTGAGCTCACTATCAATTTCGCATGCAATTCCCCTGCGGCTATTTCAGGATTTGAATTGTGATCGTCGGTATTTCAACGTTTCTGAGTGTTGTTGAAGTTTCATGCAATCGAATTGCATGCGGAATTGGGGGAGGTGCGTGTTGTTGGGGTGAGGCGGGGTGTTGGCGCGTGACTTTCTTCTCCCTGCGTGGCTTGTTGTTGGTGGGAGCGGTACAAAGTTCTCCCTGCTCGGGGAAAACAGGTCAAAAAGGGCGGTTTCGGGTGTGCCGGGAGAGTTTTGTACCGGTTGGGCCGCCGAACTGGATACGCTGGGAGAGTTTTGTACCGGTTGGGCCGCCGAACTGGATACGCCGGGGGAGTTTTGTACCGGGGCCCGCCATGGCGGCCGCCCCCACCGCCCGGCGTGCCCGTCGGAATCAGTCCTGGTGACCTGCCCGGGCCAGGCGCTTGGCGCGCACGGAGGAGACCAGCCAGTCGGCGCTCAGGCACGCCAGCGCCACCCACACGACGCCCATCGCGATCCAGCGGAATGCGGGCACGCTCTCGTGGAAGATGAACACGGCGACGAGGAGCTGCAGGGTCGGGCCCAGGTACTGCAGGAAGCCCATCGTCCCCAGGGTCAGGCCTCTTGCCGCCGAGGCGAACATGATGAGCGGGATCATCGTCAGCGCGCCCGCTCCCACCAGGAGGGCCAGGTGAACGGGCCACGACAACCCGGAGCCGTCGGAAGACGCGATGGCGTGGAAGGATGTGGAGGACGTGGCCACCAGATACGCGTAGTAGCCCAGCAGGAAGGGCGAGACCGCCGCGGTCTCGATCGCCATGCCCGCGAGCGGGTCGACGCGCGCGGCCACGTCCTTCTTCACCAGTGAATACAGGCCGAACGTCAGTGCGAGCGTGAGGGAGACGATGGGGACCGCGCGCTGGCCGATGACGAGAATGATGACGGCGATGACGCCGAGGGCCAGAGCCACCTGCTGGATCGGGGTGACGCGCTCGCGCAGCACGATGAGGCCCAGCGCGACCGTCACGAGGGGGTTGATGAAGTATCCAACCGCCGCATCAGTCGTATGGCCGGCGAGGACCGCGTACACGTACACCGACCAGTTGACGACGATGAGCGCGCCCGCGACCGCGAGGCGCCACAGGGCTCCGCGATCCGCGATGAGTGCGCGCACCTTCCCGAGCGACCCCGTCACAGCGAGCGCAACCACGCAGAAGAACAGGCCCCAGACCGCACGGTGGACGATGACCTCAACGGCGCCGGCGGGGGAGAGCAGCGAGAAGTACAGGGGGAAGAAACCCCAGATCACGTAGCAGGAGACGCCGAGGGCGAGTGCGCGTGGATCGTTCTTCTGGGTGCTCATGCACCCAGTGTATGAACATCGTGTGGGCAGACGCCGCCGCGGGAATGGCCGTGATCACCTGGCGAGAAAGCGTGAGGGGCCACGTCGTCCCCCGTAATAAGGGAGGCCTCGTCGATGCCGAGGACCACGCCGAGGGCCTCCAGGTAGCGTTCCTGCTGGCTTTCCTCGCCGGCCCGGCGCGCCATGACGGTCGGGTTGTGGATGAGGCGCGCCGCCAGGTGGCGCAGTGCACGGGCCGCGTCCTCGGTCGAGAAGGGAGCGTCGCCGAGGCGGTCGATCTCCTCCTCGACGATGCGGAAGACGCGCGAGCGCAGGTGTCGCACGACGGGGTCCATGGAGCGTGCGCCGAGGCCGCGTTCGAAGGATGAGACCTCCTCGTCGATGATGGCGCGTGCGCGCTCAAGTGCGTCGGCATCGGCGGCCGGGACCGACGCCTGGATGGTCGGCAGGTCGATGAGCGTCACGTTCGGCAGTGACGCGACAGAGCTTTCGGTGTCGCGCATGAGCGCGAGGTCCAGGACCACGGTGGGCCCGGATGCAGCGGCCATGTCGCGGGTCAGGATGGGGCTTCCGAGCCCTCGGCATGTCACGACTAGGTCGGCGCGCTCCAGCGCAGAGGGTAGGCCTGCGCGGTCGACCCAGCCGATGCCTCGTCCTCGGGCAAACTCTTGGGCGCGCCCGGACGTCGAGTAGACGGACACGTCCGATGCGCCGAGCGCGTTCAGGGCGCTGACGGTCGCACCGGCGTAGGCGCCCGTGCCGACGATGAGCACGCGCGTGTCTTCCCACGGTCCCAGGTGGGCGGCCGCCATGTCGAGGCCGACGGCGACGACCGAACGGCCCGCCCCGGCCAGTCCGGTCTCGGTGGCGACGCGGCGCGAGGTGGCCGAGGCCCGTTCGGCGGCGCGTCCCAGGTCGCAGCTGAGGGTTCCGTCCTCCCAGGCGGTGCGCGCGGCGCGGCGCATCTGCCCGGCGATCTCGCGCTCGCCGATAACCATGGATTCCAGCCCGGATGCCGTCGCGAAAAGATCGACGAGGCCGTCGCGTCCCCACAGGTGCCGCAGCTGTACGTCGGCGCGCGGGGCGTGGGCGGCGGTGGCGAGTTCGCGCTCTACCGCGTCCTGGAGCGCGTGGGGGTCGGCCGAGGCCGGGGCGTCGACGTAGATGGTGACGCGGTTACAGGTGCGTAGGAACATGACTCCACGTACCTGCGCCAGCGAGCGCATGAGGGTAGGGCCGAGGTCGGTCGCGCCGGAGAGCCGGGCGATGTCGTCGAGGGGGGCGTAGCGGTGGTCCGCGGAAAGCACATGAATAGTCACAACGCGTCCATTTAAGGGCACGCGGGTGACGTGGGCAGCGGAGAGAAGCTATTTATGTTGGTGACGCCGTGTCATTTCGAAATGTCGGCGAAATAAATGGCGCACTCACGCGGATAAATGCGCGTAAAGACAGGTGATTCCACGCTTTTAAGACGTGTGAGAAATTGTCTTGAACTAGACTGGAAACAGGCGGAAATGCGCGAATTAACGCATGAAAACATCATTAAATTAAGGGAGATACATGACGAAGCCCCCGCTGATCGCCGCCCTGACCGGGCGACGCGGGCCCATCCCCGTGTGGTTCATGCGTCAGGCTGGGCGCTCCCTGCCGGAGTATCGCCAGCTGCGCGCGGACGTCGGCCTGCCCATGCTCGAGGCCTGCCTGCGCCCCGACGTTGCCGCCGAGGCGACGGTGCAGCCTGTGCGACGCCATGGCGTGGACGCGGGCATCTTCTTTTCGGACATCATGGTCCCCCTGCGCTTGGCCGGTGTGGGTGTCGAGATTGAGCCGGGTGTCGGCCCGGTCCTCGACCACCCCTATCGAACGCGCGAGAGCATCGACGAGCTGCTGAGTCATCGTTACGGGGAAGGGTCCTGGACGGATTCCACCGGGCGCGTGCGCGACTGCGCCGAAGGGGCTCAGGCGGTGCGCGACGGCGTCGCGACGGCGGTCCGCGAGCTGGGGTCGACACCCCTCATTGGATTCGGAGGCGCCCCCTTCACCCTGGCCGCGTACATGGTCGAGGGGCGTCCCTCGCGCGATCACATGGCTGCGCGCGCGCTCGCGGCGTCGGACCCGGGCGCGTGGGATGCTCTCATGACCTGGTGTGCGTGGGTGAGCGCTGACTTTATTACCGCGCAGATCGGGGCCGGCGCCAGCGCCGCGCAGCTCTTCGACTCGTGGGTGGGGTCCCTCTCGCCTCGCACCTATCGGGAGTCCGTCGCGCCGTATTCGCGCATGGTCGCACAGCGCGTCGCCGGCGTCGTCAGCCCGGTGACGGGTGAGCGCGCTCCGCTCATCCACTTCGGGACAGGCAGTGCGCCGATCCTGTCCGATATGGCCGAGGTCGGTGCCGACTGCGTGGGCGTGGACTGGAAGACGGACCTGTCGTGGGCCATCGAGCAGGTGCCCGGAAAGGCCGTGCAGGGAAACTTGGATCCCGCGCTGTTGCAGGCCCCGTGGCCCGTTATCGAACAGGCTGTTCGAGATATCCTCGACGCCGGGCGCGCTGCCCCCGGCCATATCTTCAACCTCGGGCACGGCGTGCCGCCCACGACCGACCCCGACGTCCTGACGCGCATCGTCGAGCTGGTCCGCGAGCTGGGTGATGCTCGATGAGCGCGCTTGATGCCATTCCCACCAACCCCGGCGCAGTCGTCGTCGGCGGAGGCATCGCCGGAGCCGTGAGCGCGTGGGAACTGGCCCGCGCGGGCGTGCGACCCCTCCTCATCGAGGCGCGCGGCTACCTGGGCGGCCTCATCGCCCGCGGCACGGTCGGTGGCGTGGACGTGGACCTGGGCGCGGAGACATACGTCCTGCGCGGTACCGACACCTCGTCGATCGTGGACGCCCTGGGGCTGACTTCGGTCGAGCCCGCCGGCTCGGGTGCCCGCCTCTATGCCCCCGCCCTGCGTGGCGGCTGGGAGCTGCGCCCCTTCCTGCGCGACTCGTTCCTGGGCATCCCCGCCCACCCGGACGCGCCCGACTGCGAGCGCGTGCTCGGCGAGGATGGGGTGCGCCGCGCCCTGAAGGATCGCTCGATGGGCGGCGGCGTCGGCATGGACGAGGCCGGGGACACCCTGGCCGGTTTCGTGACCGCGCGCATGGGGCAGGCCGTGCTGGAACGCTCGGTGCGGCCGATCATCGCGGGCATCTACACGGCCGACCCCTCCATGCTGGCGACCGACACGGTCGCCCCCGGCCTGCGCGCAGAGACCGCCCGTCACGGGTCGCTGGCTGCTGCGGTCGCGGCACGTCTGGCCGCCGCGGGATCGCGCCGCACCCCCGAAGCCTGCGTCGAGGGCGGCATGTTCGTCCTCGTCGACGCGCTGCGGGCCGCCATCGAAGAGGCCGGGGGAACTGTTCTGACCCGCACGGGCGCGTTCGCGATGGCTCGCTCGGCCTCGGGATGGACCCTCGAGTGCGGGCCGACGAGGCCCGGTCCCACCCCCGGAGCTGAACCCGTGCCGAGCGGGCCGGACGTGAGCGTCACGACGGAGCGCCTCGTCCTCGCCTGCAGCGCCAGCGCCGCCCTGCGCCTGTTGACGCAGGCGCGCATCCCCGGCCTCGTGCCCGATGTGAGCGTTCCCGAGGGTGCGCCCATCGCGCGCCTCACCCTGGCCGTGCGCGCCCCCGATCTGGACGACGCGCCCGTCTCCCAGGGCCTCCTGGTCGCGCCCGCCCCCGCCGACGAGCGACCCGTGGCGGCCAAGGCCCTGTCCCACCTCAACGTCAAGTGGCCCTGGCTCGCCGACCAGTGTGCGCCCCACACGCACCTACTGCGCCTGTCCTACGGGCGCCTCGGCGAGGTCGAACCCGACATCACCGTCGAGGAGGCCCTGCGAGACATCCGCACGCTTACCGGCGTGGACATCGCCCCCGAGGCCGTCACCGACCACCTGCTCGCCCGCTGGAACGGCACGCTCCCGCCCCTGCCGCCCGAGTATCGCGCCCGCGTCGCCGCTCTCGAGGAACAGGTGCGGCCCCTGGGGGGCGTGGCTCTCACGGGTGCCTGGGTCGCCGGAACCGGCATCGCCTCCGTCGTCACACATGCCCGCGCGGGCGCGAAAGGACTGCTATGACCACGCGGACATTTGTGCTGGGAACCAGGGGATCGCGCCTGGCGCTCGCCCAATCCACCACCGTCGCGCGGGCGATCGAGGAGGCCGGGGCTCGCCTCGGCGAGGACGTGCGCGTTCAGCTGGAGGTCGTGCGCACGCACGGCGACGTGTCCACGGTGCCCCTGGCTGCGCTCGGCGGCGTCGGCGTGTTCGCCGCCCAGCTGCGGCTCGCCCTCCTACAGGGGGAGTGCGACCTGGCCGTCCACTCCTTCAAGGACCTGCCCACCGCCCCCACGCCGGGCCTGCGCATCGCGGCCGTCCCGCAGCGCGAGGACCCCCGCGACGCCCTGTGCGCGGCCGACGGGGCGACGCTGTCGTCGCTGCCGGAGGGCGCGCTCGTCGGTACGGGCTCGCCCAGGCGTGCCGCCCAGGTGCTCGCCGCGCGCCCCGACCTGCGCGTCTGCGACCTGCGCGGCAACGTCCCCACGAGGCTTTCGCGCGTGCGCGGCGTCGACCTGGGTGCCGACGCGGGCACCGCGCCCTCCGCACTCGGCACGGGCGATCGCCTCGACGCGGTCGTCCTCGCCCTCTCCGGGCTGCGGCGCATCGGCCTCGACGCCCACGCCACCGACGTGCTCGACCCAGCCATCATGATGCCCGCCCCCTCGCAGGGAGCCCTTGCCATCGAAACGCGCGACGAGTCGGACCCGCTCCTGTGCACCCTCCTCGATGCACTCAATGACCGGCCGACCGCGCTCGCGGCCAGTGCCGAGCGCGCCGTTTTGTCCACGTTGGGCGCGGGGTGCGCGGCGCCCGTGGGCGCGTTCGCCCGCGTGGACGAGGCCTCCTCGGCCCTCCTGCTCGACGCGCGCGTCATGAGCGTCGACGGACGCGAGCGGGTCGAGGCGAGTGGTGCGTTAGCGCTCACGGGCACGGTAGATCGTGGTGACGATGCGCTGGACGAGGCCATGCCGGTCGAGGCCGCCCGCCTCGGCGAGGACGTGGCGCGCCAGCTGCTCGCGGGAGGCGCCGCCGAGGTCACCGACCTGGGGGCGACGAAAGCGCCGAGGCAACCCTCGTGAACGAGCCCTCAGTGAGCGAAGCCCCGGTGACCTTACCCCACGTGAGCGGCCCCGTTGTGCGTGATCCTGTTGTAAGCGGCCCCCTGAGCGGGCGTCGGATCCTCCTGACCCGCGCCAAGCCCGACGACGCCATCGCGCGCGCCCTGCGCCTCGCCGGGGCGCAGGTAGATGCTCTCGCCCTCACCGTGTCGACGCCGCTGGAGTCCGCGCAGCTCGACGCGGCGCGCGGCCGACTCGCTGACGGCGGATACGCGTGGGTTGTGTTCTCCTCATGGAGGGCCGCGCGCGCCGTCGTTTCCTGCCTTCCACGTGCGCGCTCGCGCGGCACGCGCATCGCGGCCGTCGGCGAGGCCACGGCCCGATGGGTCGTCGACCACGCGGGCGTGAGCGCCGACCTGACCGGCACAGGGTCCGCCGCCGCGCTGCTTGCGTGCTTCCCCACCTCGGACTCTGGCGCGCGCCCGATCCTCATCCCCCGGTCGGCGCTCGCCCCCGATACCCTGCCGGACGGGCTGCGGGCGCTGGGTTGGAGCGTCGAGGCCGTCGACGCCTACACCACCACTCCCGCGGGTGTCGGCGATATTGACGCCGATATCGCCGGGAATTTCCGCGCGGGTCACTACGACGCGGCGATCCTCACAGCCTCCTCCCAGGCGCGCGCCCTCCCCCCGCTCCTCGGCCTGCCGCCCCCCTCAACTCGGGTCGTGACCATCGGCGCGCCCACCGCCGCCACCGCCAGGCGGCTGGGGATCGCGGTCGCGGCCCAGGCCTCGTCCCCCACACCCGATGCCATCGTCCGCGCCCTCACCGACACCCTCACCCGCCCTACCCACGCCGACGCACCCGAAGAAAGAAACTCATGACTACCGTCCCTGAATCCGTTACCTCCTACCTCGCCGAGGCCGGGGTGGACTCCTCCCCGATCCCGACGATCCGCCCGCGCCGCCTGCGCTCGACCCCAGCGATGCGCGCGCTCGTGCGCGAAACTCACGTCGACCCCGCCAAGCTCATCTGGCCTGTCTTCGTGCGCGACGACATCGATGAACCCCGCGAAATCGCGGCTATGCCGGGCCAGTACCAGCACACGATCGACTCGCTGCGCCGGGCCGCCGCGCAGGCCGCCGAAGCCGGCGTGGGTGCCATCGACCTGTTCGGCGTGCCCTCCCACCGCGACGCGATCGGCTCCCAGGCGTGGGCGGAGGACGGGATCCTCAACCGTGGCCTCGCCGCCGTGCGCGCCGAGGTCGGCGACGCCCTCGTCGTGTGCGCGGACACCTGCCTGGACGAGTTCACCGACCACGGGCACTGCGGCCTCCTCGACTCCGAAGGCGGCGTCGACAACGACGCGACCCTGCCGCTCTACCAGGCGATGGCGATCTCCCAGGCGCGCGCGGGCGCGCACATGGTCTCGCCCTCGGGCATGATGGACGGCCAGGTCGCCGCGATCCGCGCCGCCCTCGACCAGGCGGGATACGCCCACGTCGCCATCCTCGCCTACTCCGCGAAGTACGCGTCCGCCTACTTCGGGCCCTTCCGCGAGGCCGTCGGATCCACCCTCAAGGGCGACCGACGCACCTACCAGCAGGACCCCGCGAACCGACGCGAAGGCCTCTTCGAGGCGCTGCTCGACGCGGCCGAGGGCGCCGACATGCTCATGGTCAAGCCCGCCGGCCCGTACCTGGACGTGCTGGCCGACGTGGCCGCCGCCTCCGACATCCCCGTCGCCGCCTATCAGGTGTCCGGGGAGTACGCGATGGTCGAGGCCGCCGCCGCCAACGGGTGGATCGACCGCACCCGCGTCATCGACGAGTCCCTCACCGGCATCTTCCGCGCGGGAGCCGACTCCGTCCTCACCTACTGGGCCCTCGAGGTCGCCCGCCGGACCCGCTGAGCGTGCTGAGCGCGCGTACCATAGCAACAATCCATTTTTCGTCGATGAAGGTAGCCGTGACTACTAACGAAACCGCATTCTCCCAAGCAAAAGCCGTGATCCCCGGCGGCGTGGACTCGCCCGTGCGCGCCTTCGGGGGCGTCGGCGGCACCCCGCGCTTCATCGCGAGCGCGAGCGGCGCGCGCGTCACCGACGTCGAGGGACGCTCCTACGTGGACCTGGTTGGGTCGTGGGGTCCGGCGCTGCTCGGCCACGCGCACCCCGAGGTGGTCGCCGCCGTCCAGGAGGCCGCCTCGCGCGGCCTGTCCTTCGGTGCGCCGACCGAAACTGAGACGCTGCTGGCCAGCGCCGTGCGCGAGCGCGTGCCCTTCGCGCAGCGCGTCCGCTTCGTGTCGACGGGCACCGAGGCGACGATGACGGCGATCCGCCTGGCGCGCGGTGCCACCGGGCGCGACCTGATCGTGAAATTCGCCGGCAATTACCACGGCCATTCCGACGGCCTGCTCGCGGCCGCCGGGTCGGGCGTCGCCACCGGCGGCCTGCCCGGGTCGGCCGGCGTCCCCGAGGCCATCACCGCCCAGACGATCGTCCTGCCCTACAACGATGTTGATGCCCTGCGCGCGTGCTTCGAGCAGGTGGGCGACAGTATCGCAGCCGTCATCTTCGAGGGCGCCCCCGCCAACATGGGCACGGTCCCGCCCCACCCCGGCTGGAACCGCGAAATCCGCCGCCTGTGCACCGCGCACGGCGCGCTCATGATCCTCGACGAGGTCCTCACCGGCTTCCGCGTCGACCCCGCCGGCTGGTGGGGCCTCGAGGCCGTGGCCGGGTGGGTCGACGGCGCGCCCGCGGGCCGCTACGGTGCCGGCTTCGTCGACGCGTCCTCCGTGGAGGGCGCCGACTGGGTGCCCGACCTCGTGACCTTCGGCAAGGTCGTGGGCGGCGGCATGCCCCTGGCGGCCGTCGCCGGGCGCGCGGACGTCATGGACCTGCTGGCTCCCCTGGGCCCCGTCTACCAGGCGGGTACCCTCTCGGGCAACCCCCTGGCCACGGTCGCCGGCCTGCGCACCCTCGAACTCGCTGACCAGGGCGTGTATGACCGCGTCAACGCCTCGGCTCAGGAGATCAGCACGATCGTGTCGGACGCGCTCAACGCTGCCGGCGTCGCCCACCGCGTCCAGCGCACCGGGTCCCTGTTCTCCGTCATGTTCGGCGAGGCCGCGGCCGCCTCGGGCGTCTACGACTACGACCAGGCGCGCGCCCAGGAGGCGTGGCGCTACGCCCCGTTCTTCCACTCGTTCCTGTCCTCGGGCGTGGCCCTCCCGCCCTCGGTGTACGAGGTGTGGTTCGTGTCCGGCGCTCACGGCGAGGCGGAGCTGGAGGCTATCGCCGCCGCCGCTCCGGCCGCCGCGCAGGCCGCCGCTGCGGCTCAGCCCGAGTAATCGACCGCGTCGCGGCGACCGTGCCGTGAACGGTTGAGGGGTGGGGATCCTGGTGGGTCCCCACCCCTCGTCTCTACCGTTGATGGGTTGATTGCGAGTGCTGCTCGGTGGTGGTCGCTGGCGTCAGTGGCCTTGTTGTGCGTAGTTGTTGGTTGTGAATGTGGGGTCTGGGTTGAAGCAGAATGTTGCTTTTCCTGGGTTGGGGGTGAACCAGACGATGTCGGAGTGGGCGCGTG
>NZ_JAPWAH010000028.1:0-18278 GCF_041432835.1 Pauljensenia sp. 20925_1_27
CGATCGCGCGGATGCTGTCCTCGCTCATCGCGGCGAAGCTCGAGGCCATCGCGCGTGCTCTCTGCTCGCCGTAGAGGTGCGCAAGCTTGCGTGCCCCGGCGTCGGGGGCGCGCACGGCCTTCCGGTGCTTGGCGACCATCACGCGGCTGAGAACGGCCCCGCCGACTCGGGCTACGGGGCCACCCGAGTAGAAGCTCACGCCCTCAATAAAGAGTCGGTCGAACGCAAGGTCCGAGAATCGCAGCAGCTCGAACAGGATGACACCGCCGAGCGACGCCCCGAAACCCAGAGACAAGCGACGTACCTCGTGGGACGTCAGCCACTCGTGGATCGACGCCGCCTCGGCCGCCGCCGACACGTAGGGGGCCGAGGCCTCGTCCCCGTGGGCCGACAGGTCCGGCACGAGGAAACGCAGTCCGGGCCCCATGTGGTCGCAGAGTGCGGCCCTCATGCTCGAGGCCGAGGACAGCATCGGGTGAATGATGAGGACGGCGGGGGAGTCTTCCCCGCCGGACTCGTAGACGTGCATCTTCATGTTGGAATTCCGTGAAAATAAGACATAAAAGTTGAGAGTTGGTGAAATGCCTGCGCAGACCGTAGGAACGATGACAAACTGTGCTCATGGAACAGATTGACCTTGATTTTGGAGACAGTATCACTGGTCTCCTTGTGGATTATGAAGATGATACCCCCTATGTGGGAGCGACATTGAGGCTTACGCCAGATGAAGGGATTGTAGTTGAGGTGCCATATGTGTTACATCGTACCTCTCAGCAGTTTGCGCATGTGCGTTCCTGGTTTGAGAATGAGGAATTGCCAGCAAGCTTGGTATTGCTTACGTCAGATGGTGCAATTGGCCTATTTGAAAATAGATGGCGATCCTGTAGAGAAGTATTCGGATATGGCTTTGCGTCCATTGGGAGATTTTGTCCATCTGTCACTACTTTGGGGGTGGCGCCAAAGGAAAAGGCTGCTCCCCTCGCGGTGCGTGAAGTGGATAGTTGGATTGATGGACTCGCAGTATGGTCTCCGATGACGGCGGTGAAGAAAGCGTCAGTTGTTGATGGGCAAGGTTGTGCCGAAGCGCTCGAAATCAACGCGGAGTCAAATAGTATTTTGGTCTGGAATCAGGGAGATGCGAGGTTAGAGCTGCGGACTACTTGGGAGGGGGGATCGACACAGGATGGTTATAAGCAACGTATCTTTGTGGATGGCAATGTTTCTATTGCTAGTAAATTTGAATCTGGTGCGAAGGGTATTCGTGATCATCTGAGTGAGCATCAGAAATTTAAAGATCTAATGACTTTTATATTCGGCTGTCAACTATCTTTTCGTCGTCACTGTCTGCATGATGAGCGCTTTGATATGCGTTTTGTTAATGGGGATTCTACGGGGCATATTCCACTTGTTGAATTTGTTAGCCTTGATACAGTTGAGGAGCGAGAGCGAGAAGTTCCGGAAATACGAAACTTGGGGAAACCAATTGCTGAGCTTGCGGAGATTGGGGTAGATGGATTGCAGGCTTGGGCTGAAAAATATGATGAATGGGAGCGGTTCATTTTGCCGAGTGTCAATGTTCTGGGGCGGCGATGTGGGTCTATTGAAGATTCTGTAATTTCAACCTGTATGAGTATCGAGGCTGCTGCCTTCAAAATGGAAGCTGTTAAAGGGGAGGAGTGTGTTGGGGGAGCTCGAGGACGGAGAAATCTTCCGATCGCCGCCTGTGTTTATAGGTGTTTAAAAACTGTTGACATTCAATGGCCGGATCGAATTTCGTCGATCGAAGGGTTAGCAAAGGCAATTGCTAATGTGTATAACTCGATTAAACATGCTGATCGTGGAGGGTTTCCAGATGTTGTCAAAGTTCGTGTAATTTGCAAGGTGAATGAAATAATTGTGCGAATGTTGGCGGTGTATGTTGCAGGAGCTGGGGAGCGGGTTTTTCCTCGTTATAGAGATTCGGTGGAAGTTGAATCTGTAGTATCCATTTTGTCTAGGTATGACTGCCGAATTAAAGAGGATGGGTCCTGGGATATTGGGTATCAGTGATTTTTGAAGGTGGGGTTGTTAGTTCTGTAGTTCTCTGGCAGACTTTCGTAGGTTAGGGTATTGCAGTGTCTGTTGAGGTGCTGGATCCTATAAAATGCTTGTATTGGTCGTGGGCCTACTAGCCACCGCGCGGGATGGCGGGTAGTGTTGCCACGTTAGCCCCCTATGAAGGAGTGAATGATGCTCGTTGTGACGACCCCGACCGTTGAGGGTGCGCCTGTCAAGCAGTACATCGGCATGGTCTCCGGTGAGGCGATCTCCGGCGTCAACATGTTTAAGGACTTCGGAGCGAACCTGTCCAACATGTTCGGTGGCCGAGCCTCCCAGTACGAGGAAGAGATCGGTAATGCCGCCGCGACCGCCGTCAACGAAATGTGCGCCCGCGCCCAGGCCATGGGTGCCAACGCGGTCATCGGCGTGAAGGTCGACTACTTCACCGCCGGCGCCAACAACGGCATGCTCGCCGCTATCGCGACGGGCACCGCGGTCATTCTCTGACCCGCGTCCGCGTGCCACGACGCGCGCGACTGACAACCCGCCAGGAGGCAATACGGACACCGTGTCCGCGCCCTCCTCAGCGGGTTTGTCGTTTGTGCTGCGACCGGTGTCATTTAAGAGTAGCTATTACAAGTTAGGTGATACTAAGAGAAACAGTTTACGGCGGATAAATGTCCACGTAAAGCCCTTGACGGATGCTGAGAAGAAAGCCGGGTGGGGCTTGTCAGTAAGGATAGGTAACCCTACCCTAAACGCTGGGTTATGCCGTATCCGCGGTCATGCCCTGACCCAGTTGTCAACCAAGTGAGCCATAGATGTCCCATCGCACAACCTCGGCATTGGTGCTGCTAACCGCGGGCACCCTTGCCATGACCGCCGTGACCACCCCGGCGGCTTTCGCGGCCAACAGCCCCGAGGAAAGCCAGTCGGGCACCCCCGCCCCCGCCTCGTCCGTCGAGGCCCAGTCCGGCGCCCCGCAGTCGGGAGCTGCCGACGAGGCCGGGGTCGAGAACCCGACCACCACCCCCGAGACCTTCCCCGCCGACGACACCCCGACGACGATCATCGTCCAGCTCGAAGATGGCTCGGTCGGCATCCCGTGGTACCAGCGGGTCTTCGGCCTGTCGTCCTCCACCAAGCACGAGACGGTCAAGGAACGCATCGAAACCTCGGTCGAGGCAGTGGTCCCCGGTGCGGACATCACCGACGTGCGCGACTACACGCACGCCCTCGACGGTTTCGCGATCCAGGCACCGGCCTCGTCCCTGGATGCCATCAAGGCGACCGAGGGCGTCAAGGCTGCGTTCATCGAGCGCCACCACAAGCCCATGGTCGTCGAAGGCGACGCGGGCACGCTGGGCTCCGAGGCCGTGGATCCCGCCCTGCAAAACGCCTCCTCCCTGGAGATGACGCGCGCCAACCAGACCACCCAGAAGGGTGACCGTCAGGTCGTCGAGGTCATCGACACGGGCATCGAGGCCACCCACCAGGCCTTCTCCGGCTCCATGGATGGCGTCGACGTGCGCCTGAGCCAGTCCGATGTCGAGGCCCTCGTCGGCAAGCTGCCGCACGGAAAGACCGGTGCCTACCTCAATAACAAGATCCCCTTCGTCTTCGACTACGCGGACAACGACGCGGACGTACTGCCCAAGTCCAGCAAGGACCTGTCGCACGGCACCCACGTCGCCGCGATCGCCGCCGCCAACGCCGCCGACCTGCAGGGCACCGCGCCCCACGCGCAGATCATCGTCGCCAAGGTCGCCTCCGACAAGGATGGATCGATCCCCGACAACACTGTCCTGGCGGCCCTCGACGACGCGGTCGTCATCAAGCCCGACTCGATCAACCTCTCCCTCGGCGAGGACGCGGGTATGGGCACCGAGGCCGGAACCATGTACGCGGAGGTCTACAAGAACCTCGCCAACGCGGGTGTGACGGTCAACGCCGCCGCGGGTAACTCCTACTCGAGCGCGTACTCCAACTACAGCGGCAAGAACAAGCCGTTCGCGACCGACCCCGACGCCGGCACGGTTTCCGAGCCCGGGTCCTACAGCTCGACCCTGGCCGTCGCTTCGGTCAACAACCAGGACGCCCTGCCCTACCTGACGGTGGGGGACCGCCAGGTCGTCTACCAGAAGTCGCGCGGCCTCAAGGACGCCGTCGTGCCGAGCCTCCTCGACATCCCCGAGGCTACCTACACCCTCGTCTACGCGGGCATCGGTGACGCGGCGGCCCTCGAGAAGCTCGTCGCCGAGCATCCTGGGGACCTCTCCAAGGTCATCGTCCTCGAAGACCGCGGCGGCTCCGACAGCGCGACGGGCGCGGACATGACCCACGAGGCCAAGGTCAAGGGCCTGACCCAGCTGACCTCCAAGCCCGCCGCCCTCATCATCGGCGACTCCGAGGCGGTCGAAAACCCGTACGTGGCGACGATCGAGGCCACCCACACGATGCCGACCGTGACCATCACGAAGAAGGAGAAGGACGCGCTTATCGAGGCCATCAAGGCCAGCGAGTCCGGCTCCATCACCATCTCCAACCCTCACGCGGGCCTCAAGCTCGCCTCGACCAACCCGTCGGTCTCCGACTTCACCTCGTGGGGCGTCACGCCTGATCTCAAGCTCAAGCCGGAGATCGCAGCCCCCGGCGGCAACATCGTCGCGGCTGTCCTGGGCAACACGTACCGCTCCATGTCGGGCACGTCTATGGCGACCCCACAGGTCGCGGGCATTGCCACGCTCGTGCGCCAGCGTGTCAACGACGACCCGGCATTCGCCGGCATGTCGGAGGCGGACAAGGCTGCGATCGTCACCACCCTCATGATGGGTACCGCCCACCCTCTGCTCGACATCGACCAGAACGACGGCACCTACTACTCGCCGCGCCGCGTGGGTGCCGGCCAGGTGGACGCCCTCGCGGCCACGACCACGGCCGTGTACCCGAGCGTCGCGGGTGCCGAGAACCCGTGGCGCCCCAAGGCCGACCTCGGTGAGGGCACGAACGGGTGGACCTTCCAGGTCACCCTGACGAACATCTCCGACGCCGAGCACACGTACGCCCTGGGTGGCCAGGCACTTTCCGAGATCGTCGAGGGTGGACTGTTCACCGAGCACTCCAAGAACTGGGCGGGGCAGGGCATCGACCTGACCTACTCCGCCAACTCGGTGACCGTGCCAGCCAAGGGAACCGCGACCGTGACCGTTACCGTGACCCCGCGCTCTGCCTTCGCCTCGTACGCGAATGAGAACGCTCCCAAGGGCACGTTCATCGACGGCGCCGTCACCTTCACCAGCGCCGACGGTCAGCCCGACCTCACCGTCCCCTACATGGGCTTCTACGGCTCCTGGGGCGCGCCTGCCATCTTCGACGGCAAGTGGTACGACGGCACGACGAGCACCGCGCACGCATGCTCCTCGACCCTCATGAACCCCTCGACCGAGGTGCCCCTGGGTGCCCTGAATCCCCTCGTCGGACAGGAAATCGACGACGTGCGTGCGGTCGACCCCGCGTACTTCATCATGTCCCGCTCCGCGCTGCCCGAGGCCCCCTCGCGCATCCTGCCGCGCACCTGCCTGCTGCGTAACTCGCCGAAGGTGACCTACACCTACACGAACGAGGCCGGTGAGGTGGTGCGTGAGTACACCTTCGAGCGCGCCCGCAAGTCCCTGTTCAACTACCACGCCAGCAAGGTCGAGCCCATCGAAAGCCAGGAAGGCAACAACCCGGTTTTCGACGGCTTCGATAAGGATGGCAAGGAGCTGCCCGCAGGCCGCTACAAGCTGACGATCGACGCGGCCTCGGTCGCGCCCTCGAGCGTTGCTTCGCAGCTGACCTGGGACTTCACCCTGGACACCCAGGCGCCCGTCATCTCCAACCTGGCCGTGACCGGCGAGGGTGATGAGCGCGTCGTGTCCTTCGACGTCACCGACAACTCGCCGCTGGCCGGCATTGCCTTCTCCGAGTCCCCGACCTCGCGTCGCTACTACGACGAGAAGGAGGCCGTGGGCGCGAACCGTCAGGCCGACGGCACCTACGCCAAGCACTACGAGATCAAGTGGGCCGACCTCATCGACCGCGCGGACTCCTCCGACCCGGCGACCGCCTACCTGTTCGCCTGGGACTGGGGCAAGAACCAGGCCCGCCAGGTGATCCGCTTTAGCACGATCCCGATGACCTCCCTGGCCCTCACCCCGCAGGACTCCGAGGTCGTCGCGGGCGAGACGGTCACGCTGAGTCCCTCTTACGAGCCGGCGAACGCGAACGTCACCGACCTCGTATGGACGTCCTCGAACGAGGCCGTGGCCACCGTGAACGAAAACGGTGAGGTCCGCACCCTGGCCGCCGGCGAGGCGACGATCACCGCGACCGACGCCTCCCAGCCGACCCTGTCGGCCAGCGCCCAGGTCCGCGTGCGCACCATCTCTGAGGACGCGGGCATCGAGCTTGCCGACACCCAGGTGACGCTCAAGGTCGGCGAGACCGCCCCCGTGAAGGCATACCTGGCACCCTCGCTGAAGGACCGCCCGGTGACGTGGAGCGTGGAACCGGCCGACCTGGCCACGGTCGCCGCCGACACCGACACGCGCAAGGCGACGCTGACCGCAGGCGATCACGCGGGTTCGGGCACGCTGACCGCCACCGTCACCACCGAGGCCGGCGCGGTCAAGACCGCGTCCATCCCGCTGACGGTGCGCGCCGCCGACGCCGACGACTTCGAGATCAACGAGGATGGCGTCCTCGTGAAGTACAAGGGCTCGGCCACCGAGGTCACCCTGCCCGACACCGTGACCTCCATCGGCGAGCGCGCCTTCGCGAGCTCCACCGTGGAACACGTGACGATCCCGGCTTCGGTGCGTTCGATCGGCATGGAGGCCTTCATCTACAGCTCGCTGAAGAAGATCACCTTCGTTGACGACGAGGCCCACCCGGCCCAGCTGACCACGATCGCGGACCGTGCGTTCGCGAACACGAGCCTCGAGGCCATCGAGCTGCCGCGTTCCGTGGTGACGATCGGCGCGGAGGTCTTCGACTACAACTCGGCGCTCACCACGATCAAGCTGGGCCCCAACGTCGCCGCTGACTCGGTGACCTCGGGCTACGCCGAGACCGCCGCGCTGACCAGCGTCGAGGTCGATCCGGCGAACCCGAACTTTGAGAGCGTTGACGGTGTCCTGTACTCCAAGGATCACTCGACGCTGATCATCTACCCGGCCGCCAAGAACACGGGAGGCGCGTACACGGTCCTGGACGGCGTCGCGACGATCGCTCCTAAGGCCTTCCAGAAGGCGGGCGTCACCTCCGTGACACTGCCCGACAGCCTGCGCACGATCAAGGACGAGGCCTTCCGCCTCTCCGCGCTCACCGCCGTGACCCTGCCCGAAAAGTTCGAGACGGTCGGCACCTGCGCCTTCTGCTCCGCCGACAAGCTCGCGCGCATCGACCTGGGCGGCACGATCTCCCTGGGCGGCAGCGCCTTCGAGTCGACGAGTGCCAAGGAAGGGGTCAACTTCCGGCCCGAGCTGAAGCGCCTGACCACGATCGGCGACTTCGCGTTCAGCCGGACGGCGCAGTCGTCTGTGACACTGCCGGACTCTGTGACCACGGTCGGCGAGCAGGCCTTCTCGGAGAGCACGGCCCTGACCTCGTTCCACATCGGCGCGGGCGTCACCTCCTTCGCCGAGACCGCCCTGTACAACGACCGCAAGATCGCGACGCTGACCGTGTCCGCCGACAACCCGGTGTACTCGGCCGAGCACAACGTCCTGTACCGCAAGGCTGAGGATGGCCTGCACCTGATGCTGTCCCCGGCCGCCAACACGCTCACCGACTACACGGTGCGCGCGGGCACGGTCGAGATCGGCGCGACGGCATTCGCCAACAACAAGACGCTCACCCGCGTCGTCCTGCCCGAGGGCCTCACCGTCATCGGCGATGACGCGTTCGCGGGCGCGACGGCCCTCACCGAGCTCGTCATCCCCGAGTCGGTCGAGCGCTCGAGCGGCGTCGTCGGCAACTCCCTGGAGCTCGTCGAGTACGGCTCCAAGGTGACCTCGATCCGCATGGAAGGCAGCTGGGTTCCCATGCCTCGTCGCATCGTCGTGCGCGGCGGCGTGGACGGTTCCTTCGTGTACGACGGACGCCCGACGAACGGACGCCGCCAGAGCGCCTACTTCGGCGAGGGCATGACCCGCGTGTCCTTCGGCGTGGACGTCCCGCGCGTCCTCGTCCTGCCCTCCACACTCACCCGCCTCGACCTCGAGCCGGAGCTGAGCGACGAGAAGAAGGATGACACCCACATCTACGTTGCCGCGGCCGAAGGGGCGCCGGCGTGGAACGTCGCCAAGGAGGCCCTCGAGGCGGCCGGCATCGACGCCTCGCACCTGCACACGTTCACGGCTGCGTCGATGACCCTGTCCGGGGCTGGCATTGCCGAGGCCGGGGGAGCGTACACGTACACGGGCGAAGCCGGGGCGTCGGTCGACGTGACCGCGACGGTCGCCGGTGGCATCGCCGGCACGCAGCAGGTGCGCGCCGTGCAGATCGGCGCGGACGGCACCGAGACTCTCGTGCGCGACTGGACGACGGTGAGCGACAACGGAGACCGCGCCGCGGCCGCTTCCGTGACCTTCCCATGGACCCCGTCCGCCGCGGATGTGAGCCTGCGCGTCCAGGTGCGCGACGCCTCGTACCTGACGAGCACCCTCATGATCAAGCTCCCGGGTACCCCGGAGCCTGCGCCGACTCCGGCGCCCGAGCCGACACCGGACCCGGCGCCCGAGCCGACACCGGACCCGGCGCCCGAGCCGACACCGGACCCGGCGCCCGAGCCGACACCGGCCCCGACGCCCGCTCCTGAGCCGACGCCGGACCCGTCTCCTGCTCCTGCCCCGCAGGACGGCCAGTGGGTGAGCGACTCTGTCGGCTGGTGGTACCGCTATGCGGATGGCACCTATCCGGCGAACAAGACGGTACAGCTCGGAGGCTCCACCTATCGCTTCGGTGCGGATGGCTACATGCGCACCGGCTGGGCGAGCGAGGACGGTGCCTGGTACTTCCACAATCCGTCTGGCGCTCAGGCGAGCGGCTGGATCAAAGACGGTTCCTCCTGGTACTACCTGAACCCGACGACCGGACAGATGGTGACGGGATGGATCCTTGATGGGCTGACCTGGTACTACCTGACGCCCGGAAGCGGCGCGATGGCGACCGGTTGGGTCAACGATGGTTCTGCCTGGTATTACCTGTCCCCTGGCAGTGGCGCGATGGTCAAGGGCTGGGTGCAGGTCGGTAGCTCGTGGTACTACATGAACCCCGATACGGGAGCGATGATGGTCGGCTGGGTCAAGGATGGCTCGACGTGGTATTACCTGATGTCTAGCGGTGCGATGGCGACCGGTTGGGTCAAGGATGGCTCGACGTGGTATTACCTGATGTCTAGCGGTGCGATGGCCACGGGTTGGCTGAAGGACGGCGGCTCCTGGTACTACCTGGATCCCTCCAATGGGGCCATGGCAACCGGGTGGCTCCAGATCTCGGGAACGTGGTACCACTTCTCGACGAGTGGCCAGCTGATCGGCTAGCCCGACGACAAACACGACGCCATCAATCCCTGCGCCCCCGGAAGAAACTTCGGGGGCGCAGGTCTGTCTTGGCGCGTCAGTACCGCCCAGCGCGGTGTTGGCTCCGGGCGATTGTGGGGGAGCGTGGGCTGGGAATGAGAGAAAGACGCGATTCCTCATACGTGAGGTGACAATGCTAGACATTGCTCCACATGTCCTGAAAATGCGGGAAGCACCTGTTTGACAGATGGTGCGAAACATTCGTAAAAACTACTGTGACCCTCCCCCGATAGGGTTACTCTTGTCAGTGGAGCTGCACGTATGTGCACGCCGATTTGTCACTCGTTAAGAAAGTGGGCACAGATGTTCCATCGAAGACTGTCAGCGGTGGCGTTGGTCGCCGTCGGCGCTCTCGCCGTGACGACCATGAGCGCGCCGTCCTCCGTCGCGGCGGACACGGAGCGCGCCGAGGCCTCGTCGATGAACCGAGACTCGGGCGAACGCTGAGCCACGGTCATCGTCCAGCTTGAGGAGGGTGGCGGCGATCATGCCTCCCGCTACGCCGACGTCAAGAAGCGCATCGGTGAGGCTGTGGCGCAGGCGAGTCCCGGCGCGACCATTGAGGACGTACGCGACTATCACCACGTGTTCGAGGGCTTCGCGATCAAGGTACCTGCCGCTACGATGGCGGCCATCAAGGGCGTGCAGGGAGTCAAGGGGGCTTTCTTCGAGGGGCGTCACGAGCCGGTCACAGACCCCGACTTCTGGGACATGCGCGACCACTCCACCGACAGCTCCCCCGATCTGGGCACAGCCTCACGCATGACGGGCGCCGCGGCGGCCTCCCAGAGGGGTCAGGGGCAGGTCATCGAGGTCATCGACGTCGGAGTCGACACCTCGCACGAGGCTTTCGCCGGCTCCCTCGATGCTGCTTCGGCGCGCCTCACGCACCAGGCCATGGCCTCCCTGACGCCCAGCCTCGGCGCAGGCAAGGATGGCGCGTGGGTTAGTGACAAGATCCCCTTCGCGTACGACTACGGGGACGGGGATACGGACGCGACGACAGGTAACGCGAGCAGCCGAGCGTCGGAGCAGGGCACACACGTCGCGTCCCTTGCGACCGCGAACGGCACCTCCTTCACGGGGGCCGCGCCGGGAGCTCAGCTCGTCGTCGCGAAGGTCACCAGCGACGGCACGTACACGGCCTACGACACTGCGCTCCTGGCGGCCCTCGACGACGCGGCGGTCATCAAGCCCGATGCCCTCACCGTCTCCTTCTCGACGCTCGAGGGGATGAGTAGCGACTCCGTGGCCCTGTACTCGCAGGTGTACCAGCGCCTGACCGAGGCCGGGGTCGTGGTGAACGCGCCCGCCGGCAACGATGGCAATTCCAGCTATGGTACCGACCCGGATACGGGCCTCCTCGGCTTCCCGGCGTTCTACTCCTCGACTCTGGCCGTCGCCTCCGTGAATGAACAGGATGCAGCGGACCTTGGCACGGGGGCGATCACCGTCTCCGATTTCTCCGGCACGGGTGCGACCTACGACCTGCGCCTCAAGCCAGAGGTCGCCGCACCCGGCGGCGAGGTGATGGCGGCCAGCCCCGGCAACTACTACGGTCGCCAGTCGGGCACGGCCGAGGCCTCGGCTCAGGTTGCCGGCATCTCCGCCCTCGTGCGCGAGCGGATCGCGACCGACCCGGCCTTCGCAGCCTTGGGTAGCGCCGAGAAGAACGCACTCGTCGGTAACTTCGTGATGGGCACGGCTCGCCCGATCGCAGACGTGACCCGCAATGACGGCGCGTACTACTCGCCGCGTCGCGTCGGCGCCGGCATGGTGGACGCGGTGGCGGCCACGACCTCGTCCGTGTACCCGACCGTCGTGGGTGCCCCGGATCCCTCGCGCCCCAACGCCGACCTGGGCGACGGCACGAACGGGTGGACCTTCCAGGTGCGCCTGACCAACGTCTCCGACGCCGCCCACACCTACACGCTCGGCGGCCAAGCCCTGTCCGAAGACGTCGAGAGCATGCTCTTCACCGGCCACTCGACCAACTGGGTGGGAGCGGGCATTGACCTGTCCTTTTCCGCCGACTCGGTGACCGTTCCCGCCGCCTCCAGCGCCACCGTGACCGTCACCGTGACCCCGCAGGCCGCCTTCGCCTCGTACGTGAGCGACAAGACTCCCAACGGAACGTTCGTCGACGGTGCCGTGACCTTCACGAGCGCTGACGGGCAGCCGAACCTGACGGTTCCCTACATGGGCTTCTACGGCTCCTGGGGACAGGCCAATGTGTTCGATCAGCAGGCCCCGAACAACCACGAGGTCGGCTACGGGTCGACGCTCATGAGCGGCAACCTGCCTTTCGGACAGTTCAACCCCTACGAGATGGAAGACGAGCGCGCGCTGGACGGCTTCCACCCCGATCGTTTCGTCATCACGCGCAACGGCTCTCGCACAAGCGTCACTCCGGGCACGATCCTGCTGCGCGCCGTCCCCGCGCTGACCTACACGGTCACGAACGAGGCCGGGGCAACCGTGCGCACCTACACCTGCGATCGTGCGGACAAGGCCTTCTACGACGACCACTGGCGCGGCGTGCACAACGCCGAGTTCATGTCCCCCGGATGCGCCCCGAGCTTCGATAGCTACGACGCGGACGGCAACGAGCTGCCCGACGGCCGATACACGGTCACGATCGAGGCCGCCACGTACGGTCCCTCGTCGGCGACCCAGCGCACCAGCTACAGCTTCGCGGTGGACACGGTCTCGCCCGTCGTCTCGAACGTCACCGTTTCCGGTGAGGGGGAGGAGCGCATGCTCTCCTTCGATGTGACCGATGCCTCGCCGATCGCCGGCTACGGAATTAAGACAGATCCGGACGGAGCGCTGACCCTGTGGCGCGTCAACAGTGATCCGAGCTCCCGCTCGGACGACGGGCTCTACCACGAGCACTTCGACGCCAAGCTCCCGAGCGTCCTGAGCAAGCTCGGCGGTAACCCCGCGACCATCCAGCTGGTGGTGTGGGACTGGGTTGATAACACGGCGACATCGTCGGTTTCCCTCAAGGCCGAGGACACGCCCGCGCCCGCTCCTACGCCGAAGGCTGGCGTGTGTAAGTGGGATGGTCGTGGCTGGTGGTACCGCTACGAGGATGGTTCGTATCCTGCTGATGCGGCTGTTGTGATCGATGGTGTCACGTACCGCTTTTACGCTGCCGGTTACATGCGCACCGGGTGGGTGAAGGATCAGGGTGCCTGGTATTACCACTCCTCATCGGGTGCTCAGACGACGGGTTGGGTGTTTTCTGGTGCGCGTTGGTACTACCTGAGTCCTGACAGCGGCGTGATGGTGACGGGGTGGGTGCAGGTGGGGTCCACCTGGTACTACCTGAATCCCTCTGATGGGGCCATGGTCACCGGGTGGCTGAAGGAGGGTGGTTACTGGTACTACCTGCAGCCCGCTAGTGGTGCGATGGTCACTGGATGGCTGAAGATTTGGGGTACCTGGTACCACTTCGCCGACAATGGCCAGTTGATCAGCTAAGCGCCTGGCTCCAGGCTCACGCCTGACCTCATCGGCCCGCGCCCCCGGTCAGTTTCCCGGGAGGCGCGGGCCTGTGTCTGTGGACAATATGCGTTAGGTGTCTGCGCTCACGCCGGGCAGGATAGTAGCCCTGTCAAACACCGGAATAATCGCATCAATGTATGCCTGAAGCGTCGGTCGAGTGTGTGTAGGTGTCCACCTGTCACGAGAATAAGCGGCAGAGATTTGCGTAGGGGTTTGCGTGCCCCGAGTGAGAAGTGGTAGAGAAAATGCGAGAAAAATCAGCAAAACGTTACGGGATAACCTCTGGAGGGGTACCGTTGAGAGGTAGCCGCGGAGTTGCGGCTCACACTGATCCCTTACCCACGTGCAACGCAAGGGGAGACAATGAAATCCCAACGAATAATCAAAGCGCTGGCGCTCTCTCTAGCCAGCGCCCTGGCTCTGACCATCGTCGGCGTGCAGTCAGCGTACGCGGCTCAACCAACTGCCCTGGACTCCCTCGCTAGTCTCCAGTCAGCACATGTGACTGAAGACGTGCCTTATCCCACCAGGGTGTGGCCTAGCAGCACAACGATGGCGCCAGGGCAGAGCCTCCCTTTCTACGCGGCTGCGGGCCCGTATGTTTTCGAGGATGGCATGGCTTACTGGACGAGTTCCAACCAATCAGTGGCAACCGTCGACGACAACGGTCGTGTGACGGCTGTGGGCATTGGTGAGGCGGAGATCACCGCCTCTCACATGGATGACAACACTGCTTCCGTCACCGCCCACGTCCACGTTCGTTCTGTGTCTGAGGAGGTCGGCATCGACCTCTCCGAGACATCGGTGTCGCTTGCAGCTGGACGCAATGCCCTCGTGAACGCTCTTCTCGCCCCGTCGTTGCAGGTAGGCTCCGTCACATGGTCGGTCGAACCTTCGTCTCTAGGGGAGCTCGTTACCGTCGACAATGGTCCCGCAGTGACGTTGCATGCAGCGAATGGAGGCGGAACTGGGAAGCTGACGGCTCGCGTTGCGACGGGTGCTGGACAAACAAAAGAAGTGTCTATCCCGGTGGTGGTGAATCAGGCCAGTGCAGCAGACTTCGTTGTCGATGAGAAGGGTGTGCTGACCGCCTATAACGGTGAGGCGGTGGACTTTGCAATCCCTGATGGTGTCACCGAGATCGCTCCGAGCGTGTTCTCTGGAATGGAAGTGGAGAACGTCTGGGTTCCCACGAGCGTTCGAACTATAGGCGAGAAGGCCTTTTTCAAGTCTGGGCTGAAGGCGATCACTTTTCAGGATGATGAGGCCTCCCCTTCGCAGCTAACGACTCTTGGGCCCTCGGCATTTGTCAACACGAAACTGGAGAGAATCGAGCTACCTCGATCAGTTGTGTTGCTCGGCCAGGAGTTGTTTGACGGCGCGCCGATGAAAACTGCCTCATTTGGCCCCAACATTGCGGCTGGGCAGTTGGAGGGGGCGAGTGTCAATGCTTGGACGCTGACCCATATTGACGTCGATCCAGCCAACGTCAATTACGAGAGTGTCGACGGCGTTTTGTATTCACGGAATCCCAGGCGTCTGGTCCTGTTCCCGCAGGCAAAGGAGTATGCCGGCACGTACGAGGTGTTGGAGGGGACCGAGTCCATCGGTGCGGGGGCCTTTGCGGGCGCGCAGATTACCTCAGTCGCTTTTCCAAGTTCGCTTCGTACGGTCGGCAGCCGTGCATTCGAGCAAAGCGGGCTGACATCTGTGAGCCTCCCTGACGGATGTGAGAGCGTAGGCGAGTCATCATTCGCATATATGGGTTATCTTCAGACTGTTGATCTAGGAGGCACTCGGAGTATCGACAAGAACGCGTTCACGTTCAATCGTGATCTTACTGAGGTTAATTTCCGTCAGGATCTCAACAGGCTCACTGAGATTGGTGAGGGCGCATTCGAAGCCGTTGGTCTGTCCTCAGTGATGCTACCGGATTCGGTGGAGACCATCGGTCGGGATGCGTTCGCGTACAACAGAACATTGGCGTCTATTCACCTCGGGGCAGCCCTTGTTTCTGTTGAGCGTTCTGCCTTTGAGTGGGATCCGCAGCTTGCTTCGGTTACTCTCAGCCCAGGTAGCTCCCACTACTTCATCGATGGTGGCGGCCTTTACAAAAAGGGAGAGGCTGGGCAATCGTTGGTCATCGTGCCTCCAGCGAGTTCCGTGACAGAGTTTGTGGTTCCTGCAGGGACCAATGAGATCGGTCCACAAGCATTCGAAGATGTTGCGACGCTGACTCGAGTCGTCCTTCCCGACGGCCTGACGACTATTGGTGCGAACGCGTTCAAGGGATGTACGCACCTGGTCGACCTCGTCATCCCCGATTCTGTAGAAGTTGTTGACACAGCTGCCGGCTCGGGGCCCGTCTCCATCGAGTACGGTTCGCAGGTGCGAGAATTTCGACTCTCAAATACGTGGGCTAACATGCCGGCTCACGTCATCGTGCGTGGAGGCGTAAACGCAACTTTTGACTTCGATAGTAATCGGAATTCTGAGTACGGGGAGAGTATTTTCTTTGGGGAAGGAGTGGCGAGCGTCTCTTTCCGTGGTTCGGTGCCGCGCGTCGTGGTCCTGCCTTCGAGCGTCACACACTTCCAGATTGTTCGCCCTCTTTACTTCCGGTCGGAGACAGATACCGAGGTCTATCTTGCAGCTCCTGAAGGATCGGAGTTGTGGGCGAGCGTCAGTGAGGCAATGTGGGGGGGAGGAATTGCTCGCGAGAACCTGCATCCCTACACGTCTCCGGCGGTATCGCTGTCCGGCGTTGGCGTCGTCGCAGTGCATGACGGATTCAAGGTGGACGCGCAGGCGGGGATACCCGCCACCGTGTCTGTTTCTGTATCGGGAGGCGTACCGAAGGGACGCCAGGTGCGTGTTGTGCAGATCAACGCAGAGGGCCGGGAGTCTGTCCTGCAGGACTGGAGTGACATGCCGGAGAGTGACGGGGTGGACACCGCATCGATGAACGTGACTGTGGCTCCTGCCAGTGTGGGCGTTCGCCTGCGCGTCGACGCGCGTGATGCTTCGTACCGGGTCAGTTCCGCCGTTCTGCTGTTCGGGGAAGCCCACGAACCGGACCCGACACCGGACCCCACGCCGGACCCGACACCGGAGCCCACGCCGGACCCGACACCGGAGCCCACGCCGGACCCGACGCCGGACCCGACACCGGAGCCCACGCCGGACCCGACACCGGAGCCCACGCCGGACCCGACACCGGAGCCCACACCGGAGCCCACACCGGACCCCACACCGGACCCCGTGCCCGATCCGAGCCCAGAGCCTACCCCGCAGGTGGGGCAGTGGATAAGCGACGCTCACGGTTGGTGGTACCGCAACGCGGATGGATCCTACCCTGCGAACGAGGCGCGCGTCATCGGTGGTTCCACCTACCGTTTCGGTGCGGATGGGTACATGCGTACTGGATGGGTGAGTGAGAGCGGTGCGTGGTTCTATCACGATGCTTCGGGTGCTCAGGCGAGTGGCTGGGTGCAGGATGGTGGCTCCTGGTATTACCTGATGCCCGGTAGTGGTGCGATGGCGATCGGCTGGGTGAAGGACGGTGAGTCCTGGTACTTTATGCGTCCCAGTGGGATGATGATGACCGGTTGGGTCAACGATGGTTCTGCCTGGTATTACCTGTCCCCTGGCAGTGGCGCGATGGTCAAGGGCTGGGTGCAGGTCGGTAGCTCGTGGTACTACATGAACCCCGATACGGGAGCGATGATGGTCGGCTGGGTCAAGGATGGTAGCGCGTGGTATTACCTGAGACCCGGTAGTGGTGCGATGGCCACGGGTTGGCTGATGGATGGTGGTTCCTGGTATTACCTGAGCACTGACTCGGGCGCGATGTATACCGGCGGTCATTGGATTGGCTGGAAGTGGTACAACTTCGCTGATTCGGGACGCCTCATGAGCTGACGCCTCACGCGAGAGGTTGAGCTGGGAAACCATGTGCCCGCGCCCCCGGAGAATCTCCGGGGGCGCGGGCCTTTGTTCGACCACTAGGTCGGGACAGTCGTGATGTGGCTTCGCGCGCGCTCGCTTGTAGGGGTGTAAGCAGCGTATATTCTGGATTTCGGTTGATTTGTCAGATTCAGTGGAAAGATGTTATGCAACCCTAGAAAAAATCGGCGAAAAACGGCCGCATCGGGCGTGTTTAATTGTCTGTGTATCCGTCTTTTTGTTTGAAAGGATTGATGCATGATGAATGATGATGATGTTGCGGCTCGCGCTAGTGGGCGTGAGGCTGTGGAGGACCTGCGTCGCTCGGGGGCGTTGGAGTGCGGCCTGGCTGCTGAGCTTTCTGAGCATTTGGGGTATGAGAAGGGCCAGACCAGCGCGCAGGCGCGCTCGAACACGAGGAACGGCACGACGAAGAAGACCGTGATGTTGCAGGTGGGAGCCTTCGAGATCGAGGTCCCCCGGGAGGAGGTGTTCAGCATTGTTCTGGGATCGAGTTGCCCCGCTCTACGACCTCGTCGTCAACACGCTCAACAGGAGGGTGTACGACGGGACGGGCGGTGCCGTTGCCCGGTTGATTCGCCCCGGTGACACCGTGCTCGAATGTGCGTGCGGAACGGGCGCGATTAGCGCCGCCATCGCCCCCGCATGCGCGCGTGTGGTCGCGACCGACTATTCCGAGGGGATGCTCAAGCAGGCGCGCAAGAAGCTCGCGACACACTCGAACGTCACCGTCGAGCAAGCCGACATCACGGCCCTACGCTACGCCGCCGATTCCTTCGATGTGGCCGTCGCGGGCAACGTCATCCACTTGCTGCCTGAACCGGGCGACGCGCTCAAGGAGCTCAAGAGGGTCGTGCGCCCGGGTGGCACGATCATCGTGCCCACCTACGTGATTCCCAAGAAGCGGGCGCACACCATGTTCCTGAGGGTGATCTCCCGGTTCGGCGTGCACTTCCAGGAGCACTTCGACCCGGTGTCCTACCGGGCGTTCTTTGATCGTGTGGGCTGCACGGGTGTCACCTACCGCGTCGTGCGAGGTCGAATTCCCTGCGTGATTGCCTCCTTCACGAACGATCGGTAGATGCCGAGCCCAGGGCGACGTTCCGCAGCATCGCCCCGTAGGTGACCGAGTCGCGG
>NZ_JAPWAH010000029.1:0-17188 GCF_041432835.1 Pauljensenia sp. 20925_1_27
CTTCACCGGAGAAACCCAAACCATCAACGGCCTGGTCACCACCAAAGAAACAACAGGCCCATTCCGACTCTCCCACCTCATCGTCTCCAACACCGACACCTGGGAAGAAAAACAAGGCCACTAACCCCACCACCAGGCCGTGCACGCACCGGGCACCACGGAATACCCGCCAACGCAGCGGGGCCGCGCACGAACAATCGTGTGCGGCCCCGGGCCCCTCAGCGACGTGTTGCCGCCGCGAAGCACACTCGGATCACTGCCTCAAACGCCCACGCGCATCAAACACGTAGCGCTTGCCGTCAATCCACCGAGTCCCCGTCACCATGACGCCCGACGACGACAGGTAATACGTGTCGTCGCCCAGCGTCAGCCATCCCGTGCGCATGAACCCCGAAGCGGGATCCAGGTAGTACCAGGCGCCTCGCACGTGCGCCCAGCCAAAGGCTTGAGCGCCATCATGCCCGTAGTAGACCCACTGGCCGCCCTCGGACTTCCAGCCCTTCACCACGTAGCCTCGCGCGTTGAAACGGTACACCTTCCCGTCGATGCGCAGTCGCACGTTCGTCGGGTAGGTGCCATCGGTGTAACGCCACCATCGGCCCCAGATACTGGTAACCCAGCGCCCAGCCCCGGCCTCGGCGACGCCCGTGCCCTCAGAGCCACCGGAACCCGACCCTGACCCCGATCCGACCGTGAACGGCGTCGACGCCACGACATCGTCATCGGCACGCGGATCGCTGTTGCGCCCAAAGGCCTCGACGCTCACGGACGTGGCACCGACGACGGCGGAACCACCGGTCACGGGATGCGACACATCCACGCCGTCGGCCTGCAGCGTCACGCCCGGGCCCGAGAACTCGCCGCTGCCCTGAGCGGTCGCGACCTCCTGGCCGCCCACCAACAGGCGAGCCGACGTCACGGGCCCGGTCACGGTCGCGCGCAGGGACACGCGCCCAGACACGGTCTGACCGTCCAACGCGGCCCACGTGGAACCGTCAACCGAGTACTCGACCCCGCCGACGACGGGCCGCGCCTGATCCTTGAGCACGGCGTCGAGCGCGCTCGGCATGCCCGAGCCCCGATACTCGCGCTCATTCGTGGGCTCGGCCAGGCGAGACCAATTCGCAGACGCGCCCGCCTGCTTGCGCGCCAGCTCGAGGATCTGGTCGGCGCTCATCTCCGGGTGCACCTGGCGCAGCGTCGCGATCACGGCCGAGGCCACGGGAGCGGCCATCGACGCGTCCATCGCAAAGTCGCCGCGCACCGTGGAATCCCCGGGCAGCGTCGTGTAGACGTTCTCTCCGGGTGCCGCGAACGCGATCGTCTGCTTGCCCCAGTTCGCCGTCCACGCCGCCTCAAGCGTGCCGGTCGCCGGATCCTGGCCGTCCATGAGGCGCAGGGTGGACACGGGTACAACATGGTCCATCATGGCCGGGATGGTCAGGCCGCTCCACGAATCACGCTGGTAGGGTGCCCACGTGTCGGTGGGCGAGGCAGAATCCTTAATCGGCGGGTTATCCAGGTTGATACCGCCAGTGCCCGCGTCCACGACGGAGATCACGTCCTTGGACGCGGCGTAGTCGATCGCGCGCTTCATGGCCTCGCGGCCCGCTGCCTGCGTGCCCTCGCCCGGCATCCAGTACTTCCATGGATCCGCGGCAAAGGAGCTGGCCGTCACGGAAATCCCGTGATCAGCCGCCCACACGAAGCCGCAGACCACGTACTCCGGGTAGTGCATGCCCGTCTGACGCGACTGCACGTTGATCGCCGCGACGCTCAGCGTCGGATTCACGCCGCCAACGGGACTGGACACGCCCCGCCCCGCAATCGCGCCGGCCATCTGCGTGCCACGCGTCGCGCCCGTCGACCCCCACATCCACGGGGAACCGTTCGGGATGCCGTTGATGTTGCAGGATACGGACCTATCAAAATCGACACGCCCATCCAGGTCGGTGATCACCTGGTCGAAGCCATCCGCCATGACGCCGACCGTGACGGGCGCGCGCATGACGTCCACGCCCTGCGCGTCGAGGGCCCCGATGGCCTTCAAGTGCCACTGATTGTCCGCAGGCGGGTTCGGGTAGACGCCGCCGACTGCTGCCGGCGCTTCTACGCCCGACGCGGCCACAGCCTCGTCCGATGTGGCGCCGTCAGCACCGGGTTGGCCCGCCTTGTCGACGGGCACGATGGCCTCGTTACCGCTCACCGGCGCCTGACGGGTCGGCCCCACGGAGTGGAAGGAAATGCCCGCCTCGGAAAGCTGCACGCCCAGGTCGCCCGCGAAACTCGGCGACCCCGACTGGACGAAGAACGTGCCGAAAGCAGGGTACTGCGCGAGCACGAGTCCACCCAGGGACGAGGCCTTGGCGACCGCGCGCTGGAAGGTGGCCTCATCCGTCCCCGACGTGAGGTTCACGGCGTAGTTCGCGGGCAGCTGGTGCGCCTGCAGATCCGGCGAAACGATGCCCGGAGCGACGGGTTCGCCGGGAGTCGGGTCCTCCCCGGGATCGGGTGCGGGCTCGGGGGTGGGTACGGCGTTCGGGTCCCGAGCAACCGTGAAAACGGCCGTGGAAGTGGCGTCGTCGTCGGCAGACTTGTCGTAGTTGATGCCCTCGGCATAGACCGTCGCGCTCACCGACTTGTCATCCTGCCCATCCGCGAGGACACCGCTCAGGTCAACATCTTGGGCCTCCAAGACCATCGGCTCGGCGAAGTAGCTGTCCTCCTGCTCGGTGGACACGGCCGTCACGCCTTGAACGTCGAGATTCATGTACGAGACCGGAGAGCTCGCCTCGACGCGCATCTGCACGACCCCAGCGGGCAGCACAGCCCCGTTCAGGTTGGCCCACTCGCCGTCACCGATGCGGTACTCGACCGCGCGGATCACAGGGGAAGCCTGGTCCCGCACCATGGCGAAACGGTCGTTCAGGAAGCCGTAACCTCGGTATTGCGCGCCGTCACTCGGGGCTTTCAGACGCCCATAATCGTAGGCGGCCTGCTTGTGCATGAGCGTGACGATCTGCGCACCGGGCAGCGTCGGGTGCACCGACTTGAGCAGCGCCGCGACGCCCGCGACGTGCGCGGCCGCCAGCGAGGTACCCGACGAAAAGCCGTAAATCTGCGGAATCCTCCCATTGGGGTAGGTGGAGTAGATCCACTCCCCCGGCGCAGCAAAATCAACGGAAGCGCCGTAATTCGAGCGCTCCGCACGCGTCAAGGTCGCCCGCAGCGGATCCGCGTCCCAATCCTCCATACCGACCGAGGCGACCGTGGCAACGCCGCTGACCTGCGCCGGGACCATCCGCGCACCTTCAACGGAACGGTTCGCGATCGGCGTCGAATCCGTCGGCGAGTCGCTGTCTGTCGTCGCGTGGTCGATGTCGATGCCTCGGTCACCGGCGCCTGCGATCACGGCTAGTCCTCGCGACTGGGCGTGGTGAATCGCGCGCTCGGCGGCTTCAAGCCCCGCCGCCTGCTCGGGATCCGTCGGGCTCCAGTACACCCACGGGTCCATCTGGTAGGAGTTGTGGACGATGTCCACCTCGTGGCTCGTCGCCCATTCGTAGGCGCACACGAGGGCCTCCGGGTAGAGCAGCTGCGACTCGTTGAGCGCCTTGATGGACACGAGCGTCGCCCTCGGCGCGATCCCGTCGATGCCGATGTCGTTGTGGTTGGCCGCAATGATGCCCGCAACGTGCGTGCCGTGCCCGCTACTGAACTTCCGGGCGTCCTCAGCCTGGTTGGGGACGCCGTTGACGGCACAGGAGACGGAGCGGGCGGTATCCACGCGCCCCTCCAGGTCGGGCTGCGCCTCGTCGATACCGGTGTCAATGACGCCGACGGTGACGGCCTCGCGGGTTACGACCACCTCGTTAGCGCCTCGGGCCTCCATGGCCTCGGCGCCCCAGTTCGCCTGGGTGGAAAAGATCCTGCTATCCGGATCCGGGATCGTGTCGGTGGGTACGACGGGGTCATCCGCGGCAGGCGCTTGCGCGGCTGCCGGCGCCACGGGCGATACGGCTGCGGGTGCTGCGGGCGGGTTGTCACCCACGGCACGCTCACTGTCGGGCACGGCGGCCACGCGGGTCGGGCCAATGGAGTGAACGCTCACCCCGGCCTTGGCCAGGGCGGCGGCCAGATCAGGGGCGAATGAGGCCGACTCACTTTGGGCGAACAGCGTGCCCAGCTCGGGGTAGCTGGTCAGGAGAACGCCACCGACTTGCGGAATCAGGTCGACGGCGCTGGCCATCTCGCTCTGCCCCGCATTGGGGTCGAGGTTGATGGCGTAGTTCATGAGGCCCGCGGTGGAACGGGCGGGCGAAACCAGACCGACGTTATCGTCGGCACTGGCAGGCGGGGCGGTCACCGTGACCACGCTCATGGACAGAGCGAGAGCCGCGACGAGACCGATGCGTGCAACGGTGCGATGCATGGTTCCTCGACTTTCAGTTGTCACTGCGCATGGGCAACTTTGTCCATGCAGTAACCATGATCCACCGCTTTGTCATACGACACAAATTTCTGACCTAATTTGCATAAATACAAGCTTTTTCAACACTATACAAGCCACCTTATTATTTGTTTAATTCTCACCTAATCGCCACCTGTCAAGGATTGATTAACAAGACCATGACCAGACGCAATACAGATGCGCAGACGCACGTGACACCATCCCTTCCACCCCACACACAGGTTGCCCTCATCTGTCATTGACGAGGCCGGGGCTGGGTTGCACGGTCGCGCGCACGCCTGTGCCACCGTCTCCATCCGCGCGGATGGCGCAGGGATCTACAAGCAGCCCCCAAACGTCTCGTACACGAACAAGTACATTCCCACGATCGTGGCAGCCACCCACCCCACACAGACCCACACGATCAACCTGCTGGGCCACGACATCACCATCACCTTGACGGCCACCAACTACGAATGGGACTGGGCGACGGCACCCCACACACCGTCACCGCCTACCAAGGAATGCCATACGAGAAGGGCATGGACCCCAACAAGGACCCCCGACTCATCCGCCACTACTACACCCCACCCAACGGCTGGCGCTCACGCTTCGACGGACCCTACCCCAACGCCACACGCACCATCACCCTGACCACCACCTGGGCAGGCACCGCCACCAACCCCTTCACCGGAGAAACACAAACCATCAACGGCCTGGTCACCACCAAAGAAACAACAGGCCCCTTCCCCCTGGGCCACCTCATCGTCTCCAACACCGACACCTGGGAAGAAAAACAAGGCCACTAAACCGGTCACCAGGCCACACACACGCCGGGCACCACGGAACACCCACCAACGCAGCGGGGCCGCGCACGAAAACTCGTGCGCGGCCCCAGGACGCTCAACCGGGGAAGGATCCCCGGCCTCGTGAGGCCTACTCCTGGAGGCGACCCGACTGATCGAACACGTAGCGCGTGCCGTCAATCCAGCGCGCCCCGGTCACCATCGCCCCGGAGGAGGACAGGTAGTACCAGGAGCCGCCGTCCTTCACCCAGCCGACGCTCATCGCGCCGGAGGGGGCGAAGAAATACCAGGAGGAGCCGACGCGCGCCCAGCCCGTGGCCATCGCGCCGGAGTCAGCCAGGTAGTACCAGGTGGAACCCTCACGCATCCAGCCGGTGCGCATGGCACCCGAGGACGCCAGGTAGTACCAGGTGTCGCGCACCTTGGTCCACCCGCTGGCCATCTCTCCACTGATGGGATCCAGGTAGTACCAGGTCCCATGTACCTTCACCCAGCCCGCAGCCTGGCCGCCGGAGGGACCGTAGTAGAACCAGTGTCCGCCCTCGCTGACCCAGCCGGTCACCATGTAGCCGCGCGCGTCGAAGCGGTAGATCGCCCCGTCGATGCGCAGCTGCGTCGAGGTCGGGTACGTGCCGTCCTCGTAGCGCCACCACCAGCCAAAGGCGCCGGAGACCCAGCGGCCCGAGCGGGCCTCGTCCGGGCCGACCTGGTCGGGGCTGACCGTGAAGGGAACCTGGAGGGTCGCGTCGTCATCGGCGCGCGCGTCGTTGTTGCGGCCCATGGCCTCAACCGTCACCGTCGCTGCACCCGCGAAGCGTCCCGTCCCATTCGGGTGGGACACGTCCACGCCGTCGGCCTGCAGCGTCACCGAGTTGCCCTCGAACGCACCGTTGCCCACACCGGTCGCGACTTCACGCTCACCCACGAGGAGGCGCGCCGAGGTCACGGGACCGGTCACCGTCACTCGGATGGAGACGCGCCCGGAGACGCTCGCCCCCGCGAGCGGCTGCCACGTGGTGCCGTCGGTCGAGTACTCGACGCTGCCAATGACGGGCTTCGCTTGGTCCTTCAGCACCGCGTCCAGGGCGTTGGGCAGGCCCGCACCCCGGTACTCGTGGCCCTCCATGGGCTTCAGGCGGTTCCAGTTCGCCGGGTCGCCCGCCTGCTTCTTCGCCAGGGCAATGATCTGCTCGGCGTTCATCTCCGGGTGGACCTGGCGCAGCGTCGCGATGACGGCGGCCGCCAGGGGCGAGGCCTGCGACGTGCCGTACAGGTTGCCGTAGGCCTTGCCGTACCAGCTCGTCAGCGGCGCGTAGATCTTCGCGCCGGGGGCAGCGAAGTCGATACTGTTCGCACCCCAGTTCGACCAGGACGTCGGCTCGAGCACGCCGGTGGCGGGGTCGGCACCCTCGGGCAGCTGCAGGGCGGACACGGCGAGCGTGCCGCGCAGCATCGACGGCATGTAGACGCCTCCCTTCACGTCACGCTCATACGCGCCCCAGGTGTCGCCCGGCGACGAATCGTCGGTGGCAGGCGGGTTATCCAGGTCCGTCGTCCAGTTGCCGGCGGCCACCACGTTGATGACATCCTTCGAGGTCGCGTAGTCGACCGCGCGCTGCACGGCCTCCAGGCCGGCAGCCTGCTCGGGGTCGTTCGGCATCCAGTACTTCCACGGGTTGACGTAGTACGAGCCGTTGGTGACCGAAATGCCGTGGTCGGCGGCCCACACGAAGCCGCACGCGATGTACTCGGGGTAGAAGAAACCACCATTGCGCGAGGCCACGTTGATCGCGGCGATGCGCAGGGTCGGGTTCACGCCGTCCACGCCCACGCCGTCGTGCTTCGCGGCGATCGAGCCGGCCACGTGCGTGCCGTGGGTGGCGTCGTCCCAGCGCCAGGCGGCGGGGTCGCGGTTGGGCACGCCGTTGACGTTGCAGGCCACGGACTTGTCATAGTCGACCTGTCCAGCCAGGTCCGGCACGGTGTCGTCCACGGACTGGTCCATGATGCCCACCGTCACGGGCGCGCGCATGACGTCCACGTCCTGCGCCTCGAGGGCGTGCAGGGCCTGGAGGTGCCATCCGTTGCTCGTCTGTGGGTCAGGGGTCAGGGTCGCATCCTGATCGCTCTGAGCTCCCTGCGCTCCCTCGGAGCGAGGTGCGGCCGCGAGCGCAGCGTCCGCCGCGACTCGGGTCTCGTAGGGAACGGGGACCACGGCCTCGTTGCCACCGACGGGCGCCTGGCGGGTCGGGCCGATCGAGTCATAGCTGATGCCTTCCTTCACGAGCGCGGCGCCCAGGTCGGGCGAGAAGGTGGGCGAGGCGGCCTGCACGAAGAACGTGCCGAAGGCCGGGTACTGGGACAGGACCAGGCCGCCCAGGAACGAGGCCTGGGCCGCGGCGCGCTGGAAGGTCGCGTTATCGGTGCCCTTGGGCAGGTTGACCGCGTAGTTGGCGGGCAGCTGCTCGGTGGCGCGTACGGGGGCGGTGATGCCAGCCTTGGCGGGGCCAGCGGGCGCGGGCGTCGTGTCGGGCGCGGGCGTCGGCTGCACCGCGGCGTTCGGGTCGCGCGAGACGGTGAAGACGGCCTCGCGGCCCGTGTCGTCGTCGGCCTGGCGGTCGAAGTTGATGCCGGTGGCGCTGACCTGGACGCGAGCGGTCACGGAGTCGGTGCCCTCGGGCAGGAGTGAGGAGAGGTCAACGTTTTCGGCCGACACGCCGAGGGCTGCATCACCGTACTTGCCCGAACCGTCGCGGTCGACGCTGGTCAGGGAGGCGACATCCATGTGCAGGTGGCTGATCGGCGCGTTGGCCTCGGCGTAGAAGGTGACGGGGCCAGCGGGCAGGGTCGCGCCATCCAGGTCCTTCCATTCGCCCTTGCCGACCCGGTACTGGATGGTCGTGACGGTGGGCTGGGGCTGGTCGCGGCGCATGGTGGTCAGCGCGTTGATGAATCCGTAGCCGCGGTATTCCTTGCCGTCCTCGGGCTCCTGCAGGCGCGTGTATTCCATGGCGGCCTGCTTGCGCATGAGGTCGGTGATCTGCTTGCCCTGGAAGTCGGGGTGGATCGACTTGATGAGCGCGGCGATGCCCGTCAGGTGGGGTGCGGCCATCGAGGTGCCGCTGGTCTTGGCGTAGCCGGACGGGAAGATCGCCGTGGGCACGGTCGAGTAGATGTCCTCGCCCGGGGCGGTGAAGTCGACGCTCTTTCCGTAGTTGGAGAATTCGGCGCGCTTGAGGTTGGACCATTCGGGCTTGGTCTCGACGTCGGTGCGCGTGGCGGCGCTGACCTGGCTGACGCCCTCGACCATGGCGGGGACCTTCACGCCGCCGGTGACGGGGCGATCCTTGATCGGGGTGTCGAGGTCGGTCGGCGACCCGCTGTCGGTCGTGACGTTGTCGTTGTCCATGCCGTCGTTGCCCGCCGAGGCGATGACAGCCAGACCCTTGCCCTGCACGTAGGCGATGGCGCGGGTCGCTGCCTCGAGGCCTGCGGCCTGCTCGGGGTCGCTGGGGCTCCAGTAGACCCACGGATCCATCGAGTAGGAGTTATTGACGATGTCGACACCGTGGCTGGCGGCCCACATGAAGCTGCAGGTCACGTACTCGGGGTACATGAGCTGCTCGCTGTTCGCGGCCTTGATGGACACGAGGGTCGAGGTCGGGGCGATGCCATCGATGCCGATGCCGTTGTGGTTGGCGGCAATGATGCCGGCGACGTGCGTGCCGTGGAAGTAGTCGTCACGCCAGGAACCGTAGGCCTGGGAGGCGATGCCGTTGTGCGCGCAAGAAACAGACCGGGAGGTGTCGACGCGCCCCACGAGGTCGGGGTGCGTGTCGTCGATACCCGTGTCGATGACGCCGACGGTGACGGGCGCGTGCGCGATCGGCACGGCGGCCGCGTCGGCAGCGCTCATCGCCTGAGCACCCCAGTTGACGACCTCCTCGGGCGTATCAGCCTCGGTCGCACTCTCACCGCGCAGGGAAGCCGGGCCACCCGACTGGGCTCCGGACTGGGCCCCCGACTGGCTTCCGGACTGCGCGGGGTCCGCGCCCCCGGACTGCGGTCCGGGCTGCGGGTCGGGAGCGGCCTGGCGTTCCCCTTCGGGCACGGCGGCCACGCGCGTCGGCCCCACCGAATGCACCGAAATACCGGCCTTCGCCAGGGCTTGGGCCAGGTCCGGGGCGAACGAGGCCGACTCGCTTTGAGCGAAGAACGTTCCGATCTGCGGGTACGAGGCCAGGGCGACGCCCCCCGCGGTAGCGACCAGCGAGGTCGCGCGCGCGAGATCTTCGGCGCTGGCCTGCGGGCTCAGGTTAATCGCGTAGTTCATCAGGCCTGCGCTCGCGCGGGCGGGCGCGATGAGGCCGGTGTGGTCGTCAGCCCGGGTGGGTGGGGCGGTCGCTGTGGCCACGCCCATGGACAGGGCGAGGGCAGCGACGAGCCCGATGCGTGCAACATTGCGGCGCATGGTTCCTCGACTTTCGGTTGTGGGTCTGGCGAGTACGGCAATGTACTCATCAGAACTATCATGCTTTAGTTTGTCACTCGCCACAATTTAGCGCTGCTTAACTCCGCCAACACCTCGATAAATAACGAGAATTCCGGGTAATCACTCCCCCACGCGCACACGCCCGGGAGCCATGACAAAACTGCCCCCGAGCCGCAACAAAGCGGGGCCGGGCACCCGCAGATGCCCAGCCCCACCGCAACGATTCACCGCCGCCGGTTAGCGCATGCGCCCGTCCGGCCCGAAGGTGTAGGCCACGCCATCCACCTGCTGACTACCGGTGACCATCGCACCCGTCGCGGGATCCAAGTAGTACCAGGAGCCACCCTCATGCAGCCAGCCGATCGCCATCGCACCGGAGGGCGTGAGGTAATACCAGGCGCCATCGACGTAGGCCCAGCCGGTCGCCATCGCACCCGACGCGCCCAGGTAGTACCACGTGCCACCCACGAACACCCACCCCGTCGCCATCGCACCCGAGGCGGGATCCAGGTAGTACCAGGTGCCGTTCACGTTGGCCCAGCCCGCCACCTGCGCGCCCGAAGCACCGTGGTAGAACCACTGACCACCCTCAAGGGCCCAGCCGGTCACCATGTAGCCGCGCGCGTCGAAACGGTAGGTCGCCCCGTCGATCTGAGCGCTCATCGACGCCGGGTAGCTGCCATCCTCGTACCGGTACCACCAGCCGACCGCGTCCTTCACCCACGCGCCAGCCTTGGCCTCGTCAATCTGATCCACGCCGGACGTCACCGCATCGAGCGCATCGAGGAAGCCGTAACCGCGGTACTCCCTACCATCGATGGGCGCGTTGAGGCGTCCGTAATTGGCCGCCGCCTGCTTCTTCATGAGGTCGATGACCTGCGCGCCGGACAGCTCAGGATGCACCGACTTAATGAGGGCCGCAATGCCCGACACGTGCGGCGTCGCCATGGACGTGCCGTCGGCGACGGCGTAACCGCTGGGGTAGAACAGCAAGGGAACCGTGGAGTAAATCTGGTCGCCCGGAGCAGCAAAATCGATCGTGTCGCCGTAGTTAGAGAACTCGGCGCGACCGAGGGACAGTCCGGGCTTCACGTTGTACGCCTGACCAACCGCGCTCGCCTGCGCGACACCATCAAGCATGGAAGGAACGCGGATACCGCCATTCACGGCCCTGTTCTTCGTCGGCGTCGGCACGTCGGTCGGAGACCCGTTGTCGACCGTCGGATGATCAATATCGACGCCCTCATTACCGGCGGCAGCGATGACGGCCAGGCCCTGACCCTGCGCATACTTGATCGATCGCGTCGCCGCCTCGAGGCCCGCCGCCTGCTCGGGATCAGTCGGGCTCCAATAGACCCACGGATCCATCGAGTACGAGTTATTCACGACGTCCACCCCGTGGCTCGCGGCCCACATGAACGCGCACGTCACATACTCGGGGTAGATGAGGCGATTATCGTTCGTCGCCTCAATGGCAACAATGCTCGCCTCCGGAGCAATACCATCAATGCCGATATCATTGTGATTGGCCGCAATAATACCCGCGACATGCGTGCCGTGATAGAACTCGTCACGCCACCCGTAAAAATCCTGAGTCGCAACACCATTGACCGAACACTTCACGGAACGCGACGTATCAACACGCCCCTCCAAGTCCGGATGAGTGTCCTCAACGCCGGAATCAACGACGGCGACGGTCACCGGGGCACGCTTGACGTTCACGGCCTCGGCCTCGCGCGCATGCATAGCGACCGCACCCCAGTTGAAAACCTCCTCGTTTGCACCAGCGGGGGCAGCGCTCGCACTCTCCTCACGCATGGAGGTCAGCCCGCCTGCCGTGCCGGACTGCGGGGCCTCGTCCTTCTTGTCTGTGGGCAGCTCGACGCGCTCGTAGTACAGGACGGGAGCCACGCGGGTGGGTCCGATCGAGTGAATGGAGATGCCGGCCTGCCGCAGGGCGGCGGCCAGGTCGGGTGCGAACGAAGGAGTGGCGCTCTGCGCGAAGAAAGTCCCAATCTCGGGGTACGAGGCCAGGGCAGCACCGCCCGCCCCGGGGACGAGAGCGAGGGCTCGCTGGAGGTCCTCGGGATCGGCGCCCGCGAGGTTGATCGCGTAGTTCATCTCATCATTGTCGGCGCGGGGTGCAGAGACGAGGCCGGGCTCCTCGGCTCGCGCGGAGGGGGCGTTGACCGCGGCCACGCCCATGGACAGGGCGAGGGCGGCGATGAGACCGATGCGTGCGGCGATGCGGCGCATGTTTCCTCGACTTTCGTTTGTCACTGTCAGGATTTCGGCTGCATTCGCAGCTACGCCCATCATCCTAGAGTTTGCCAGTAACAACAAAACCTAGGCTTACCTAAGCCCAACTCCTCACTGTGCGGCCCCTCCCCCAATTTCGCATGCAATTCCCCTTGCCCCAATTTTCGGAACCCCCGAAAAACCGCAGAATACCAACGATCAGATTTCAAATCATGAAATACTCGCGTGGGAATTGCATGCGAAATTTGGGGGAATGCAGTCCGGAGGGGCGCGAAACGGGGAGCACACACAAAGCGGGGAGCACATGCAAGACGGGGAGTGCCCGTAGGCACTCCCCGTCTTGTCGCTCTGCTTGTTGCAGGCCGGTGGTTGCTCCAGGCCGGCGGTTGCTCCAGGCCGGTGTTCACTCCAGGCCAGCGTCGAGGGCCAGCAGGTGGTCGACCGTCTGCGGGCGAATGAACCAGCGGGCGGCCCCATCCTCGACGGCGAGCACGCCGGGCTTCGTCAGCATGTTGTAGTTCGATGCCATCGAGTAGCCGTACGCGCCCACTGCCGGGACGGCCAGCAGGTCACCGCCCGCAATGTCGGCCGGCAGGTCGATGTCGCGGATGATGATGTCGCCACTCTCGCAGTGCTTGCCGACGATGCGGCAACGCACCAGGGACGAGGCATCGGCCGGGTCCCGGTTCGCGAGCGTCGCCGTGTAGACGGCGTCGTAGAGCACCGGGCGAATGTTATCCGACATGCCGCCGTCGATCGCCACGTAGCGGCGCACTCCCCCATCTTCCAGGGAGACGTCCTTGACGACGCCAACGCGGTAGAGCATGACCATCGAGGGACCCGCGATGGAGCGGCCCGGCTCGACGGACACGTGCGGGATCGGCAGGCCATGGTGGGCGCAGCGCTCGCGCACGACGTCCGCCAGGGCACGAGCGACCTCGACCGGAGAGGTCGGAACCGGATCCTGGCCCGTGTAGGCGATACCGACGCCGCCACCCAGGTCGATCGCGGGAACGTCCAGGTCGAGCTCGGCCTTCACGCGCGCCGCAAAGTCGACGACGATGCGCGCGGCCTCAGCGAAGGCCTCGGTCCCGAAGATCTGAGAGCCGATGTGGCTGTGCAGCCCGCGGAAGTCCAGGTGAGGCGCGTCCTTGATGGCGGCCACGGCCTCGTACGCCTGGCCGGTGGCCAGGGACAGACCGAACTTCTGGTCCTCGTGGGCGGTCGCAATGTACTCGTTGCCACCCGCGTGAATGCCCGACTTCAGGCGCACCATGACGGGCGCGACGACACCGAGGTCAGCGGCGATGCGCTCAATCTGGTGAACCTCGTCCATCGAATCGATGAAGATGCGATGGATGCCAGCCTCGAGGGCCAGGCGGATCTCCGCGTCCGACTTGTTGTTGCCGTGCAGGCCGATGCGCGAGGGATCCACGCCAGCGCGCAGGGCCAGGCTCAGCTCACCGAGCGAGGCGGTGTCGATCCCCAGGCCCTCGGCCGCGACCAGGCGCGCGACGTCGGCGCTCAGGAAGGCCTTGCCAGCATAGAAGGCGTCGCCGCCGTTCATGCCGTAGCCGTCCCAGAATTCCTCGGCCATCGCGCTCGCCCACACGCGGGCACGGCCGCGCATGGCCTCAACATCGAGCACGAAGGTGGGCGTGCCGAAGTCGGCGGCGACGCTGGTCAAATCGACGCCTCCCACGCGCAGCACGCCATTCTCCCGACTCGCGCTCCAGGGCCACAGGTCCGGGCGCTCATCGGGAGTCGGGCAGGTGAGGGCAGCGACGTTCTCCGTCTCGCTCACCGACTCACATCCTCTCGGGGGCGCTCACGCCAAGGAGGCCGAGGCCGGTGCGAAGCACCTGGGTCACCGCGTCGTTCAGCCAGAGGCGGGCGACGTGGCCGGGCTCGATCGGGTCGTCGCCGCGAGGCGTCACGCGGCACTGGCCGTACCATGCGTGGTAGGTCGCGGCCAGGGACTCGAGGTAGCGGGCGATGCGGTGTGGCTCGCGCAGCTCGGTCGCCTGCGCAACCTGCGCGGGGAACTGGGCGAGAGCGGCCAGCAGGGCCTCATCGGCCTCGGAGTCGAGGGCCGCCGGGTCGAAGCCGGCGTCGCGGGTGACGCCATGCTCGGCGGCGTTGCGCGCCACGTTGCAAGTGCGCACGTGGGCGTACTGCACGTAGTAGACGGGGTTGTCGTTGGAGTGCTGCGAGAGCAGGTTCAGGTCGATGTCGACCTGGGTGTCCATCGACACGCGCACGAGAGCGTAGCGCGCCGCGTCCACGCCCACGGCGTCGACCAGGTCGTCGAGGGTCACGATCGTTCCGGCGCGCTTGGACATGCGCACGGGCTCGCCGTCCTTCACCAGGTTGACGAGCTGGCCGATGAGGATCTGCAGGTTCTCGCCCGGCTTGTCGCCGAAGGCGGCGCACATGGCCATCATGCGGCCGATGTAGCCGTGGTGGTCGGCACCCAGCAGGTAGATGGCGGCATCCGCGCCACGCTCGCGCTTGTTCAGGTAGTAAGCGACGTCACCCGCAAAGTACGCGGCCTGGCCGTCCGACTTGATGAGGACGCGATCCTTATCGTCGCCGTAGGTGGTCGTACGCAGCCACACCGCGCCACCCTCATCGAAGATCTCCCCGCGCTCGCGCAGGCGCTCGATCGCATCGGCAACCGCGCCGGACGTGTGCAGCGAATCCTCGTGGAAGAAGACGTCGAAGTCGGCGCGGAAGGAGTGCAGGCGTTCCTTAATCTCCGCGAACATCAGCTCGACACCGCGAGCGCGGAAGACCTCAATGGCCTCTTCCTCGGGCAGGGTGATCGGGTCAGGCTCGCCGGCCGCGCGCGCGTCGGCGCGCACCTGGTCGGCGATGTCGGCGATGTACTGGCCGCCGTAGCCGTCCTCGGGAACCTCGCGGCCCATCGCGCGGGCGTACAGGGAGTGGGAGAAGCGGTCGATCTGCGAGCCGTGATCGTTGAAGTAGTACTCGCGCGTCACGGCAGCGCCGGATGCGGCCATGAGGCGGGCCAGGGAGTCACCGACGGCAGCCCAGCGGGCACCACCCAGGTGCACGGGACCCGTCGGGTTCGCAGACACGTACTCAAGGTTGATCGAGCGACCCGCCAGAGTCTCATTGCGCCCGTACGAGGCACCGGCCTCGACGATCGTGCGCGCCAGCTCGCCGGCCGCACCCGCGCCCAGGCGGATGTTAATGAAGCCGGGACCCGCAACCTCGACGGAGTCAATGCCGTCGGCAGCCGCGAGATCATCGGCGAGGATCTGCGCGAACTCGCGCGGAGCCATGCCAGCCTTCTTACCGAGCTGCATCGCGACGTTGGTCGCCCAATCGCCGTGCTCGCGCACGCGCGGGCGCTCCACGGTCACGGGGTCGGGGACCAGCGAAGGGTCGATCGAAATGCGACCGGCGGCGGCAGCGTCCAGCAGGGTCGCGCGGATGAGAGTAGCAAGTTCTTCTGGAGTCACCCCTTTAGACTACGGGGTCTGTGCACCTATCCGCGAACTCTCCCCGGCCTCGTGGATGAAAACCTGGCCACATACGCGTCCCATGCGCCACTCTCCCACCCCACGCGGGTGCCAATCCGAGTAATGTTTCGGGTAGCCGAAGTATTTCCGTCAGCAGTGAGGATTTCCCGTGACCAGCACGGACACCGAGCACCACCACAAGCTCATCCCCCTCCTCGGCCCCGCCTTCGTCGCGGCCGTCGCCTACGTCGACCCCGGAAACGTCGCCGCCAACATCACCGCGGGCGCACGCTACGGGTACCTGCTCGTGTGGGTCCTCGTGGCCTCGAACATCTTCGCGATGGTCATCCAATACCTCTCCGCCAAGCTCGGCCTCGTCACCGGCCAATCCCTGCCCTCCCTGCTCGGCGCGCGCATGCCCAAAGCCGGGCGCATCGCCTTCTGGATTCAGGCGGAAATCGTCGCGGCCGCAACCGACCTCGCCGAAGTCATCGGCGGCGCACTCGCCCTCCACCTCCTCTTCGGGATCTCACTGCTATGGGGCGGCGTCATCATCGGCATCGTCTCCATGGGCCTCCTCCTCGTCCAGGGCGGCGGACGACAGCGCCAATTCGAGACGATCATCGTCGGCCTGCTGATCATCATCACGCTCGGCTTCCTCGCGGGCCTCTTCGTCGCACCCCCCAGCCCCTCAGGCATGCTCGGCGGGCTCCTCCCCCGCTTCCAGGGCACCGACTCGGTCCTCGTGGCCGCCTCCATGCTGGGCGCAACCGTCATGCCGCACGCGGTCTACCTGCACTCCTCGCTCGTCAACGACCACGACGCCGACGAGCTCGGCCCCTCCACCGGCGACGCCCGCCACTCCACGGGACACCTCTCGCGACTCCTGCGCGCAACCCGCATCGACATCTACTGGGCGCTGAGCATCGCGGGCCTGGTCAACATCGGCCTGCTCCTCCTGGCCGCCGCAGCCCTAGCCGGACAGAGTGGCACCGACACCATCGAGGGCGCACACGCCGCGATCTCCTCCACGCTCGGACCCATCGTCGGCACGGTATTCGCGGTCGGCCTGCTCGCTTCCGGCCTCGCCTCCACGTCGGTGGGTGCCTACGCTGGCTCCGAGATCATGAACGGCTTGCTCCACATCCGCGTGCCCATCCTCGTTCGCCGCCTCGTCTCCTTGATCCCCGCGCTCATCATCCTGGGCGCCGGCGCCGAACCCACGTGGGCGCTCGTCGTCTCGCAGGTCGCCCTATCATTCGGCATCCCCTTCGCGATCATCCCGCTCATGCGCCTGACCGCAAACCGCGACGTCATGGGCGACTACGTCAACAATCGCCCCCTGCGTGTCACAGGTTTCCTCATCGCGGCCGTCATCGTCGCCCTCAACCTGTTCCTCGTCTACCTCACCCTCACCGGCCAGGGGTAAGGGACGAGGCCGGGGCTGGGGTTACCGCCTGGTTGCCACGGGCCTTGCGGACCGGAGTAGCGGGCACAAGTTTCGAACCGGGTGCATCGGGCTGAGTTGCAGGCTTATCCCGCGACACAGCACGCCCAGCAAACCCCCGCCCAGGCACACACCGCGAAAAAACTCGCCCAGCACGGCAAAAATCGCTCGTTTTGGCCGATCTTGGGCACGCTGGGCGAAAAATTTCGCGTTTGCAACGCGCGCACTCCCTGCAGGGCGAATTTT
>NZ_JAPWAH010000030.1:0-15465 GCF_041432835.1 Pauljensenia sp. 20925_1_27
TCGCAGACTTACCGTTGATGCCGATGTCGGTGCGGCAGGTGCCCGTCCCAGCAATACCGGGGTCCTTGACGTAGGCACCACCCTTGCGGTACATGATCGTCGAGGAGAGAGTGTTGTAAGACTCGTAATTGACGAAGGGATACGCCTCGGGCTGAGAACCGGTGAGGTTCGGGATCGTCAGCTGCAGGGTCGAGTGCAGATATTGCTTAACATTTGGTCCGCCCTGGATCGGCAGGTTGTTGTGGCGGATCGCGCCGAGCAGGAAGGTCTGACCCGGCTGAACGGTACCCGGATCATTTGGCTTGAAACCGATGGCGCTCTGGCCGTTCACCCAGATCTTCCCGGTTCCGCCATCGTGCCACTGCTTGTAGTGGGCATCCATCCACTTCTTACTGTCCTCAGAGTCGCCGGGACCAGTATTGTTCGTTTGGTCATCCCACTTCCACGGCGCGCCGCGGGCGATGTAGGTCCACAGGTCCTTCTGCTTGGCGACAGTCCCACCCAGGAAAGTGCCGACAGGCTTGCTGTCCGTAATCGGTTTGCCGCCATTAACGGCGGTGCTGGAAAAGGGTGTTGGCGACATGCCCGGCACGATGCCGTAGCGGATGAAGTTGTCGGGGAGGCTGGTGGTTGTGTCGGTCTCAGAAGCGTTGACGATGCCCGTGCCCATGTTGGCACGAACAGCGCCGACGTCGATACCGGTAGCGGCGGGCTCCTGGGCGGCCTGTGCGGCCTGGGGGGCAGCGACCTGGGAGACGACCAGCGTGCTGGCTGCAGTAGCCACGACGGCCAGGGCGGCCAGGGCGCGGGATGCTGCTCCTGTTCGCTTGGTCCGCGCGTGGCCCGCGCGCGCTCGACTCGTTGCCATCAATCGTTCTCCTTGAGGACTCTTGCTTCGCTGTGTCGCACTCGGAGGGACATCCCGAGAGGTTTTTCCACAACCTTGATGGCATCCAGACTACGACGCAGTTACTGAAAAATGCAACCCAATTTGTCCAACTCTCGAAGTGGGCTACCTTACAGAAAAACAGTCAAGCGATATTTCCGCAGGATAAAGCGGTTTTACCTATCGGTATCAGTCTATGAAAGTGCCTCCTATGACCTATTTTTGGCTTTTTTAACGGATGGCAACAAATCAAAATGTGGAACTTGACTGTACTTGACACATCCGCGACAACCAACCGAAGGTCCTATTTTCGCACTGGTGTCACTCCCATAGCGTCAAGTACCACAAGGGATACCTTTTCCCCTGTCATCCGCCCTCGAACTTTTCCCCACTGCTACATGCCCCGCGCCACACCCCGCGCCACACCCCGCGCCACACCCCGCGCCTGCGCCGTCACCCGCCCGCGCCAAAGTCGCATGCAATTTCCGAACAGGAGTGACTCAACTATACGAAGTGATGCGAACAAGCACGATACTCAGGGGGAATTGCATGCGAAACTGCTGCGCCTGAGGTCGCAGGGCAAGTGGCCACCCCTCACGGAGGCCACCGAGCCCAGGCTGCAACACATCCGGATAGGTAACAAACATCCGGATAGGTAACGAAGATCCGGATAGCTTAATAACCTATCCGGATGCGCATAACCTATCCGGATAGCGACAACTTATCCGGATACGCCCACACTCTCCGCATACCCCACGCGGAATGCGGCGGCAGGGCCAGGGCGAGCACACGCGCACCAAGCCCCGCCCGGAGGCCGCCGCGTGGCCTGCGGGGCCTGGCCGCGGTGCCGGAGGGCGGCGGCAGGGCCAGGGCCCGATTGGAGGCCGCCGCGGGGCCTGCGGGGCCTGGCCGGGCTTCGAGACGACGCGCCGAGCGAAGCTCGCGGCGCGGACGGCGAGCGGGCGGGCAGGCCACGCGGCGGCCGGAAAGCAGGCGGGCCACAACAGGCAGCCCCCACGGCGGCTACTGCACAATAGTCCCCATGGATCTTCGCCCCGTCACCCTCGGCACGTCTGTCACGACGTACGACCCGTCGCGCCCCACGCCCGCAGCTATCGTCTCGGGCGAGGTTGCCGCACACGATGCGCCGCACCCGCTGTCGGTCTTCGACATGTTCCGCATTGGTATCGGGCCGTCTTCGTCGCACACGGTGGGTCCAATGCGCGCGGGCCTGGCGTTCACGACGGAGCTGACGACGCTGAAGCCGCCGTCACACATCACGATTGACCTGTTCGGGTCGCTGGGCGCGACGGGCCGCGGCCACTCGACGGACCGCGCGGTCCTCCTCGGCCTGGCTGGTTACGACCCGGAGACGGTGGATATCGAGACGGTGGAGTCCATCCTGCCGGCCCTGGCCTCGTCGGGCATGCTGACGCTGCCGAGTGGCACGCAGGTCCCCCTCAACATCGCCGAGGACGTGCGTTTCGTACCGCGCACGGTCCTGCCCTATCACGTGAACGCGCTGACGATCACGGCTTCCGACGAGGACGGCGCCACCATCCTGGAGCGCACCTATTATTCGGTGGGCGGCGGCTTCGTCATGATCCAGACGAATGACGACCCGCAAAACCCGGAGGTGTCCTCGCTCGCGACGAGCCAGGCGGGCGTCGGCATCGACGTTCCCGCGCCGCACCCGTTCGCGTCGGGCGCGCAGCTGCTTGCCGTGTGCGACGCGTCCGGCCTGAGCATCGCGGACCTCGTGCGCACGAACGAGGAGGCGGTGCGCCCCCGCGAGACCGTCGACGCCTACCTGGATCGCATCGCCGACACGATGTTCGACTGCGTGGATGCCGGCACGTCGGCGGCGGGCATCCTGCCGGGCGGCTTGGACGTGCCGCGACGCGCCCGCGCACTCGCCGGCCAGCTCGCGGAGCGCCTGACGGGCCCATCTTCTTCGTCGGACGAGGCCGGGGCCTCCTCAGGCGCATCTCCTGCGGACGGTGTGCGCTCCCCCGCGCGCGCCTGGGTGTCGACGGTTGCCGACCCAATGCGAGCGATGGACTGGGTGAACCTCTTTGCCCTGGCCGTCAACGAGGAGAACGCGGCCGGCCACCGCGTCGTGACGGCACCGACGAACGGCGCGGCCGGCGTCATCCCCGCGGTCCTGGGCTACCTGGTGACGCACTGCCCGGAGACGGGGTCGACGCCCGGCGTGGCGGCAGGGCCTGAGACCGAGGACGGCGCGGTCACCCCACTGGCGCACATCCGCATGACGGCGGACTCCTCCAAGGCTTGCTCGGATGATCCCGCCTCGCCCGAGGCGTGCGCGGCTCGCCGCCGCGCCCTCGTGCACGACTTCCTGCTGGCGGCGACGGCGATCGGCGCCCTTATTAAGACGAACGCGTCCATCGCGGGTGCCGAGGTCGGCTGCCAGGGCGAGGTCGGGTCGGCCTCGGCGATGGCGGCCGCCGGCCTGGCGCAAGCCCTCGGCGGCACCCCGCAGCAGGTCGAGAACGCGGCGGAGATCGCGATGGAGCACTCGCTGGGCCTCACGTGCGACCCGGTGGCGGGCCTCGTACAGGTGCCGTGCATCGAGCGCAACGCGATCGCGGCCGTCAAGGCAATCAACGCGGCGCGCATGGCCCTGTGGGGCGACGGCCGCCACACGGTGAGCCTGGACGTCGTCATCGAGACGATGCGCCAGACCGGCAACGACATGCTCTCGAAGTACAAGGAGACGTCCGAGGGCGGCCTGGCCGTCAACGTCGTGGAGTGCTGAGGCGCGGCGAGCCCTCGCTGGAGGGCTTCTTCGCGGTGCCTAGCCACGGCGTCCGTGGGTGACGGCCGGTGGCGGGGCCAGTGCCAGACAAAAGTCGCATGCAATTCCCCCGCGGCATCAATCGACGTAAGCTCAAAAACCGCGGAATCCCAATAATCTGATTTCAAAGCCTGAAATACACTCAGGGGAATTGCATGCGAAATTACTGATCTCGCACGTTAACCCGATAGGTGGCGGCCTGGACCCTTTCCTGCGCACGTTAACCCGATAGGTGGTTGCGTGGGCAGGCTGCCCACCATGCCACCAATGGGGTTTAGCTGCGCATGAGCGGGTTACGGGTGCCAGTAGTGGGGCCCAGCTGCCAGATCCGACTCGCATCCGCCGCGCCTGCAGCGCCGAATAGCGCAATCGATGCGTCCACACCCGCCAACTCCACCAAAGCGCAGACCCATTCACCTCAAACAGCCTGTTTTCAGCGTTTTTCGCCCGATGGATCTCCAGTTTCGCAGCCGCACCGCCTCAAGTTGCGGCCTCGTCGTCACCGATCGGGGGGAATTGCGCCACACGGGGGTCCGACACGCCGGCGACACGCCGACGCAGCGTTTCGAATGGCGCAAAACCCCCACCACCACCGGCGTGGAGCGCACCAGCGGTCCCGGAAGGCCCGCCCCCAGTGCCCGCGGGCTATGGCAGGGCTCGGCCAGGCTTCGATCCGACACACCGAGCCACCCAGCACGCCCCTCTCACCGCATTTCCGGTACAAAACTCTCCCCGCTCACCCGCCCTCACCGTATTTCCGGTACAAAACTCTCCCCGCTCACCCGAAATGGCCCAATTTGGCGCAATCCGCGCATGCAGGGAGAGTTTTGTACCGTTTTCACCACCATGAAGCCGAGCAGGGAGAATTTTGTACCGAACACGAGGCAGAAATCGAGCTAGCCGACACAACAGCACTCCAGGCACCACCGGTCTGGAGCGGAAGACACCCAAGGAGCCGCAGGAACCCGCCGCAGTGCCGGCGGGCGGCGGCGGGACCAGCACGGGTTGGCACGGCTAGCGCCAGCCAAATTTCGCATGCAATTCCCCCGCGGCACGATCCAACGAAAGCTCAAAAACCGCAGAATATCAACGATTAGATTTCAATACCTGAAATACACTCAGGGGAATTGCATGCGACATTAATGATTGACAGCCAGAACTGGACAACATGCAGCAACCCAAAGCCTGGCCGGGCCGCCGCCCACGGCGCAGTCGGCCCCACACGCCAACGGTCGGGCAAGTGAGGACCGATAACAACGGGTGGGGCGCCTTCCGGCACCCCACCCGTCATCAACACCCATCAACACCCGTTGATCAGCAAGGATTCACTCCGTCGCCAGCGCCTCCGAGGGGCTGACCTTCGCGGCCCGGCGGCCGGGCAGCCAGGAGGCGATCAGCGCGGACACGATGGCGACGACGCACACGCCGACCAGCTGCAGCCACGGCACGCTCAGCACGGGGGTGGCCCCGTCAATCGGCAGGCTCATGACGCCAACCCACCCGAAGGCGACGCCCATGCCGACGCCGATGAGCGCGCCGGTCAGTGAGAGGAACAGCGCCTCGAGGGCGAGGAGGCTCTTCATCTGGCGTCGCGTCAGGCCGAGGGCCCGCAGCAGCCCGTTTTCGCGGGTGCGTTCGGCGACCGACAGGGACAGCGTGTTGGCCACGCCCACCAGGGACACGAGGACGGAGACACCCAGCAGTCCGACGAGGACGAGCATCAGCCGGTCGATGATCTTCGTATACATCTGGCGCTCCAGCGCGGAGCCATTGACACTCAGGTGAGAGTCCTTGAGCAGCGCGGCCTGGACGGTCTCGGCGTCGGCCCCGTCGGCCATCTTGATGATGATAGCCTGACGCTCGAGCGAAGACGCGATGGATCGCAGGGTCTTCTCGGAGACCTGGGCCTGCCCGACGCTGCCGTTCTTGTCGTACACGGCGCTCAGGTCCACGCACGTGTCGGCGCACAGGCGCAGCGTCTGCCCGGCCAGGGCCTCGTCGCCGACGCGCACCTGGTTATCACCCAGCTGGGTGACGGTCGAGTGGGTGACGCCCGTGTAGTCGGGTTCTCCGGTGATCATGACCGACGAGGCCTGGGCCTCGTCCTCCGATCCCGCCCCCTCGGGCCCGGCGTAGGCGGGCGCGCCCGAGGTGGTCGTCAGGGTTCCGGGGGCGGCGTACTGGGCGACGGTGGCGGCGACGCCGTCGGTGGCCGCGATGGCGGCCTGCTGGTCGTCGGTGATCGCCCCATCAGTGGACACCGCCATGAGGTCGAAGGGGCGCGCGTCGTTCACGGCGTTGGTGAGGGTGGTGCGCACGGATGCGGCACCGACGATGATGGTGACGACGAGGGTCACGCCGATGATGATCGCGGTGCCGGTCGCGGAGGTGCGGCCGGGGTTGCGCATCGTGTTCTCGCGGGCCATGGCGGACAGGGTGCCGGGGAAGGCCGAGCCGAACGCGCGGGTGAGGGCGGGCAGCAGCACCGAGGCGACGAGCAGCGCGCCGAGGAGGGCCAGGAGTGACCCGCCGAAAGCCCCGAGGAATTTCGTGCCGCCGCTATCCGAGCGCCACGCGAGGGCCACCGAAGCGCACCCGGCCACCGCGATGAGCGCGCCGATGACGAAGCGGACGGTGTGCTTCTTCCGGGCGGCGGCCCCGGCCTCGTTCACGGGGGCGAGGGCGGCGACGGGCGCGACGCGGGAGGCGGCGCGGGCCGGGAAGACGCCGACGAGGGTCGTGAACAGGGTGGCGCCTAGCCACGTGAGGACGAGCTGCCAGACGGAGGCCCCCGCCAGCGCCGCGACGACGCTAGAGGCCAGGCCGGTGCCCGCCTCCGCGAGCGCGCCAATCAGCCAGCCGAGCGCGACGCCAATCGCGGATGAGATCGCTCCGATCGCGAGGGCCTCGCGAGTCACGAGCGAGCGGACCTGTCGCCTGGTCGCTCCCAGCGTGCGCAGCAGCGCCAGTTCGCGGGTGCGCTGCGTGAGCACCACGCGGAATGTCGAGGAGACGACGATAGAGGCCACGAGCGCCGCGATCGCGGGGAAGATCAGCATGATTCCCATCGTCATGGACGCTCCCAGGCGCGCCTGGTTGAGGTCGTCCTGGATTGCCTTGTGCACGCTGGTGACGGTCACGCCCGAGACTCCACTCAAAGCGGAGTTCGCCCTCGCCACCCATTCGTCCTGGGTGGCGCTGGGAGGGTTTGCGTTGCTGTCCGCATCCGAACCGGACGTCGCGACGATGAACTTCCCGGAGGCGGTCGTTCCGAAGATCGCGGAGAATCCGCCGTCGGTCACGTAGCTGGCGGGCACGCCCATGCTGATGGTGTTCGAGCGGGTGGTGCCGACGATGGTGAGGGTGCGGTAGTCGCCCTCGGTGAATCCGGCGCGCACACGGACGGTGTCACCGACCTTCAGCGAGAGGGTCAAGGCCGTGTGCTCCGGGATGACGATCTGGTCGTCGGCGGTCGGGGCGGTTCCGGCGCTCAGGTCGAGGTCCGCGAAGGGCTTAGGGGCCAGCGGCGACACGTAGAGGCCGGCGCGCGTCGCGTCGGTTTGAGCGTCGGCGGGCCACTGGGCCATGTGCTTGATGGCGGTGACGCCGCTAGTTGCGCTCAGGGCTTTTTCGGCGCTCTCAATGGCGCCTTCGGGCGCGTCGTCGTTTTGGGAGACGACGATCGTGCCGCCTCGGTACTGGCTGTAGACGCTGGAGGTCAGGCCCGAGGTCATTGCCGTCATGACGATGAGGGTGATGACGATGAAGGCCGTGGAGATGGCGACGGCCAGGCCGGTGGAGATGTAGCGGCGGCCGTGGGAGCGCAGGTTGGCGCTCAGGAGGGAGTTTGTTGCAGACATGGGATGAGCCTTGGGGTGTGGGCGCGCGTTCAGCGCAGCGCCGCGGTCAGGTTGTCGGCGGTGATGTCGCGCAGGTCGGAGACAATGCGGCCGTCTCGGCACACGAGGACGCGGTCCGCGTAGGCGGCGGTGGCGGTGTCGTGGGTGACCATGATGACGCTCTGGCCGAGTTCATCGACGGCGCGGCGCAGCAGGTCCATGACCTCGTCGGTGGAATGGGAGTCGAGGTTGCCGGTGGGTTCGTCCGCGACGATGACGGCGGGGCGGCTCATGAGGGCGCGGGCGACGGCGACGCGCTGCTGCTGGCCGCCGGACATTTCGGAGGGGCGGTGGCTCAGGCGGTCCGCGATGCCCAGGGAGTTGACGATGAGGTCGAACCATTCCTTCTCGGGGGTGGCCCCGGCCAGGCGCATGGGCAGGAGGATGTTGGCGCGCGCATCCAGGGTGGGTACCAGGTTGAAGGACTGGAACACGAAGCCGATGCGGTCGCGGCGCAGCTTGGTGAGCGCGGTGTCTTTCAGGGTGGTGATGTCGGTATCTTCGACGAAGACGTGCCCGGAGGTGGGGGCGTCGAGGCCGGCGAGGATGTGCATCATCGTGGACTTGCCGGAGCCGGAGGGGCCCATGATGGCGGTGAATTCGCCGGCGCCGAAGCCGACGCTCACGTCGTCGAGGGCGCGCACCTGTGCGTCGCCGCTTCCGTAGATCTTGGAGACGTCCTGGAGTCGGACGATGGACGAGGCCGGGGCCTCTTGGTCGGCCGCGGGGGCCTGCGCGATTGTTGTATTCGTGTTCATGCATCCATCGTGCGCCTGCGGCGTGCGTCACCGCTACGGAGGTTTCCCCTGATTCATCCCCGAGACCACCCGGGGCGTCCTCGGGGTCTCCCGGTCGCTCCACCCCGGGGGTGCACCCGTTGAAATTCCGGTTATGCGCCTGCGGAGTTGCTGGTCCTGACCACGCCGCCCGCGGGCTGCGGGCCTGCCCCCAGAAAAGTCGCATGCAATTCGATTGCATGAAATTTCAATAACAGCCAGAATCGTTGCAATTCCAACGACGCCAATTCAAATCCTGAAATAGTCACAGGGGAATTGCATGCGAAATTGCTCGGCGCACAACATACAGCCCGGCTTTCGAATCTGCCCGGCATCACCCCACGGGGGGAATTGCATCATTAGGACCCCGACACGCCGACGACACGCCGCCAGCAGGCTTCGTGTAGTGCAAAACCCCCACCACCGGCGTCCGGAACACCCGTGGGGCTACAAGCAGCCCGGCCCAGCAGGCGCCCGACAATGACTACGACTCGGAGGCCTCGCCGCGCGGCTCGCGCAGGGACAGGCCGCGGTAGCGGTTGATGGCGGCGCCCACGTCGATGAGGCGTGGGCGCGCCAGGAACGCCGGGTAGGGGCGCGCGCCGAACTTGCAGACGGCGTCCAGCCCCTCGGAGGCGAGGCGCCGTCCGAGCTTGGCCATGAGGTCGGGCATCGACTGCTTGCCGGCCATCTCCTCGAGGACGCCGCGCACGCACCAGGCGATAGCCTCGGCCTGCCCGGGGTCGACGACTCCGGCGACGTCAGAAATGTCGACGGTCGACCGGTCGATGGTCAGCACGGTCGTGCCCGAGGCCTTGGTGCGCGGGCGGTCCACGCGGGCTTTCGCGGCGGGCACGCGGGGCGCCGCCTCCCAGCTGGTGGGGGCGTCGGTGCGGGGGCGCGGCAGGTCGGCGACGACCGTGCGCGCGCGGGAGGTGACGTCGAGGCAGTGGTAGTTGTCCATCATGAGGACCCGGTCGGCGGCGTCGAGGAAGGCGCCGGAGCCGCCGACGACCATGATGAGGGAGACCCCGGCCTCGGTGAGGGAGGTGACGCGGTCGACGAGGGGCGTGATGGGTTCCTTCTCGGCGGCGACGAGGTCGCGCATGCGCGTGTCGCGGATGAGGAGGTTGGTCGCGGAGGTGTCTTCGTCGATGAGGAGCGTGCGCGCGCCCAGCTCGAGGGATTCGATGATGGAGGCGGCCTGCGAGGTGGAGCCGGACGCGTTTTCGGTGGAGAAGGACGTGGTGTCGGCGCCGCCGGGCAGGTGGGTGATGAACGGTGAGATGTCGACGCCGGTGACGGCTCGCCCGTCGGCGGCGCGCACCTTCGTGGCGGTGGGGTCGGTGGCGACGAGTTCGCGGCCGTCGCCGGGGATGTGCGCGTAGACGCCTTGGGCGATGGCCTCAAGGAGCGTGGATTTGCCGTGGTAGCCGCCGCCGACGATGAGGGTCAGGCCCGGGGGGATCGCCATGCCACTCACCTCGCCGGCGTGGGGCAGGGTGACGGTGGCGCGCAGGGACTCGGGGGCGGAAAAGGCGACGACGCCGTCGCCGGTCAGCGGCGTTTCGGAGATGCCGGAGCGGCGCGCCAGCAGGGCGTCGTCGGCGACGAAGGACACCCACCCGCGCTCCTCGAGGATCCCCTGGAGGGCGCGGTAGTCCTCGTAGGCGGCGACGTGGCCGAGGAGGCGGGAGCGCTTGCGGGTCGTGTCCGGGTCCTCGGACACGAAGTCGAAGCAGTCCATGACGATGTTGGGCACGTCCACGTCGAAGAGGCGGGCGGCGCTCTTGCCGAGGATCGTGCGTCCGCGGGCGGGGAGCTTGACCTGGAAGCGGACCTCGACGCGGTCGGGCAGGACGGTGGCGTAGGAGCGCTGGAGGATGAGGGCGCCGGCGCGGGCGATCGACACGTCGCGCGCTCCGCGGGCGCGGATGGCCTCGTCGAAGGAGCGGGCGATAAAGTCCGCGGCGGCTAGGCGCGCGTCGGACGAGGCCAGGGCGGCCTCGGGCAGTCCCATCGCCTCGGGGGTCGCGTAGGCGCGCAGGGACGAGGGCGGGGCGTAGGGGTCGGCCTGCACGTGATCGATCGCGAGGGTGAAGTCCCCGTAATCCCAGGCACCGAGGGCGTTCTTGTAGAAGCCGTAGGGGCGTCCGTCCGCGTGTCGCAGCTGGTCGAGAAGGTCTGCGTCGGTGCCGGACGTCGAGCGCGAGGGTGCTTCGTATCGGGGAGTCATACCCTCAAGAATACAGGTGGAGCCTGCGGGAACGGCATCACCGTTCCTACAGGCTCCGGTGTGTGAGGAGTCAGCACTGTCGAGTGACTCTCACGGTGGCGTCAGTCGAGGAGAGCGACGATAACCCAGAGAATGATGAAGAAGGCCTGGATGGACACCATGATGATCGAGACGATCTTCGCGGCCTTCGTCACGCTCAGGATGTTCTGCGGCGCGCCCTGATTCTTGGCGTTGGAGTCGATGATGAAGGACCAGATCACCGACGGGATCGACAGGAGGAGCCAAAAGATGAACCAGCTGATAACTGACAGAACGATCGCGATGATCGCTTGGGTACGCAAACTGTCGAACTGCGTGGATGCGGGCGAGGTGTACATCGGCTGGCCGTACACGGGCTGACCGTATGCCGGCTGGCCGTATGCCGGCTGGCCGTATGCCGGCTGGCCGTATGCCGGCTGGCCGTATGCCGGCTGGGGCTGGCCGTACGAGGCCTGGGATCCCTGGCCGTACTGCGCGTACTGGTCTGCTCCGGGCTGGCCAAACTGATCAGCGCCGGGCTGGCCAAACTGAGGCTGCTGGCCCTGGGCCGACGCAGCATACGACGCGCTGCCGGTACCCTCGGGCGCGTACGGCGAAGGGGCAGCATAAGGCTGGGTGGCGGAATCCGCAGGGGTAGGGTTCAGGGGATCGCTCACGGAACGCTCCAATTTTTCTTTCCGGTCAATACAACAGGCATCCTAACAGGATGCTCGCACAAACACGTGTGGGGTCCGGATCGAGAGGCGATCCGGACCCCACACGCTAAGAACTCAGTAGCGTGAGCCACCGGCCGCGATGACAGAAATGATGGCGATGGCGTAGAACGCCACGACCGCCACGATGAGGACAATGTGGATGATCGAGCAGATCTTCGCGGTGTTACGTGCACTCGCCAGATCCGTCGTAATATCGAGCGGCGCACCGAGGCTCTGAGCCTCAGACATCATGCTGTTCGCCCAGAACCACATGCCGCCGGACAGAAAAATACCGCCGAGGACGAAGCTCAGGAAGGAGAAGAGACGAACGTTCGAGGCGTTCGAGCGGATCTTCTCCAGGGCCGGGTTCAACATGTACGCCTGGCCGTACGCGACCTGGGGGGCCTGGCCGTAGCCGGGCTGCGCCTGGCCGTACGCACCCTGCGGGGCCTGACCGTAGGAGGCCTGGCCGTAGGGGGACTGGTCGAAGGCGGGGTACTGGTTGTTGGGATCACTCATGGGATACTCCGAATGGAATAGGTATTAGTTACGCGGCTCATCCTAGCGCACGCATGACTGAGTCAATAACCATCGGGACGGAAGAGAATCGCGCCACAGCTCGTCCCTGCAACGGCGAGCACTCAACCAAGGACGCCCGCCTCCATCGCGCACACGGATCAGTAGCCCGAATCGCCCGCGATGAAGAGCAGCAGATTGGGGAGGACGATGACGAGGATAATCAGAAGCACGAGGCCAACAATCTCTACGATGCTGCAGATCATCGCGATCTTTCGAGCGCCACTGACATCATTCATCACGTCCATGGGAGCGTTGAGACCCTGCGCCTCGGACATGAGCATGCCACCCCAGACCCACGCGCCGATCGAGAGAATCGGCCCGAGGGTGGCGAAGCTGATGAACGCCATGATACGAACCATCGATGCGTTCGAACGCACACGCTCAACGGCGGGGTTCAAGCTGTACGCGAAGCTCCCATACACGGACTGACCGTACCCCTGCGGCTGACCGTAGCCCGGCATGCCCGGCCCTCCACCGTACGGAGGCTGCCCCGCGCCGTACGGGGCCTGCCCCCCATACGAGGCCTGGGACCCGTATGCCGACTGAGCACCGTACGCGTCCTGCTGGCCATAGCCGCCTTGGCTCGCCCCACCGACGCCGTAGGGGTTCGTCAGATCACTCATCGCTTGCTCCGAGAAAATGTGAGGGGATATACCCCCACATCATACGAGCGCCTTCCCAAATCCGAAAAAACGGCGAGGCTCACACCCGCCACGACGCCCGTATCCCCCGGGAACTCAGCCCCGGCCTCGTCCCCCATAAAACGGCGCGGGGGCCGGTTTCCCGACCCCCGCACCACCCGACACACGGGTGTGACGTCACAGCATGCAGGACACGCAGCCTTCGACCTCGGTCCCCTCCAAGGCCATCTGACGCAGGCGCATGTAGTACAGGGTCTTAATGCCCTTCCTCCACGCGTAAATGTAGGACTTGTTCAGGTCGCGCGTCGTCACCGTGTCCGGGTAGAACAGCGTGAGCGACAGGCCCTGATCCACGTGCTGCGTGGCCACCGCGTAGGTGTCGATGATCTTCTCCGGGCCGATCTCGTACGCGTCCTGGTAGTACTCCAGGTTCTCGTTCGACATGTAGGGCGCCGGGTAGTAGACGCGGCCGATCTTGCCTTCCTTGCGGATCTCCACGCGGGACACGATCGGGTGAATCGACGACGTCGAGTTATTGATGTACGAGATGGAACCCGTCGGAGGCACCGCCTGCAGGTTCTGGTTGTACATGCCGTACTTCGCGACATCGGCGGCCAGGGCCTCCCAGTCCGCCCGGGTCGGGACCTTGATCGACGAGGCGGCGAGCAGCTCACGGCACTTATCCGTGGTGGGCGCCCACTCCTCGTCAATGTACTTGCGGAAGAACTCGCCCGACGCGTACGCGGAGTCCTCGAAGCCCTCGAAGGTCTCCCCGCGCTCGCGGGCGATCTTGCACGAGGCCTTGATGGCCTCGAACAGGACCGTCATGAAGTACATATTCGTGAAGTCGAGCGCCTCCTCGGAACCGTAGTGCACGTGCTCGCGCGCCAGGTACCCGTGCAGGTTCATCTGGCCCAGGCCAATCGCGTGGCTCATCGCGTTGCCGCGAGCAATCGACGGCACCGAGCCGATATCCGACAGGTCGGAGACGGCCGTCAGACCGCGGATCGCCATCTCGATCGTCTTGGAGAAGTTCGGGGAATCCATGGTCTTCGCGATGTTGAGCGAACCCAGGTTGCAGGAGATGTCCTTACCGACATGCGAGTACGACAGGTCGTCGTTGTAGGTCGAGGCCTCGGACACCTGCAGGATCTCCGAGCACAGGTTCGACATGGTGATGCGACCCTTGATCGGGTTCGCCTTGTTCACCGTGTCCTCGAAGACGATGTAGGGGTAGCCGGACTCGAACTGGATCTCCGCGATCGTCTGGAAGAAGCGACGCGCGTTGATCTTCTTCTTGTGGATACGGCCGTCATCCACCATCTCGTGGTACTTCTCCGTCACCGAAATCTCGGAGAAGGGCACGCCGTACACGCGCTCCACGTCGTAGGGGCTGAACAGGTACATGTCCTCGTTCTTGCGGGCCAGCTCGAACGTGATGTCCGGGATGACGACGCCCAGGGACAGCGTCTTAATACGGATCTTCTCGTCCGCGTTCTCACGCTTCGTGTCCAGGAACTGCATGATGTCCGGGTGGTGCGCGTGCAGGTACACGGCACCCGCGCCCTGACGCGCGCCCAGCTGGTTCGCGTAGGAGAAGGAATCCTCCAGCAGCTTCATGACGGGCACGACGCCGCTGGACTGGTTCTGAATCTTCTTGATCGGGGCGCCCGACTCGCGCAGGTTCGTCAGCTGCAGGGCGACGCCGCCGCCACGCTTGGACAGCTGCAGCGCGGAGTTGATGCCTCGCGCGATCGACTCCATGTTGTCCTCGATGCGCAGCAGGAAGCAGGAGACCAGCTCGCCGCGCGCCGCCTTGCCGGCGTTGAGGAACGTCGGGGTGGCCGGCTGGAAGCGGCCCGTCATGATCTCATCGACGAAGCTGCGAGCCAGCTCAATGTCGCCGCGCGCCAGGTACAGCGACACCATGGCGACGCGATCCTCGAAGCGCTCCAGGTAGCGCTTACCGTCGAAGGTCTTGAGCGTGTACGACGTGTAGTACTTGAACGCGCCCAGGAACGTCGGGAAGCGGAACTTGTGGGCGTAGGCCTGCTTGTACAGCTCCTTGATGTCCGCGAAGTCGTACTGATCCAGGACGTGCTTCTCGTAGTAGCCCTCGTCCACCAGGTACTTCAGCTTCTCTTCCAGGTCGTGGAAGAACACCGTGTTCTGGTTGACGTGCTGCAGGAAGTACTGGCGAGCGGCCTTACGGTCCGCGTCGAACTGAATATGTCCGTTCGCGTCGTACAGGTTAAGCTGCGCGTTCAGCGCGTGGTAGTCCAGCTCCGGGGAGGGAGCGTCCTCTACGCCTGTGTCGGTGTAGTTTTCTGCCAAAACTGTTCCAGTCCTTCGCGAACTCTGGAGACGTCCTCGGGCGTGCCGAGGAGCTCGAACTTATACATGTGGGGGACCCCCAGCTTGGCCGCGATGATGTCGCCCGCGATGCAGTAGGCCTTGCCGAAGTTAGTGTTTCCCGACGAGATGACACCCCTGCACAGGGCCCGATTGTCGGGGTCGTTGAGGAACTTGATGACCTGCTTAGGCACCGCTCCCTTGATATTTCCGCCGCCGTAGGTGGGTACAACGAGCACGTACTCGTCGGTCACGTGCAGGGGTTCATCTTTAGGGAGCAACGGGATTCGCGCCGCCGGGAGGCCGAGCTTTTCAACGAAACGGCGGGTGTTGCCCGTCGCCGACGAGAAGTAGACGACGATGCCCATGATGATCCTTCCTGCTTGGCGGGATGCTGAATCTCTAGTGTCTCACTGACGAGGCCCGGGCGGGCTCCCCTGGCACGCGTGTCCCATGTGGGATGATCGACGCGGCCTGACCTGCGCGTGCGCGCAGCTGTGTGCGGCGGGCGCGTGGGCTGCTTGACTGTGGGCGTGTGGGCCGG
>NZ_JAPWAH010000031.1:0-14995 GCF_041432835.1 Pauljensenia sp. 20925_1_27
CACCACCGGAGACAACACACAAACACTCAGAGTCGCAGACACGGATCGAATCACTGCAGTGGCGTGGTCACCCGACGGCACCCACATCCTCACAGCATCACGCAGCGGCATGGCTCAAATCTGGGACGCCACCACCGGCAAACAGGTTCGCTTCACGATCACCGGTCTCTCCAAGGGAGAGTGCGCTGTCCTAAGCACTGATCAGACACAAGTAATCGGCGCCAGCCCCTACGCGTGGCGCTGGCTCGGACGCTACGCCAAGCACCCCGATGGCTCGATTGAAAGGGTCCCCATCGAAATCGACGGCCCCCTCCCACCTCTCAGCCACGGCGGCGAGACCGCGTCGCGCATTGAAGGCTGAACGAACGAGGCTCACAACGGCTCCCACACGCCTGCGGGCCCCGAGGATACCCTCGGGGCCCGCAGGCGTGGCGCTAGGACGCTCGGCTAGTTTCTTCGGCCGCCATTGTTGTTGCCGCCGTTGTTCCCGTTCCCATTGTTGGAACCGTTGCCGTTGTTGGAACCATTGCCATTGTTCCCGTTCCCATTGTTGGAACCGTTCCCATTGCCGTTGTTGCCGTTCCCGTTGTTGCCGTTCTCCGAACCCTCGGTGGGCTCGGCGGACGGGGTCTCCGTCGGGGTAGGCGTCTCGGTGGGCGCCGGAGCAGACTGCGGGGCCTCGCTCGTCGCGCTCGGCACGGGCGTGGGCGCGTTGTTCTGCACCTTGCGGTTGGACGCAACCTTCCACGTGAAGTCGTCGCCCGACAGGTTCGCAGTCGCGGGCTTCATGTAGTCGATCCACACGTCCACGGGCCAGTCGCCGCCATGGAACTGGTCCAGGCCACCCACGTCGTCCAGCGGCACCGAGTTGCCCGCGTCGTCGGACTGGTACATCGACACGGCCGTGACCATGCCGGGCACGAAGCCCACGAACTGCGCGGAGAGCTGGTCGGAGGAGGTACCGGTCTTGCCCGCAGTCGTCAGTCGCGGAATCGAGGCGTCGACGCGGCTGGCCGTACCATCACCGCTCGTGACGGCCTCGAGGGCCGGCATGATGGAGGAAACTTCCTCGACCTCGAACACGCGCTTGGGGGCCACGTCCCCGCTGTAGAGCAGCTTGTTGTTCGAGTCCTCGACCTTCTTGACGATGTGGGCGGTGACGCGCTCGCCACCGTTCGCGATCGTCGAGTAGGCGGTCGTCAGGTCGATGTTGTGCGGCGAGGAGGGGCCCAGCACGTTGAGCAGCTCCTCGTTCAGGCCCACCGTGTCCTCGGGAATACCCGCGTCGATGGCCGCCTTCAGCGTGTTCTCCGGCTCCACGTCGTCATTGAGGCCCACGAACACCGTGTTCATCGAGTAGGCGGTCGCCTTCACGAGGGTGACGTTGCCGAAGGAGTAGCCGCCGTCGTTGGTGACGGGGGTTCCCATGCCTCGGAAGTACTGGGGAGACTTGCCCGAGTAGGTGTCGTAGACGCTGCCACCCACGCGCGCGTTCGCGAGGAGAGCGAAGGGCTTGAAGGACGAGCCGGCCATCGCGATGTCCTGCGTGACGGCGTTCTGCTGGCGCTTCTCGAAATCCGCACCCGCATACTCAGCGAGGATCTCGCCCGTGGCCGGGTCCATAGAGGAGAGGGCGACGTGCTGGTACGTGGGATCCCAACCGTCGACATCGTTCATGCCCTCGGCGGCGGCAACGGCCTGATCCTGGTGTTCCTTGACGATCGTCGAGGTGATGCGCAGGCCACCCTGGCTGATCTTGTCCTCGTCGAACTGGCCGGAGGCGATGAGCTCCGACTTGACCTGAGCCATCAGGTAGCCCGTCGTGCCACTCATCGACTCACTGTTGAGGGTGTCGGGGTCAATCGTCTCGGGGAAGACCGCGGAGTCGTGCTGCGCCTGAGTAATCCAGCCGTCCTCCAGCATGAGGTTCAGGTCGCGCTCCCAGCGCTCCTTCGCCTTGTCGGGGTTGACGGCGGGGTCCCACGCGGAGGGCGCGGGGATGACGGCCGCGAGGAGCGCCGACTCGGACAGAGTGAGCTGGTCCGCGCCGTGGCCGAAGTAGGCCTGGGCAGCGGCGTCGATGCCGTACGCGCCACGACCGAAGTAGATCGTGTTCATGTAGGCGCCAATGACCTCGTCCTTGGACTTCTCACGGTTGATCTTGATCGCCAGGACGGCTTCCTTGAGCTTGCCCGTATAAGACGTGGTTTCACCCATGTAGTAGCGCTCCACGTACTGCTGGGTGAGGGTCGATCCGCCCTGGCGAGCACCGCCACGCAGGTTGTTCACGAGCGCGCGGAGGATGCCTTTCAGGTCGACGCCATTGTTCGTGTAGAACGTGCGGTCCTCGGAGGCGACGATCGTCTTGGGCACATAGTCGGGCAGCTTCGTCGTGTCGATGATCTGACGATTGATCTCACCCAGGGTACCCATCTCGGTCGTGCCATCGGCGTAGTAGACGGTCGTCTTCTGCGCGAGGGCCAGATCGTCCGGCGCGGGCACCGTCAGCGTGTTGTAGAGGTACAGGAACACGGCCATGCCAGCAATGAACACGCCCAGGAAGATGGTCAGAATTCCAAACCCGATGCGCTTGGCCCACCGGAATTTCTTCTTCGCGGGGCCCTTCTTACCGGCCGACGAGGCCGTGGCGGCCTTCTTGGAAGCACGCGACGAAGCGGCGGCGCGCGTCGCGCGCCGCGAGGGCAGGGCGTCGCGGTGCGACGCGCCCGAGCCGCCAGGCTCGATGATGTCGTTCCAGTCGGACCGTCCGTTGTTAGTAGCCACGTATTCGCCCTTTCAGCGGATTGTTATGTTCCTAGCCTAACGGTGTTTCCTGAAAGAACCCCAAAGTATGGTCCGCAACACAGCGGGTGGGTGCGCTCACCGCGCACCCACCCGCTGCTAGAGAACCTTCCGTCTCTTCAGATCAGGACCACTGTTCCTCGGGACGACCCGGCACCGCCCACAGGGTGTGGAAGACACCCTCCTTGTCGACCCGGTGGTAGGTGTGCGAGCCGAAGAAGTCGCGCTGACCCTGGATGAGGGCAGCCGGCAGGCGCGTCGCGCGAATCTGGTCGAAGTAGGCCAGGGACGAGGCGAACACGGGGATCGGAACGCCGGCGAGGGCCGCCTGGGCCACGACGCGGCGCAGCGCGGGCGTGCACTCCTGGAAGCGGGTCGCGAACGGCTCGGCGGCCAGCAGCAGCGGCAGGTCGGGGTCGGCCTCGTAGGCGCGAGTGATGTCGTCGAGGAAGGCCGCGCGGATGATGCAGCCCGCGCGCCAGATGCGAGCCAGGGCGCCCTTATCGATGCCCCACTCGTACTCGGCAGCCCCGGCCTCGATCTCGTCGAAGCCCTGCGAGTAGGCGACGATCTTGGAGGCGAAGAGCGCCTGGCGGACGTCCTCAATGAACGCGGCCCGCGCCTCGTCCGACTCGATGACGAGGGCGGAGGCGTTGCCCGCGAGCGCCTGGCCGGCCGCGCGCTGGGCGGGCTCGGAGGACGCGCCGCGCGCGAAGGTGGCCTCGCCGATCGCGGTGACGGGGACGGCCAGGTCGAGGGCGGTCTGCACCGTCCACTTGCCGGTGCCCTTCTGCGAGGCGGCGTCCACGATGAGGTCAACGAGGGGCTTGCCGGTCTCGGCGTCCACCTGGCGCAGGACCTCGGCGGTGATCTCCATGAGGTAGGAGTTGAGCTCGCCCTCGTTCCAGGCGGCAAAAATGTCGGCGATCTCAGCGGGGGTGGCACCCAGGCCCTCGCGCAGGAGGGTGTAGGCCTCGGCGATGACCTGCATGTCCGCGTACTCGATACCATTGTGCACCATCTTCACGAAGTGACCGGCGCCGTTCGCGCCAATGTAGGTGCAGCAGGGCACGCCGTCGTAGGTGGCGGCGATGGCCTCGAACATGGGGCCGAGGCGGTCGTACGAGGCCGGGGTACCGCCGGGCATGATGGAGGGACCCCACAGGGCACCCTCCTCGCCGCCGGAGACGCCCGCACCCACGAAGTGCAGGCCGCGTTCGGCCGCCCACTTCTCGCGGCGGATCGTGTCGGTGAACAGGGAGTTACCGCAGTCGACGATGATGTCGCCCTCGTCCATGAGAGCGGCGAGCTGCTCCATGACGGCGTCCGTCGAGGGGCCGGCCTGGACCATCATGATGGCGACGCGCGGGGTGCGCAGGGAGGCGATGAAGTCCTCGAGCCTGGACGCGGGGACGAAGGTCGCCTCGTCGCCGTGTTGGGCCATGAGCTTCTCGGTGCGAGCCTGGGTCCTGTTGAAGACGGCGGTCGCGTAGCCGTTGCGGGCCAGGTTGCGGGCGAGGTTTGCGCCCATGACTCCCAGGCCGTACACGCCGATATCGGCCGATGCCTTCTCGGGGGTGAACGTGCTCATGCGATAACTCTCCTCACAAACAAATAGTCGAATTATTCCCAGAGTACGGCGGCGGCCCCAGCACCGCACCGTGCGCGGGCGTGACGATTGTCGCCCCGCACCCGTCTCAGCGCTCGCTCTCAGTTCTCCTCGGCTTCGCGGGCGGCCTTCGCGGCTGCCTTGCGGGCCTTCTTTTCCGCGACCTTGGCCTCCCAGTGGGCCTGCTGGGCCTGGTACTCGTCGGCGAGGGCGCGCACGTCCTCCGACGCCCACCAGTCGAGAAGCGCCTGACGGGCCGCCTCCTCGCCGAGCGGGCCGCGCTCCATGCGCAGCTCGAGCAGGTAGTCGCGGGCGATCTTGACGGCGCGCGAGGGACGCAGCCCGAGGATCTCCATGATCTGGTCGCCGTCGAGGTCGGGGCGGATCGCGTCGAGTTCCTCCTGCTCGCGCAGGGCGGCGATGCGCGCCTCGAGGTCGTCGTAGGCGGCCGACAGGTAGTTGGCCTTGCGGCGGTTGCGGGTCGTGCAGTCGGCGCGCGTGAGGCGGTGGAGGCGCTCGAGGAGGTCGCCCGCGTCGGCCACGTAACGGCGCACCGCGGAATCGGACCAGGCGGCCTCGCCGTAGCCGTGGAAGCGCAGGTGCAGCGCGACCAGGGTGGTCACGGCCTCGGTCGTGGCCTTATCGAAGTGCAGGGCCTTCATACGCTTGCGCGTCATCTTCGCGCCCACGATCTCGTGGTGGTGGAAGGACACGGTGCCGTTCTTTTCGAAGCGGCGGGTCGCCGGCTTGCCGACGTCGTGCATGAGGGCCGCGAAGCGCAGGATGAAGTCGGGGGCGGGAACCGGGCCGTCCGGGCCGGTCTCCAGGTCCATCGCCTGCTCGACGACGGTGAGGGTGTGCTCGTAGACGTCCTTGTGGCGCTTGTGCTCGTCCACGGTGGAGACGAGGGCGGCGACCTCGGGCAGGACGATGTCGGCGACGCCCGTGTGGACCATCAGCTCGATGCCGCGACGCGGATAGGGCGAGATGATGAGGCGCTCGAGCTCGGCGCGGATGCGCTCGGCCGAGACGATTTCGAGGCGCGAGGCCATGGTTTCCATCGCGTTCATGACATCCATGTCGACGTCGAGGCCCAGCTGCGCGCTAAAGCGGGCCGCGCGCATGATGCGCAGCGGATCGTCGTCGAAGGACTGCTCGGCGGACACGGGGGTGCGCAGGTTGCCGTCCGCGAGGTCCGCGAGGCCGCCGCAGGGGTCGACGAGGGCCATCTGCGGCAGGCGCATCGCCATCGCGTTGACCGTGAAGTCGCGACGCGTCAGGTCGCCCTCGAGCGTGTCGCCGAAAGTCACCTCGGGCTTGCGCGAACCGATCTCGTACTCGTCGGTGCGGTAGGTCGTCACCTCGACGATCAGGTCGCCGCGGCGCCCTCCGATCGTGCCGAACTCCTTGCCGATGTCCCAGGTCGCGTTGCCCCACGTCGCCAGGAGCTCCTCGGTGCGCTCGGGGCGCGCGGAGGTCGTCATATCGAAGTCGTGCGGGGTCACTCCCAGGAAGGCGTCGCGCACGGGCCCGCCGACGAGCGCGAGCTCCTCCCCGGCCTCGTGAAAAATCGTGCCGAGTTCCATAATCGCGGGCGGGAGCGCGGCGAAGGTCCTCGTGGCGTTCGCCATGAGGGTAGGAATGTCCGTCGTTCCGGCGTTTTGCGCGGTCACGGGGCCGTTATTCGGAGAAGCTGACTGGGTACTCATCGCTCTTAAGCATGCCAGGAAAGGGCCCTGGCCGACTACCGGGGGCCGCGTACCGGCTAAAGTGGAGTTATGCCTGCACGTCCAGTTGACCGCCGAGGCGGGGTACCCAGACCCCCGCGTCGGTCCGCTTCTGTGCGCGCTGGCCGTTCTCATCTGCCGATTTCCGCGGAAACCAGCGCGGGCGGCATCGTCGTCGACGTGCGTGACGGAATTCCCTATGCGGCGTTGATCGCGCGGCGCAATCGGGCGGGCCGCATCGAGTGGTGCCTGCCCAAGGGCCACCTCGAGGGTTCTGAGACTCCTCAGCAGGCCGCTCTGCGTGAGGTGGCCGAGGAAACGGGCATCCACGGGCGCATCATCCGCCACCTCGCGTCGATCGACTACTGGTTCTCCGGCAACGACCGCCGCGTCCACAAGGTCGTCCACCACTACCTGATGGGGTACGAGTCCGGCACGATCACCGTCGACGGGGATCCGGATCACGAGGCCGAGGAGGCCGCGTGGGTGCCGCTGCGCGACGTGTCGCGCCAGCTCGCCTACCCCAACGAGCGTCGCATCGTGCGCATCGCCCTGGACCTGCTGTATCGGGATGGCCGTGACTAGGCGCGCGCTGCGGGTGGCCGCCCTGTGCGCGGTGATGGCTCTTCCTTTCGGCCTCGGACTGCACGAGGCCGGGGCCGCTCCCCGACCCGCGGAAGCCTCGCAGTCCGACGCGTCGCGCCCCGCGGTGATGGGCGCTGCGGCTGAGGCATCCGGTCTCGTCATCTCGATTAACTCGCTCTCCCCTCGCGTCGTGACGAGTGAGAACGAAGTGGTCGTGTCCGGCACGGTTCACAACGATTCGCCGACGACTCTCGCGAATATCTCCCTCGAGGTGTTCGTCGCCAACGAGACGCCGATCTCGGTGGCCGCGCTCACGACGGCGCTCACCGAGGACGAACCCGACGCCACGCACGCTGCATCCTCCTCGCTCACCGACGTCGTCCGCGGTGCCACGGTCTCCTTCGAGATCCGCATCCCCACCTCTTCGCTCCCCCTGACCGACGCAACCGAGTGGGGACCGCGCGTCATCACAGTGGCCGCCAACTCCGGCGAGTACTCCGGCAAGGACCGCTCAATCCTCGTGTGGGACTCGGGTGCCCAGGTCTCTGCTTCGCGCGTCAACGCCGTGGTCCCCTGGACCTCGACGAGCGCCACCCAGGACCAGGCCGAACGCTCCGCAGTCCTGAATCTGGCCGCCTCCCCGGGCGTCACCCTGGCCGTTGACCCGCTGCTCATCCCGCTCGGACCGCAGCCCACCGCCTCGCCGAGCCCCTCGCCCGATTCCGACGCCTCCGAGACCCAATCGGGTCAATCCGGTCATCCCAGCACCCAATCGGGGCAATCGGGCGCAGCCACGGCCTCACCCAGCCCGTCCCCCTCCCCCACCCCGACGCCCGCGCCCACGGCGACCGACCCGGCGCAGCGCTCGCGCGACCTCCAGTCGGAGGCCTTCGTGTCCGCCCTCATGGGGGCAGCAAACGAGCTCATCGCGCTCCCGGAGGGCGACGCCGACCTCGGCGCCCTCGCCCTGTCGGGCAACACGGGCTTCTGGGACCGAGCCTCCCACTCGATCGCGGCCTTCCCCTCATCCCTGCGCGAGGCCGGCTGGGTCGCCCCCACGCCCTCACCCACGGCCTCACCCGCATCGCCCACCCCCTCACCCTCCGCGAGCGCCACGGAAACCCCCAGCGCCTCAGCGTCATCATCCCCATCCGGGCAGAGCGGCACGACGACGATCGCACCAGACGCGGGCCCCACGATCCTGCGCAACGTCGCATGGCCCGCCGACACGACTTTTGGCACGTCATTCCTGTCGAACTATGCCTCGACCGACCAGATCACGATCGCCCCGGCCTCGGCGCTTACCCCCGCCGAAGAGGTCACCTTCACCTCCTACGCGCGCGTGAACGTCAACCCCGCCACCGGAGAGACCTCGACGGACGGAACGGGCGCGCGCACCCTCGCCCAGCAGAGCGACATCTCCGCAATCCTGTCGTGGAACGCATCCGGCGGCGATGAGCTCGACGCCGAACAGGCCCTCACCGCGATCACGGCGATCATCGTGCGCGAACGCCCCTCCTCGTCGCGCACCCTCTTTGCGGCGGCCGCGCGCGGCACGACCGTCAACGAGTCCCTCACCAAGCGTGTCAACGCCCTCTTCTCCCCGCGCTGGGTCTCCGCCCAGTCGTTCAGTGACATCGCCGCCAGCGAGCCCACCGACGTTGAACGTCAGACCGTCGGCGCGGGCACGCTCGACGCGGACACGTCCACCGCGATCGAGGCCATGGCCTCGTCCCTGACCAGCCTCATGCCTCTCGCGAAGGCCACGGACGATCCCGACGCCGTCTACGAATCGGTGACGCCCCAGATCCTGCCCTCCCTGGCCGCGCAGCTCACCCCCTCCGAACAGCTCGACTCGGCGACCGCGATGACGTCGCAGATCACGGGCATGCTCTCCGCGGTGACCGTCGAACCATCCTCGGCCGTCAACCTCATCAACAAGTCCGCGAACTTTCCCGTCCTCGTGCGCAACAACCTGCCGTGGCCGCTCCACGTCGACGTGACCCTCGTGCCCGACGACCCGCGTCTGCGCGCCACCCCGGCGCAGTACCAAACGCTGGCCGCGCAGGGGGCGACGACGGTTGAGGTGCCCGTGGGCGCGATCGGCAGCGGCGACATCGAGGTCACCTACAAGGTCACGACGCCGGACGGCCACATCCTCGATGACTCCCAGACCGTGACCGTGCGCATGCGCGCCGGGTGGGAGGACGCGATCACCGCCGTCATCGCCTCCCTCTTCGGAGCGCTCTTCCTCGTCGGCATCACGCGGTCGCTCCGCAAACGGGCCGCCCGCAAGGCGCAGGGCGCGCCCAATGAGGCCAGATCCCACGAGCCGCAGTCCACGCCCGAGGCCAGCGACGACACGCTCTCCGACGAGGCCTCGGTGCCCACAGACGACAACACCGAATCCGAGACAGCAACGACGACAACGACGAAGGAGACCCCATGAGCTCGAATACGCCTCGCCGATCAATCCTGAGGGCATCGGCGCTCATGGCATCGGGCACCATGGTGTCGCGCATCCTCGGATTCATCCGTAACGCGATGCTGATCGCGGCAGTCGGCGCGACCGCCGGCGGCGTCGGCGCCGCGTTCCAGACGGCGAACACGCTGCCCAACACCGTGTTCAACCTGCTGGCATCCGGCATCTTCGACGCCGTCCTGGTCCCGCAGATCGTGGGGGCGATCAAGCGCCGTCACGACGGTGACACCTATGTCAACCGGCTGCTGACCCTCGCGGGAACACTCCTCTTCCTCGTGACCTTTGCGACGATGGTGCTGGCCCCCGTGCTCGTCATGATCACGGCCGCCGGCTACACCGAGGACATCCGTAACCTCGCGATTTTGTTTGCGCTGCTGTGCCTGCCCCAGCTCTTCTTCTACGGGCTCTACAACCTGCTGGGTGAGCTTCTCAACGCCCGCGAAATCTTCGGGCCCTACATGTGGGCGCCGGTTGTCAACAACGTCGTCGGCATCGCCGGCCTCGGCCTGTTCCTCGTGATCTGGGGCGGTGCGCCCGACGGCGGCATCCCCGCGGGCGACCTGACAGGCGCACAGTTCTGGGTGCTCGCCGGGTCCGCGACCCTGGGCGTCATCTGCCAGGCGCTGTGCCTGCTGTGGCCGATGCGTCGCGCGGGCGTGTCCTTCAAGCCGGACTTCCACTTCCGCGGAACCTCCTTTGGCTCGATGCCGCGCGTGGCAGGGTGGACGTTCGCGACCCTGGGTGTTTCTCAAGTCGGCGTCCTGTCGACGAACAACCTGGCGGCCATGGCCGACGGCTTCATCGGCCATGGCGGCGCGCAGGGCGGCGTCGTCGGCATCCTGGCCTACTCGACGGCCTTCATGATCTTCATGGTCCCGCAGTCGCTCATCACCGTGTCCCTGACGACCGCGATCTTCACCCGCATGGCCGGGGCCGTGGCCGACGGCGACGACCGGGCGGTGGCCGACAGCTACCACCTGGGCGTGCGCACGATCACGTCGCTGACCCTCGTCGCAGCAGCCATGCTCATGGCCGGATCCGTCCCCATGATGGAGATCGCGATGGCCGCCAAGGGCGGAGATCCCGAGGCCGTCACCGGCTACGCCCTCGTCCTCGCCTCGCTGATGCCCGGCGTCGCGTCGACCGGCATGGTCCTCATGAGCCAGCGCGTCTTCTTCGCCTACGAGAACGTCAAGCCCGTGTTCCTCATGGGCATCGGCCCCACCATCATCCAGGTCATCGTCGGCTGGTCCATGTACGCCCTCACCGGCGCACGCTGGTGGGTCGTCGCCGCGGCCCTCGGCGAGACCGCGTGCCGCCTCACGCAGGGCGTTATCGCCGTCGTGTGGGTTTCGCGTGAAAATAGCTTCGTGGATCGCGCGGGACTGCTGCGCTCCTACGTCTCCTACCTGGGCAGCGCGGTCGTCGCCGGCCTCGTCGGCTTCGGCGTCCTGTGGATCATGGGCATCCACACAGGCGTCTCCTCGACGCTGGGACGGATGGCGCTGGCGGGCGTCAAGCTCTCCGTCGTCTCGGCGGTGACCGGCCTCGTCTACCTGATCGTCCTGCGCTTCGCGGCCCCCCGCGAATCCGCTGCGATGATGCGCCCACTGCTCACGCGCCTGCACGTGCCCGCCGCTGTGGTGAACATCCTGGCAGCGTCTTCCCCTGCGACCCCCGACCCAGCTGCGATAATGGCGAGACACACACCCGACCAGACGGAGGATCCGATGGCTCCCACGCCCGAACGCACCGGCGACGAGAAGAAACTGCCGTCGTTCGACGAGGTCGTCGCCGACTCGCCGATTCCCGCTCCCCCGGTGCCCCCCGCCTCGTCGAGCGACGAATCGGTTGACGCTCCGCCCATTCCTGCCCCCGCCGAGGTCCCGGTGTTCGGCCCCGCGACGCAGGCTCCCGTCGAGAATCCCGTCGTTGCCGAGGCCATCGCAGCGCCCGCTGTTGAGGCCATCGCCCAGGCGCAGGGCATCCCCCTGCCCGACACTGACTCAATCCCCGGTCCCGATACCGACCCCATTCCGGCCCCCGACGCGGACCCGGCCCCTGAGCCGGACGGCCGATCAGTGGCCGAGTCCCTCGCAGAGCTGGGCGTCGAGCCCCTCACCGGTGCCACGGACAGCGCCGAGGTCGCCGCGCCAGCCTTCCCGCTCGCTCCCCCGCCACCCGCACCCGCGGCCAGCGGATACGAGCGCGACAGCGAGATTAACTTCGAGGACTACCCGCACCCCGAACCCCTCACAGACGCGCCCGCCACGCACCAGATCCCCCGCGTGCAGCCGACGGCCGAGGCCGCGATCCCCGCTCCCCCGGTCGATGATCCGACCGAGGTCATGGACTCCCTTCCGCCCATCCCGGCGGCTCCCGCACACGCTGCCCCGGCCTCGTCCAGCGAGGACAACTCCAAGCCCGAGCGCTCCGCGAAGCTGATCGACCCGACGCGCCCCGCACTCATCTTCGGCGTCGTGCTGTTCCTGTTCGGCGCGATCTGGGGACCGTGGATGGCGACGCGCCCGGTCACCAACCTGGACCTCGGCCAGTCGCTGCGTGACGGCGTGAGCGCCCAGGAATCCGGCGCGGAACCCGCACCCGTCCTCACAACGACGCCTCCCCCGACCGAGTCCGTCACGCCCGTGATCTCCTCCGTGCAGGTCCTGTCGTGGAACAACGATGACGGCGACCACCCGGACCGCGCGATCAACATGATCGACTCGAACCCGTCCACGTCGTGGTCCTCACGCTGGTTTGACACTAACCAGTTCCGCGACGAGACCTCCGTGACGATCGTCGTCAAGCTGCAGCAGAAGGCCACCGTGTCCTCGGTGACACTCAACATGGATCCGGCCACCTCCGGCGGTGAGGTCGTCGTGCGTAACGTCACGGACCCGTCGAACCCGCGCGGTGGAACAGAACTGGCCACGTCGGCGTTGTCTCCGACGACCACGATTAAGCTCCCGACCCCTGTCGAAACCGACTCGATCGCGCTGCAGTTCCGCTCCATGCCCAAGGGCCAGGACGGCCGCAACTGGGCGTGGATCTCCGAACTCACCGTTCAGTAACCCCTAAGGAGGGTACGCATGTCTTTCGTTGCGATTCCGGGCCTTGTGACGGCCGAACCCACCGAGGCCACCACTGAGGCCGCCGAGGTGCAGATCCCGTCGGCCGAGGTACCCGAGGGCACCACCGTCCACGACGTCGTCATCGTCGGCTCGGGTCCCGCCGGCTACACGGCTGCCGTCTACACGGCCCGCGCGGGCCTCGCCCCGATCGTGCTGGCCGGCCAGCTGGCTGCGGGCGGCGCGCTCATGAACACGACCGAGGTCGAGAACTTCCCCGGCTTCCCCGAGGGCATTCAGGGCCCCGAGCTCATGGACAACATGCGCGAGCAGGCCGAGAAGTTCGGCGCGGACGTGCGCTACGAGGACGTCGTCGCCGTCAACCTTGAGGGCGACGTCAAGGCCGTGGCCACCGAGGACGAGGTCTTCTACGCGCGCGCCGTCATCCTGGCGACCGGCTCGGAGTACCGTCACATGAATGTGCCCGGCGAGGAGGAGTTCTCCGGCCGCGGCGTCTCCTACTGCGCGACCTGCGACGGCTTCTTCTTCAAGGATCGTCGCCTGGCGGTCATCGGCGGCGGCGACTCCGCGATGGAGGAGGCGACCTTCCTGACAAACTTCGCGTCCGAGGTCGTTGTCGTGCACCGCCGCGACGCCCTGCGCGCTTCGCGCGTCATGGCTGAGCGCGCCCTGAACAACCCGAAGATCTCCTTCGAGTGGAACGCGACCGTCGCCGAGGTGCTCGGTGACGAGTCCGTGACCGGCCTGCGCCTGACCTCCACGGTGGATGGCTCCACTCGCGAGATCGCCGTGGACGGCGTGTTTGTCGCGATCGGCCACCTGCCGCGCACGGGCTTCCTGCGTGGCCAGGTCGCCCTCGACGAGGTCGGCTACATCACGGTCGACGAGCCGTCGACGCGCACGTCCGTGGCGGGCGTGTTCGCGTGCGGTGACGCCGTGGACCACACGTACCGCCAGGCCATTACAGCCGCTGGTTCGGGCTGCCGCGCCGCCCTGGATGCGGAGCGTTGGCTGGCTTCCCTGGGCGACCAGGCGTGACCTCCTCCCCCGCTGTTTCCGGCGCTGCGAGCGCTGGCGCGCCCCGGCCTCGTACCTGCCCGTGCGGGTCGGGGGCGCTGCTGGCGCAGTGCTGCGGGCCTTACCTGGACGGCGAGGTGGCTCCGACCGCCGAGGCGCTCATGCGCTCGCGCTACACGGCGTTCGCGCTGCGCGACGAGGACTACCTGTTCCGCACGTGGCACCCGCGCACGCGCCCCGCTCCCCCGTACTGGGTGGAGGGGACGCAGTGGACGGGCCTGCAGGTCCTGGGGGCCGAGGCCGGGGGTCCCTCCGACGAGGAGGGCACCGTGACCTTCGTGGCCTCGTGGCGTGACGTGGCTACCGGCGAAACCGGGCAGATGCGTGAGCGTTCGCGCTTCTCGCGGCGGGCTGGGCGCTGGGTGTACGAGTACGGCGCAAACGACTGACACTACGGTAGGATTTCACTATGATTGTTCGTCGATTCCTGACTCCCCCTCTCGTTATCGGGGTTCTCCTCGTCGCGGCTGTCGCCGTCGCTGGTGGGTTTATCACGAGCCCCCTGCCGATCGATACGACGGTCTGGAATGACTTCATTGCGTCGCGTACCCCGGCGATGAACACGTTCATGACGGGCGCGTCGTGGCTCTTCGATCCCAAGCGCGCCGTCATCGTAGCGGTGGCCGTCGCGGCCTTCGTGTGGTGGCTCGTCAAGAAGGTCATGCACGCCCTGTACATCCTGGGTTCCGTGGCCTTTTCGGGGATCAATGGCTACATCATCAAGCACATTGATTCGCGTCCACGCCCAGAAGAGGCCTACCGGCTGATCACCGAGGACGGCTACTCGTTCCCGTCGGGTCACGCCACGGCCGTGACCGCCCTGATCGTGTCCTTGGTCCTGGTGCTGACGATGACGCGCCTGGGCCGTCGACTCCGCTACCTGCTGTGGGCCGCCGCCCTCGTGTTCATCGTGTTCATCTGCGTGACGCGCCTGTACCTGGGCGTCCACTGGGTGACGGATGTGATTGGCGGTTTTGGCGTGGGACTGGGTTCGTCGATGATCTTGGCGCCGTTCATGATCGGGCCGAACGCTTTGAAGTTGTTCAGGTAGTTGTCTGAGCTTATTTGTTGCTGGGAGCGCCCGGGGCCACGGCCCCGGGCGCTCCTGCATGCGGATTGTTGGAGGCAGCGTGCGGGGTCGTGCGGGACCGTGTCGGCTGGATGAGACTGTTCCGATCTGTACGCAGCTTGCACGGGTCATGTACGTGGCTGTGCCGGGCCGCGTGTGGCTGTGCATGGCTGTGCGAGGCCGCACGTGTCTGCATGACGACTGTATGACGGTTCAATGAGAAGGGGCGTGCTGGCCTGCCTGTGGGCGCAGATATGTCGCCGCGACGCACCAGGCTGCGCGAGAAAACTCGCTCAGGCACCCTCCTTACTCGCCCCGTGACAAAATTCGCCCGGCAGGCACCCGTCCACGGCATATCCGGTATAAAACTCTCCCAGCACACCCGCCCTCACCGCCTTTCCGGTACAAAACTCTCCCTGCACGCCCGAAATGGCCCAATTTGGCGCAATCTACGCATGCAGGGAGAGTTTTGTACCGTTCTCACCACCAAGAAGCCAAGCAGGGAGAGTTTTGTACCGAACGCGAGGCAGAGATCGAGCTAGCCAACACAAC
>NZ_JAPWAH010000032.1:0-14378 GCF_041432835.1 Pauljensenia sp. 20925_1_27
GAGAGTTTTGTACCGGTTGAGCCCGGGGGTGGCTGTTGCTGGGAGAGTTTTGTACCGGGTGAGTGGTGGATTGGTGTTGGAAGCGGGAGAAAATTCTCCCTGCTCGCGAGAAATGGCCGGATTTCGTTGATTGTGGGCGTGCTGGGAGAGTTTTGTACCGGTTGGGCCAGGGGGTGGGCGTGCTGGGAGAGTTTTGTACCGGTTGAGCCTGGGGGTGGGTGTTGCTGGGAGAGTTTTGTACCGGGTGAGTGGTGGATTGGTGTTGGAAGCGGGAGAAAATTCTCCCTGCGTGCTTGAAATGGCCGAATTTCGTTGATTGTGGGCGTGCGGGGAGAGTTTTGTACCGGGTGAGTGGTGGATTGGTGTTGGAAGCGGGAGAAAGTTCTCCCTGCTCGGTGGATTGGTGTTGGAAGCGGGAGAAAGTTCTCCCTGCTCGGTGGCGTGGTGTTGGAAGCGGGAGAAAATTCTCCCTGCGTGCTTGAAATGGCCGGATTTCGGTGTTTTTGGGCGTGCCGGGAGAGTTTTGTACCGGTTGGGCCCGTGCGTGGGGCTCGTTGGGGGCGGGTTTGTTGTGTGGAGCCCCACTAGCCCGGAAATCAGCCGATGATGGGCTGCTCTTCGGGCATACGGATGACGCGGGAGCGCTGGCGCAGGGCCAGGGCTGCGGCCACGGTCATGGAGCCGGTGCGGCCCGCGAACATGAGCACAATCAGCACGTATTTGGCGCCCACGGGCAGGATTGGGGTGATGCCGGTGGACAGGCCGACGGTCGCGAATGCTGACACGGTCTCGAGGAGGATGATGTCGAGCGTGTACTCCGTCATCGACAGGAGGAGCACGACGGAGATTGCGACGAGCGCCAGGCCCAGCAGGGACACGGCAACCGACAGGCGGATCGTGGAGGTGGGGATGCGCCGGCCGAAGGCTTCAATGTCGCGGTCGCCTCGCGCTTCCGCGATGACGGCGAGTACGAGGACAGCGAAGGTTGTGACTTTGACGCCGCCTGCGGTGGATGCTGAGCCGCCGCCGATCATCATGAGGATGTCCTGGACGAAGTGGGTTTGCGAGTGCATGGCGCCCACATCGAGCGCGGATAAGCCAGAAGAACGGGAGTTCACGCCGGCGAGCATGGCGTTGAGGATCTTCGACGGCGTGTCGATCGCGCCGAGCGTCGTCGGGTTGTGCCACTCGGTGAGAGCCATTGCGAGGGCGCCGACGAACGCCAGAATCAGGTAGGTCGACAGTGTCAGCTTGGTGTGGAGGCGCCAGCGGCGCGGAGTGCGCAGGTTTTTGGCGACGTCCATGATGACGGGGAAGCCGATGGCGCCCACGGTTGTGCCCAGGATGATGGGGATCAGCATCCACCAGTCGGTGACGTGGGGCGCCAGGCCACCGGGGAGGATGACGAAGCCCGCGTTGTTGAACACGGAGATCGCCATGAAGACGGCATCCCAGACGGCGCGCACGGGGTCGAATCCCATGGCGAGGAAGCGGGGGAGGAACATGGTGGCGAGGAGGGCCTGCATGCTGAGCGACGTGGCGATGACGGCTTTGAGGAGCGTCGAGATCTGACCCATGGCGCCGGTTCCCGCTTCTTGGGTGGCGAGCATGCGCTGGGTGAGGCCGAGGTGGCGTGACACCGCGAATCCGAGGATCGATGCGAGGGTCATGACGCCCAGGCCACCGACGACGATGCCGGCGGCGATGACGGCTTGGCCGAAGGGGGACCAGTAGGTCGCGGTGTCGACGGTGGTTAGGCCGGTGACGCACACGGCGGATACGGCGGTGAAGAGGACGTCGACGAAGGGCGCGGACGTGTCCGATGAGGAGGAGATGGGGAGCATCAGGAGCGCGGTGACGACGCCGATGATGAGTGCGAAGGTGCCCAGTGCGAGGCGTGCGGGCGAGTAGCGTGCTTGGCGTGAGAGCCAGGCGCGCACTCGCTGCATGCGGGAGGTGGGGACCTGGGGGTGGGGGCCGCTGGGTCCTCCGGGGATTTGGCGGACGATGGGGGAGGGCTGTGGGCTGAGGGTTTCCTCCGAGAGAGCGGGGGACGAGGCCGGGGCTCGCCCGCGCATCAGGGACCGGGTGGCGCCGGGTTGGGGACGTAAGCGAGGTGTTCTCGCCCGCTGTTGTCGACCCTTGCGTGCCGGTGCCATCGCTGCTCCTTAACGACTCTGCAACAAAACTGGACAAAGTTGCAGTTTCCATGTGGTTGGGCAGTAGTATATTTCGTGAGGCTACGTAAGCGGTGAACGAATCGGGTTTAGCGCGCCTCGCGAGCATACTGGGAGTCAGTAAATGGAACAGCAGTCGGCGCCGCGTTTTATGACTGTCACGGAAGTGGCGGACATCATGCGCGTCTCTAAGATGACTGTGTACCGCTTGATTCACAGTGGCGAAATGCCCGCGATTCGCGTCGGAAAGAGCTTCCGAGTCCCGGAGGCCGCGGTCGCCCAGATGATCCAGGCTGGTATGGCGGATCACTCTGGTGACCAGGCTCGCGTCATTGGCGGGTAGTATAGGCACGATGTGCCCGTCTCGGGCACCCATCATCCATCAGCGGTAGTACCTCTGCCGCACACACTACGAGGGAGGAACCCCATGGGCTCCGTCATCAAGAAGCGCCGCAAGCGCATGGCGAAGAAGAAGCACCGCAAGCTCCTGCGCAAGACGCGTCACCAGCGTCGCAACAAGAAGTGAGCGAGCGGAGGCCCGGCCTTTTGGTCGGGCCTCTCGTGTATCTGGGCCCCTATACTTGGGTGTTATGGAACGCACCATTATTCATGTTATGCGCCACGGTGAGGTGGACAATCCGAACGGTGTTTTGTATGGGCGTCTGCCTGGTTTTGGGCTGACGGAGCTGGGCCATGCGATGGCTGCTCGCGCCGCGGAGTACCTGGTGGATTCGGGTGCGGATATTACGCGCGTGATTTCTTCGCCGCTGCTGCGCGCGCAGTTGACGGCGGCGCCGACGGCGGCGGCGTATGGGCTGACGATTGAGTCGGATCCGCGTCTCATTGAGTCCGATAACGTGTTTGAGGGTATGCCGGTGAACACGAATCGCATGATGCTGGCGAACCCGAAGTACTTCAAGTACTACTGCAATCCGCTGCGTCCCTCGTGGGGTGAGCCGTATCGCGATGTTGCGTCGCGTATGAGTGCGGCCCTGTCGTCGGCTTTGCGTGCGGCGCGGGGGCACGAGGCCCTGGTGGTGTCGCATCAGAATCCGATCGTGACGCTGACGCGTTTCGTGAATGGCCAGCCGTTGCCTCATTCTCCGAAGTCGCGCCACTGCGCGCTCGCGTCGATCACGTCGTTCATTTTTTCGGGTGCGACGCTTGTGGGTACGTCCTACGCGGAGCCTGCGGCGGACCTCGTCGCGATTGCGAAGGATATGACGCCGGGGGATTCGCAGGCGGATCTGCGCCGCTGACCGTAGCGTCCGGGTTGACCGCAGCGGCGGGGGTATCGGGTCGCGCTGCGGTAGGGCGCGTCTGAGGCGCGCGATAAGCAGCGCCTGAGGTGGACGGTAACGGTGTCCCTTAGTGGGCCTCGTCGCCCGAGGCCTCGGTGGGGTCGGATGCGTCGCCGTCGGAGCGCTTGCGGCGCTCGCGCTCGCGGCGTTCTTCCTCGCGGCGCTTGCGCTGGATGTCGCGCTCGAGGCGGAAGAGGAACTCGGGGTCGTCGTCGGGGGCGGAGGGGCGCTTGGGGGCCTCGGGCGACCGTGTCTGCTTCTTTTCTGCGCGGGATACCCACCGCAGGACGAGCCACGCGATGGGGCCGATGGCGGCGACCGTCGCGGTGAACAGGATGATCATGAGCCATATCGGCTTGGCGATTTTGCCGGGCATCTCGTCTTCGGGCGTGCGGTGCCAGTCGGCGGCAGCGTAGATGGTGAGCGCGAGCATTGCGACGACGAGGGCGATTCTGGCCATGCCCCTAGCATAGGGGCGTGGGGCGCCTCACGCTGGGGCGTTCACTCCCGGAGCAATCGGGGGCGCTGCGCGTGGCGCTTAGGCGCGCGTCACGCGGGGGAGCGCTGCGTACGAGGGGGCGGTGCCGGGCGCGAGGACCGCGGTTGAGCCGGCCCGGATACCGTCGGCCACGGCCTCGTCGAAGGGCTTGCCGAGGGCCATGGCGGCGGCCAGCGCGCCCACGCACGCGTCCCCGGCCCCCGTGGTGTCCACGACCTCGCCGAGGGTGAGAGCGGGGCAGTGCCCGGCCTCGCTGCCCGACGCCCACGCAGCCCCATCCGCGCCCAGGGTGACCATGACGTGCTTGGGGCCGAGGCCTCGCAGCGCCCGCGCGACGCCGATCGCCTCCATGGGGCTGGCGGGGGCGGGCATACCGAGCGTGAGGCCGGCCTCCGTCTCGTTGACAACGAGGATGTCCGTGCGCGCCATGAGCGCGGGGTCCGTCGGGCGCGCGGGGGCGAGGTTGAGCAGGACGCGCGCGCCGAAGGAATGTGCCCATGCGAGGGCTTCGGCGTTGGCGCGCTCGGGGATCTCCGCCTGGAGGACGACGATGTCGGAGGGGGCGGGGAACAACGAGGCCTTGGCTGGTGTGATGCTCACAGTCGCGTTCGCGCCTGCGTCCAGGATGATCGTGTTCTCTCCCGATGTGGCCACCGTGATGAGTGCGGTTCCCGAGGGGCCGTCGGCCTCGCGCAGGTGCGTGACGTCCACGCCGTGGGATGCCAGGTCGCAGCGCAGGCGCTGGCCCGAGGGGTCTGAGCCGAGCGCGCCGACAAAGACGACGGTCGTCCCCGAGTGTGCGGCGGCGGCCGCCTGGTTCGCGCCTTTGCCGCCGAGGCTGTAGGTGAGCGAGGTGCCAGAGAGTGTTTCGCCGGGGGAGGGGAAACGGTCGACCGTGACCGTGACATCCTGGTTGATGGAACCGACGACAATGACGCGTGCCATGAGCGCTCCTTTGCGATGGGATGCTCTATTGTGCCACGTCACAGTGGTGTCGTCGCGTATTTTGGCACCTCCTCGGTGGAGTTGGTGGTGCGGGTTAGCCCATGCGAAGTGTTAAGTGCAGCTTCATTCGCACACTAGTTTCCTGCAATACTGCTAAACGGTTGATTTGTGGTGAACTAATCGCCGTGCGCACGCTCCGCTTCTTCATCTCCTCGCGAGCGGCAGGTCCCACCTGCCGCGTCGCCACAGTCCCCTCACAGGTGATCCGAGGGGCGGCCTCGGCCCCCGCGCTCAACATGCGCACCGTCGCCACGGACGGCGAATACGCGGACGGCCCGGCGCGCGTCCTTCTCCCGCTCCTCGGCATCTACGCCCTCGGCACCGTCTCCCTCCAGGGCTTCAACCTCGTATACCTGCGCGTCGCCCAAGACATCGGCGCGGGCGACTCGTCCGGCCTCATCACCGCGATTCCCGGCATCGTCCTCGGAGTCGCCTGCTTCCTGTACGGAACCCTCGGCGACTTCATCCCGCTGCGACGCATCGTCGACGTGGGAATCGCCCTCATCGTGGCCGGGTCATTGCTCGGCTTTGCCTTCTCCTCGTCCCTGGTTGGCGTCATCGTCGCGCGCGCCCTCCAAACCCTCGGATACCAGGCGGCCGCCTCCGCGTACATGATCCTGGCGACCGCGATCCGCGACCCGAAGAAACGAGGCCTCTACGTGGGCCTCATGTGCGCGGCCTTCCAGGGCGGCACCGCGATCGGGATGCTCTCGGGCGGCATCCTCGCCGACATCAACTGGGCGCTCCTCCTCCTCATCCCCCTGGCCGGCCTGGCGTGCCTGCCCATCATGGGGCGGCGCGTGCCCGCGCGTGCGCACGCCGGCCGCGTCGACGTCGTCGGCCTCGCAATCTTCTCCTCCCTGGCGCTCCTGCTCACCCTGGCCGCAGCGAACCCCCACTGGTGGCTCATCGCCGGCCTCGTCCTCGGCGGCGTCCTCTTCTGGCGCTACATCGGGCGTGCGCGCGCCCCCTTCATCACCCGCTCCTTCTTCACGAACGTGCCGTGGGCGCGCTCGATCAGCCTCATCCTGATCGTCTACTGCATGAACTTCACGGTCGCGCCCCTCATGAACGGTATCGGTGCCGCCTACTACGGGCTCACGCCTGCCCAGGTGTCCGTGCGCCTCCTGCCCGCCTACTGCGTCGCCCTGACCACCGCCATGACGTCGGGCGCCGTCATGTCCCGCATCGGACGCGGCCGCACCGTGCGCGCGTGCATCGGCTTCATCCTGACGGGCACCGCCCTCCTCGTGCTGTGCATGAGCATGGGAACGTGGGTCATCACCGCCGCGATGTGCTTCATTTACGCGGGCTTTGGCGCCCTGTTCACCCCCATCTACGACACCGTGTTCGCGACCGTTGCCCCCGGACAGAACGGGCGCGCCGTCGCCATGAACGACCTCGCCATGCAGGGCAGCGCCGCGATCGGCATCGGCGTGTTCACCCCGCTGCTCGCGTCGGGCGCATTCCAGGCCGTCGCCCTCGTCTGCGTCGTCGCCGCAGCGACCGGCATCGCTGGCGACTGGCTGCACGAATACCTGTACCGGCGCGGGCGCTGAGCTACTTTCTCACCCGCGGTGCATGCGCGCGAGGAGCGCGAGTGGTCGCGCTCCTCGCCTGCGTTGGATGCTTGTGATCATTTCTGATCTGCTGGTGGGAGGTTGGGGTCGAACCAGTCGGGAGTGCGTCCAGGCTGGTCGATCATCTGCTTGGGATCACCGTTGGATCCGTCTGAGGGGTTACCTACCGTGTAGTAGCGGGTCGCGCTTTGCTCGCCGAGCCGTGTTGTTGACACTACGGCGGCGTGGTACTCCTCATTGGTCCAGAGGAATTGGACAATATCAACTCCGTTGGAGGTCCAGCGTTTTTCGGATAGCTCAAATCCGAGGGGGAGGAGGTGCTTGTTGTAGGTGTCGCGGATGTGGTCCGTGTCCAGGTCACTGAAGTAATACAGGCGGGTGTGGACAGAATAGAGTGGGCCCTGGGCGGACCCGAAACTGCCGATGAAGTCTCCGTTTACGTAGGCAATGAAGTTCTCGGCGGTGACGAGCTCGTTGCGCGCGGCGATGATGGTGGGCTCGAGATCGTGCTGGAAGGCCTCGACGGACTTAACCTGTGGGCTAAACGGGTTCATGGATCCTCCGAAAAACGGTGCGCACGCGGTCGTGCACAGCGCCAGGAGGGCGCAGGCGAGGAGCGCGAGTGGTCGCGCTCCTCGCACCGGGCGAGTAGGTTTTGTTATCCGTGTCATGCGGGTGGGAGGTTGGGGTCGAACCAGTCGGGGATGCGTCCGGGCAGGTCGATCATCTGCTGGGGATCGTCAGTTGATCCGTCCGAGGGGTTTCCCTGTGTGTAGTAGTACGTGGAGGTCTGCTCGCCCAGTCGCGTTGTCGCTGATACGACGGCGTGGTATTCCTCGTTAATCCACAGGTAGTCGACGATCTCGACTCCGTTGGAGGTCCAGCGCTTTTCGGAGAGCTCAAATCCGAGAGGGATGAGGCGTTCGCTGTAGATCTCGCGGATGTGGTCCGTGTCCAGCTCGGTGAAGAAGAACATGCGTGAGTGGAGAGAATATACGGGCTTTCCGTCCTCCTGGGTCCTGTAGATGGTGTAGTTGTTCTTGTATGCCATGAAGTTCTCGGCGGTGAGGAGCTCGTTGCGCGCGGCGATGATGGTGGGCTCGAGGTCGCGCTGGAAGGCCTCGATGGATTTGACCTGGGGGCTAAACGGGTTCATGGATCCTCCGAAAAACGGTGCGCACGCGGCACATGCGATAACTGAAAAAAATGCGAGAAGGGCGGCGAAAAGCTTTCTCATGAGGGAGGATTCCCTGCAATGACGCTGGCAATATCTCGGTTCGCCTGGGTGTCCTTCTGGAAGTAGCCGCTATGTTGATCCCACGGCCGATAGGAGCGTGGAGCAGGACCGACATCCCCGGAAAGGTGCTTGTATCCGTCCATTGTGTCGGGGTTCTTTCCAAAGGATCCGTCTGGGCCGACGCCTTGGACCACGTCATGAAGGTAGGGAGCAGCGCTCACGTACATGTGGCCCTCGGGTACATGGAACTCGCCCACATCCTGAACGCCCGAGCCGGGAGAGCCGAATTGCACCAGGTCGTCGATGACGCCGTCACCCACGAGTGTTGCGGCGATGCCGGCCGTGGTCGAGCCGTAGGAGTGGCTGGCGACGGTGATATGCGCGTCGCCAGCTCCATGCTCACGCGCCGCGTCGATACCGGTCAGGAAGTTGGCGAGCTTCGTGGCACCCGCCTGAGCCATGTCGGTGTTTGACGCCTGGATGAGACCCGGAGGCGCGTCGTAACCGAAGAACGAGACCATCGCGACCTTTTGTCCGGGTCCGGCCGCCTTTTCTGCAGCCTCGCGCATGGTTGTGGCGTGAAGATCGTAATCGGCGATGGAACCGTCCTTGCCGTTACCTGCGACGCTGGTCGTCATGCCGGGAACGATGACGCCGATGTGTTGAGTTTCATCGGGGTTATTCTGCGAGACAGCCGCAAGGATATTTGGTCCGCTCGGGTCAAGCTGCATCAGGTAGCGGGGAACACCGTCGGACTCGTTCTTGAGGGTTGCGTCGATCTTATCGAGCGCTGTCACGCGGTCTTTCAGGCGTTTCTCTTCAGCGAGTAACCCGGCATTCTCAGGCGTCACGGGGATGGACGTACCGTAAGTATCGTAGAACTGCTGGAGTTCATCCTTTGCCTGCTTCTGGAGGCGGGGCAGCATGATCCGGTTCGCCTGATTGCGCGACGTGTAGTCGACGCCCTCAAGGTTGCCGATGACGTCCGGATGCTGCTCGATCATCCACTGCTTGTCCTTGTCGGATAGGGAGTTCCACCAGGACGCAACTTCCTGAGCTGAGGCACCAGCGGGGGGCAATGAGGGACGCACCTTGTTCATAGCAGAGTAGTGAACGTTGTTATCGTAGGCTCCCGCGTCCAATGCAGACATTTTCTGCGAGAGGGAATCGACGAGCTCCCGTGCCCGCGTGAGGGCAGTGTTGACACGCTCCTGTGCGGTGTCGACCATGTACTTGATATCGAGGATATTCTTCCCGGCCTTTTTGAGCTTCTTCACCTGAGCGGCATCCATCGACACGTTCCCGCTCGCGTCAATAGACATGCCCCATGTGCTGGCCAGTTGCTTCGCATCGTCAGCGTTCGCGCGGACCTCGTTGATGCCCTCAGCGCCCTCTGAGGCGATCTCGGCTGAGCTGATGAGGAAGTTAACCTCTTTCTCGATAGCCATCATGCGCTTGTGCAACGCGACCTTGGCGGCCTTGACCGTTTGGCTTGAACCAACGAGGCTACCCAGTTGGTCTGCAAGGCTATCGCCTGCGGCCTGCAGCAGGCGCTGCTTGTTTTCACACTCCACTGCGTACGTCTGCAGCGGCGCGGATTCCCATTGCTGGATGTCTGTCCAGTTCACGGCTTCACCACCGAACCCGGGGCAACCGTGCCCATCTGGGCGTGCGCGCCCGGCGTGTAGGAATCATTGCTCATCGGGGCCTCCGCGTGAACGGTGAGTAGTGCTGTGGGTCATCCTACCTGACAGGTGGTCGTTTTTCAGTGGTCGACGAGGCCTCGTCAGCGCGTGGAGCCCCGGCCTCGTCGATGAAAACCTACGCAATCACGAGGGCGATCGCCGCGAGAAGACTCCACGACAGCGTGAAAAAACCGGTGTTGCGCAGGACTGTGATGAGCTCGCGACCCGAGGCACCAGTGAGGACCGGCAGGCTCACGCCGACCGCCCACGCGCCCGCGCCCACGCCCAGGGCGCACGTCGCCAGCGGATGCAAGCCAAGCGCCGCGCCGAGCACCGCGATCATCACGACCGGAAGCCACGCGCACGCCGCAAACACCCAGCGCGACGTCCGGTCCCCCAGGCGCACGGCCGCCGTCATCTTGCCCGACTCGCGGTCCGTCGGAATATCTCGAATGTTGTTGGCCATCAGCAGGGCCACCGACAGCAGGCCCAGTGCCGACGCGCTCATCCACAGCCACCACGGGGCCGACTGCACCTGCGTCCACGTCGTGCCCACGCACGCCAGCAGACCGAAAAACACAAAAACCATGAGCTCCGACAGACCGATGCCCATATAGGCGTAGGGGTGCTTGCCGCCCGTATAGAACCACGCCGCGACCACGGCCGCGACGCCCGCGGCGATCAGCCACCAGGTACCAGAAATCGCAACCAGCGCCAGGCCCGCGACCCCAGCCAGCGCGAACGAACCCAGCGCCGCCGCCAGGACAGTCTTCGGTTTGGCGAGGCCCCCGCCCGTCAGGCGCGCAGGCCCCTTGCGATTATCGTCCGTCCCGCGAATGCCATCCGAATAATCATTCGCGTAATTGACCCCCACCTGCAGCGCCAGCGCCACCAGGAGCGCCAGGGACGCGCGCAGCGTGCTGAAGCCCCCCAGGTAGTGCGCGGCCGCCGACCCCACGATCACGGGTGCGGCGGCGGCAGGGAGGGTGCGCAGGCGAGCGCCTTCAATCCAGTTCGAAACGGAAGCCATGCCCACCAGTGTAGTTGGAGCGGGCGCTCGCCCGGGCAGCGGGTTAGCGCACCCACTCCCGTTCAGTGCCCGAGGCCTCGGCGGCGGCCTGCGCTGCGGCAGCGCGGTCGACCTTGTCGAAGCCCAGGTAGGGGAGGGCCTCGACCGCCACAACCCGGCGGGGAGCCTGCGCGCGACCAATATGAGCCGCCGTGTGCTCGCGGACCGCGGAACCAAGCTCAGCCATCTCCAGCGAATCCGCCGGCACCTGCTCCGGAACCACCAGCGCAGTCACCACGTGCCCCCACTTCTCGTCCGGCGTCGCCATGATCCACGCGTCCGCCACGCCCTCGAACGAGCGCACCGCCCGGCGCACCGGCCCCGGCGCAATCGACAGGCCACCCGAAACGATCACGTCGTCCGCGCGACCACGCACCTCTACCGTTCCAGAAGCCCGGATAATGCCCAAGTCCCCGGTGAGCAGCCAACGGTGGCCGCCCTCGTCAAAGAAAGGGCTCTCCGCATCCAGGTAGCGGGTCATCAGCGTGGGGCCGTTAATCGCCAGGCGCGTGCGGCCGTCCCAATCCACCGCGCGCACCGACGTGCCCGGCAGGGGCTTGCCGTCGTACACGCAGCCGCCCGCCGTCTCCGTCATGCCGTATGTGAGACGCACCTTCAGGCCGACCTCGATCGCGCGGGCGAGCAACTGCTGGTTCGTCGCCGCGCCCCCCACGAGGATCGCCGACAGGGAACGCATCGGCCCCACGACCTCCTCGCCCGCCTCGAGGCACTGGGCGAGCTGGGTGGGCACGAGCGACAGGTAGCCCGGCATCCCATCCTGCGTCGCGCCCGCAATCGCCGGCAGGAGCGCGCGGGGATCGAAGCCCTCGGACGTATCCACGATCTGCGGATTCGTCTCCGCGACCGCCGCGCGCAGCAGAATCATCGCGCCCGCAATGTGGTGCGCAGGCAGGGCCAGGATCCAACGTCCCGGGCCGTCCAGAGCCAGCTCGGTGGCCTTCGCCGAAGCAATGAGCGCGTCGATCGATAGGCCGACGAGGCGGGGGGTGCCCGCGCTCGACCCCGACGTCGGGACAACCAGGTCAATACCGTCGAAGAAATTCGCGTCCGCGTTGATCGCCTCGGCGAGGTCGGGGTAGCGGTCTGCGGGGAAAGCGTCCTCGGGGGTCACCGCCGAGCCGCGCAGCGTCGCCGGAGGCACATCCCCGGGCGCGCGCAGGATGACAACCGTGTGCGGTGCTGGATGATTCGGGTCGGCCTGACGCTCCTCGTAGAGCTCGACAAGCTTGTGGATCGACGCGTTCGCCAACGCGACGGCACCGATAGTGGTGCCTCCGGGCACAACAAGAAGTCGCGGCGCAGCCATGATGAGCCTCCCAAAATCGACGGCAAACGCGTATACAACCAGGATAAAGGCTCGCGTTCTTGCAGGTGGCAAGGGGAGTCGCGGCAATAATCACGTTTGTCGGTTGATTGGTTGGTCGAAAAGGCGAGATTTCGCCCCTTTCCGTGTGGTCGATAACTCAGCTGAAAATTCAACGGAATTTACCCACAAGCGCACACGAGGCTATACGATAAGAAACGATGCTCAAGAAACTATCTCTGAAAACCAGATGGGCGATCGGCGTTGTGAGCGCCCTCGTCCTCCTCGTCGTATGCGCCGGCGTCGTCTACGCCGCCAACTACTCCGGACGCGCCCTGCCCGGCACCACCATCGCCGGGACCTCCGTCGCGGGCATGACCCGAGACCAGGTCGTCGCCGCAGTGAACCAGCGCGCCGACGCCACCAACGTGTCCCTCACCGTCGAAGGCAAGACCACGCAGGCCTCGCTCAACGAAGCGGGCATCACGGTCGACGCCGACGAGACCGCCGACGCCGCAATGAAGGGCTCCACGTCCCTACCCGCGTTCGTCAGCGCCCTGTTCTCCCAGCGCAACGTCGACCCCGTCGTCACCGTCAGTGAGGAATCCATCAAGAAGCTCGCGGCCACCGCGAACTCCACCCTGACCTCGGAAATGAAAGACGCCGCGGTCGTCGTCGCGCAAGACGGTGAATCCTTCACCGTCACCCCCGCGCAAAACGGCAACGGCGTGTCCACGGACGACGTGGCCGCCGCCGTCAAGCAGGCCGGCGCCACCCTCACCTCCGTCTCCCAGGACGTCAGCGTGCGCCAGATGGAACCCTCCATCACCACCGAGGACGCGCAGGCCGCCGCCGAGAAGGCCAACGCCCTCCTCGACACGCCCATCGAAATCTCCGACGGTATCGACACCTTCACCGCCGAACGCTCCGACAAGGTCAAGTGGGTCGAATTCCTCACCAAGGATGACGGCAGCCTGGATGCGCCCTCCATCAACACCGTCAAGGTCGCCGACTGGGTCAACGCCCTGGCCGCCAAGACCGACGTCAAGCCCGAAAACCGCGTCGACAACGTCGACTCCCAAGGCAACGTCCTGACCGTCGCACGCGAAGGCAAGAAGGGCCTCAAAACCAACAACACCGAACAGATCACCAAGGACGTCGTTGCCGCCATGACCGACGGCAAGGCATACGAAGGCCTGTTCCACTACGACGACGTCGAGCCCGGCTCCGAGACCAAGCAGGTTGCCGAAGGCACCGAAAACCTGGTCTACCAGGCCGCCGAAGGCGAGAAGTGGGTCGATATCAACCTTTCCGACGCTACCGTCACCGCCTATGTCGGTGGCAAGGTCGCCGGCGGCCCCTTCTACATGGTCCCCGGCGCACCCGACACCCCGACCGTCACCGGCACCTTCCACGTCTACCTCAAGTACGACGTGCAGACCATGCGCGGTGAAAACGCCGACGGCTCCAAGTATGAGACCGAAGGCGTCCCGTGGGTCACCTACTTCACCGGCTCCTACGCCATGCACGGCGCCCCCTGGCGCTCCTCCTTCGGCTGGAGCGGCTACGGCGGCTCCCACGGCTGCGTGAACATGCCCGTCGACGCCGCGAAGTTCATCTACGACTGGACCGACATGGGCGACACGGTGGTCGTGCACTACTGACAGCTGACTGCGGTGGCGCACTGGCGATCACCTGCCGCGTGGCACCACCTGCCGCGTAGCGCCGATAGTCGCTGAGTATCGAGGGCGGGCCGGAACCGAGAGGTTCCGGCCCGCTTTGTCGTGTCTGTGGTTGTGGCCCCGCTGGTGTTCCGGGCGCGTGTCTGGTGGCGCGTGTCTGGTGGCGCGTGTCTGGTGGCGCGTGTCTGTGGGGCCGGGCTGCTTGATGCGCCCGTGGGTGGCTTCTGCGGGCGGTGTCTGTGGGTGGTGGTAGTGGGCCGCTGGTGTTCCGGGCGCGTGCCTGGTGGCGCGTGTCTGTGGGGCCGGGCTGCTTGATGCGCCCGTGGGTGGCATCTGTGGGCGGTGTCTGTGGGTGGCGGCCCGCCCGCGCGATCGCCACACGCGAGCCTGATGGCTCGGAGTGATCGATCTCGAAGCCCGGCCAGGCCCCTCCGGCGTCCACGGCCGCCGCAGCCAGGCCCCGTCTCGAATCCTGGCCAGGCCCCTCCGGCGGCGACCTTAAATATCAGCGCATACGACCTTCGTCAGCACTTCCTGTTCTATCCCCAGTGCGCGAAATAATTCGCCCTGCGTGGCTTGTTGCTTGCTTGTGCGCGAAATAGTTCGCCCTGCAGGCGCGAAAGAGGCGAAAAACGCCGTTTTTAGGTGTGCTGGGCGAACTTTTTCGCGGAACCGCTGTAGAACGGGAGCGCTGGGAGAGTTTTGTACCGGGTTTGGCGCTTGGTGCGGTACAAAGTTCTCCCTGCTCGGCTTCTTGGTGGTGGCGGCGGTACAAAGTTCTCCCTGCTCGAGCAAAACAGGCTGAAATGGGCCTTTTTG
>NZ_JAPWAH010000033.1:0-12597 GCF_041432835.1 Pauljensenia sp. 20925_1_27
AAGTCACCCTTCCAGCAACACGTAGTGTCCTATAACCCGGACTCGCACCATACCGCGACCAGGCCCCACTGGTGTGGATGGCGCCGGAGGGAGCGGAGGGCCAGGCTGCGACGCCCGGAACACCCGTGGGGTCACAAGCAACAACCCTACAGAACAAAAACCGCAGACCCCGAAGGATCTGCGGTTTCATCGTGCGCGAGGGGGGAGTTGAACCCCCACTCCATCACTGGAACACGGACCTGAACCGTGCGCGTCTGCCTATTCCGCCACTCGCGCGTACCCAGAAAGAATAGGGGCATCACACCCCCCACGTCAAATCAACACCGTATGACCCAGGGCACAAGAAGCCACACTCCACCCACACAACACTGCAATCTCAACGAAAACAACAGTGGCAAGCTACAGCATCAACCTGCACGTAACGATGCCTGCGACACCCAACAGGCTCGCAGCGATGACAGCGACATCCGCCCAGCCGAGCCGCACGCGCGCGCCACGGACCGCGCCATCATGCGCCTCGATGGCTCCCCGCATGGACATGGCCCGCCCGGTTTCGGCGGCACCGCGCGACGTAGCGGACAGGATCGCGGTGATGACATCAACGCTCAGACGCGCGTAGCCGCGCAGCGACAGGGTGGCCACATCCTGACCAAGGCGCAGCTTGGCGGTATCGAGCACCGCCTGCGCCTGGTCGCGCAGCATCGGCAGGCCTCGCAGGGCGGAGGCCATGACGAGCGACCACTGATCGACTGGCACTCCCAGGAGCCGCAGCGGGGTGAGGAAGAAACGCAGCGCGGCCGCGAGCGCCGCAGTCGGCGTCACCCACGCAATGAGGCCCGAACCCCACAGGACGACGAGCGCCAGGGTGGAGACTCGCAGGAACAGCTCGAGTCCATCGCCCAGCCACGCGCCGATACAGCCGCCAATAAATCCGGAGATCATCCACAGGGGTGGACGCGGCGCAACGCTGAGAGGCAGGCGGATAATCAGCGACGCAACGAGGATGAGGCCACCGACGATCGCAAGCGTCGACCAGCGCGGCGAGAGGATCACGCAGGTGGTGAGCACGGTCCAGCAGGCGATGAGGGTGCCGGGCCAGGCGCGCGACAGCGGCGTCGCCCAGGGCAGGGGCCGAGGCAGGGTGAAGCCAGAGCCGCGCCTCGGCTTCGCGCGCGGGGTTTCCTCGCCGAGGCCGGGAGGGGTCCTCGAGAAGCGGCCCTCGCTGGCGCCGCCGCCGGGACCGGTCGCCCCGCAGGCGGAGTGGGGTTCGATCATGAGAGCACCCCCTCGGCAAGGTGGCCGTGGGTGTCGCACAGGGAGTCCATGCCCTCGAGGTCGTGAGAGATGACGAGGATGGACAGGCCCGCGCGGCGCCGCTCGGCCAGGACTGAGATGAGCAGGTCGCGCGAGGCCGCGTCGAGTCCCGCCATGGGTTCGTCGAGAATAAGGACACTCGGGTGGGAGGCGAGCAGGCCGGCGAGGGCGACGCGGCGCATCTGTCCTCCGGAGAGGTCGTCGATGCCGCGCGAGGCCAGGGCGGGGTCGAGTCCGACGAGTTCCACGGCCTCGGCGACGATGCGGTCGCCCACCTCGCGGCTGATCGCCCCCTTGCGGTGTGCGGAGCCGGTGCCGACGCGTGGACCGTAGCCAGCGGCGGCAAGGATGTCGGAGCGCACGGATGGGCGCTGGAGCTGGAGGCGCGCGAATTGCATGGAGAGGGCGACGTCACCGACGCAGCGTTCCATGGGGCGCCCGCCGAGGGTGACGCGCCCCCAGGTGGGCACGAGCAGGCCGGTGAGGACGCGCGACAGCGTCGTCTTGCCCGAGCCGTTGTCCCCCGTGATGAGCATCGCCTGCCCAGGGTCGAGGATCAGACTGACGTCGCGCAGGACGGGCTTCTCCCAGGGGGTGCCGAGGTCGTAGGTGTGCGCGACGCGGTCCGCCCACAGGTGGTCGGCGTTGATGAGGGCGGGCGCGCCCGCCGCGGCAGACGCAGACAGGCCCGACGCTGCAGGGACGGGGGAAGCGGGAGGATCCCCGGCCTCGGCGATGCGAACCCCGTCTATGACAACGCTCCCCTCCCCCGTGCGACGGTCGGAGACGATGCGCCCCGCGTCGATTGTAATGACGCGGTCGGCGCGCGCGCTTTCGGCGGGGTCGTGGGTGATGTGGACGACGGCGATCCCGCGCTCGGGCAGGGAGGCGAGGAGGTCGAGCATTTCGGCGCGGCCGACCCGGTCGATCATCGCGGTGGATTCGTCGGAGATGAGCAGGCGCGGGGAGCGCGCGAGCGCGCCCGCGAGCGCGAGGCGTTGGAGCTGCCCGCCGGAGAGGGAGCGTGGGTCGGCGTCGGCGAGGCCGGAGAGGCCAACACTGGCGAGCAGCTCGTCGAGGTCAAGGTCGGCGATCTGCGTGGCGCTCATGCCCCAGGTGACATCTTCGGCGACACTCTGTCCGAGAACAAGGAGTTCGGAGCGCTGCCCCACGAGGGCGGTCCCGCCGACAGCCCCGAGGACCCCGCCGCCCTGGCGCGTCCCAGAGCCGGGTTCGGCGCCCGCGAGCAGGAGGGCGAGGGTGGATTTGCCCGACCCGTTGTGTCCGAGGACGACGGTGTATTCGGGCCGTTCGAAGCTAAGGGTGACGCCGCTCAGGGCCGGATGGTCGGCGCCCGGGTAGGTGAAGTCGACGTCGGTGAGGGTCAGGGGCAGGGGGGACGAGGCCGGGGCCTCGGCGCGCGAATGCGCGGAGCGGGCGGTCGCCTCCAGGAGTGGGTCCCAGCCCGCGTCGAGGGAGATGCGGCTGAGGATGGCACCGAGGAGCCAGCGGGCGGCGAGGACCAGGAAGGCCACGCCGATGAAGCGCGTGATGGGGATCCAGATCCACCACCAGTCGACGAACCATTGGCCGAGCTGGTGGCCCGCGTCGACGAAGCCGCTGGAATGGGGGATGTGGCCGATGAGTTTCAGGAAGCCGTCGAGGGTCTTTTGGATGCTTTCGAGGCCGAGGGTGCGCAGGTCGGACAGGATCCAGAAGGCAATGCCGGTGCCGATGCCCCACACGATGCCGAGCCCGGCGGCGACCCCACAGACGGAGAGCCAGGAGGCGCGTTTCTTGTGGAGGAAGCCGATGATGAGGCCGACGAGGGCGGCTTGGAAGGAGCGGCCAGCCGTGGCCAGGCCACCGACCGCGACGGCGAGGAGGATCGTCGAGGCGAAGGCTGCGATCGCGGCTCGGGGCCGGTGCGTGAGGGAGACCATCGCGAGGGGGACGGCCGTGGCGACTTGGAAGAAGAGCTGAAAGACGGGGGTGACCGCGGCGATGAGGCCGAAGGTGACGGCCAGGCCCGAGAGCGCGCCAGCGGTCGCCACCTCGACGGGGGTGAGGCGGCGGGCATCGCGCGCGGATGAGCTCATGTGTCTAGTCTCCCAGGCCCCGCCCACATCTGCGACCGCCGGGCCGCTTGACCCGACGAAATCACCGACCTGCACCGAGCGACAAGCCTCAACGCCTACTGCCTGTTGATCGCACCGAAGGGGATGTGGACGCTCGGGGTGGAGAGCGCCGCGCCTTCCACGTGGCGGCGCTGATCATCGAAGAAAATGTGCGGGCGCAGCACCTCCAGGATGGGCCCCTTGTCGATGCCGCCAAGGAAGAAGGCGTCGTTGACTCGCAGGCCCCACCCTCGGATCGAGTTGATCGCACGCTCATGCGCGGGGGCGCTCCGAGCCGTCACCACAGCGACGTGCACCCTGCGTCGATACCCCGACGGATCATCCACACTTTTCGAGTCCTCGATCCCCTGAATCCGGTTGATTTTCTCCAGAAAATCGGCCATTGGCCCGCGGTCGAGAGGCACCTCGGCCAGGGCGCTCTCGCTCTCCTGATACCCGTCCAACCCCTCGCTCTGGAACACACGCTCGGCCGAATCATCGGCCAGCACGCCGTCAAAATCGAAGGCTATGCGCAGGTCCGCGTCCCCGTCATCGGGGGCCGCGTGGCCCATGACATGCCCCGCCGCAAATCCCATGTCGATCGCCTCGCGCACATCATCCTCGTTCGCGGAGAGGAAGAGGGACATGCGCAGCGGCTTCATGAAGCGGTAAGGGGCACGTCCCTGCATGAAGATCGCGCGCGTAATGTCCAAACCATGGCGCTTGACGGAGCGCATGACCCGCATCCCGGTCTCCGGGTCGTTGCGCGAGAGGATCACGACCTCCACCAGCCGTTCCTGATCCGACAGGTCGTTCAGGTCGAGGAGGCGGCGAATAAAGGGAAACGCGACGCCCGGTTCGAGCACGTCATCAAGATGGTCGCGCTGATACTCCCGATACTTTTCTTCGCCCTGCTCGCGGAACACCGCGTCGGACTCCTCCAGGTCGAACAGGGCACTCGACGCGACCCCGATGACGAGGGCACGCTCCAGATCAAGCTCCGCAGCCATAACGCTCCTTCCACACGCAGCTACCTATCAGCACAAGGATAAAAACGGCCATGCTCATCTGCGTCCCGCTCCCCGCGAAGGGATCGACGAGGCCGTGGCCACGCCTCGCACACCAACGCTCCCCGCAAGATCCAAGGAAAAAACACCGTGTCATAATGCCACACTCACCCTTGTGAGGAGCACCTAATTTTGTGTAGCATCTCCCTCGTGATCCCAAAAACACGAGAGGACCCAATGAAAACCCGTCTCGCCACACTGACCGCCATCCTGGCCACCGCCACCTTGGCCCTCACCGCCTGCGCGGGCGGCTCCGGCTCAACCACCGCCCAATCAGAGCAGACCACCCAGGAGGCCTCGGCCTCGTCGACGCGCACGATCACCGACCACGCGGGCAACGAGGTCACCCTGCCCGCCACAATCACCCGCGTCGCCATCGACCAGATCCCCATCGAATCCACCTACCTGGCCTACTTCGACGGCAAGGCCCCCTACCTGGTGGGCATGAGCGCCGCCCGCGTCAAGGCCATGAGCCAGACGATCGCCGCCGAGATGGCGCCCGAAATGATGCAGGTGGACACCAGCTACTACGACAAGGGCGAGCTCAACGCCGAGGCCCTCCTGAACCTGAACGTGGACGTCGTCTTCTACAACGCCTTCAACAAGGAACACGGAGAAATGTTCCGCAAGGCCGGCATCCCGGCCGTCGGCTTCACGACGATGGGGAACCCCTCGGAGACGTACACGCAGTGGATGGAACTCCTCGAGGACGTCTTTAACCAGGATGGCCACATGGCCGACAAGATCGCGCTCGGCAAGGACCTGGTCGCCGACGCCCGCGCACGCACCGCGAAGGTCCCCGAGGACCAGAAGGTCTCGACGATGGTGCTCATGGGCGCGGCCGACGGCCAGCTCGCGGTCGCGGGCGGCAAGGACGGCTGGTTCACCAACGAATGGGCCGACTCGCTGAACTACACGAACGTCTCGCGCGACACCGACACCTCGCACACGCCCGTCACCTTCGAGCAGGTCCTCACGTGGGACCCCCAGGTCCTCCTCGTGACCGGCAAGGGCATGTCGAACATGACGGCGAACACCGTCCTGACGAACTCGGTCGAGGGCGTGGACCTGTCCACCCTCAGCTCCGTGAAGTCCGGCCGCGTCTACTCCACCGGCCTGGGCATGTGGAACTGGTTCACCCCGAACCCGGATGCTCCCATCGTCGCCAACTGGATCGGAGCGTCCCTGTACCCGGAGCAGTTCTCCGACGTTGACCTCGTAGCCATGACGAAGGACTACTACCAGAAGATGTACAACTTCACGCTCACGGACGAGCAGGCCCGCGCCATCGTCAACCCGGACGCCGCGTCCTGATACCTGTCCCCGGCCTCGTTTCCCCTATCGACGAGGCCGGGGCACCTGATGCGTGAGACGCCCGGTGAGCGTCGGGGAGAGAACATCATGACATCTGTGTTGACCAGGAATGGGCGGCTACGCGTGTGGGTGGTCCCCACGCTGATCGCCCTCATCGTCGTGTGCGCGGCGGCGGCCATGCTGATTGGCCGTTTCTCCGTGTCCCTGGAGGACGTGGTTGCGGCGCTGCGCGCGAGGTTCTGGGGCGGGGCGGCGGTGCCCGCGCGCGTCAACTCTGTCGTGTTTGACCTGCGGGCGCCGCGCATCATCGTCGCGATCCTGATCGGCGGGGGCCTGTCGGTTGCCGGAGCCTCGTTCCAGTCGCTCTTCTCCAACCCCCTGGCCACGCCGGACACCCTGGGCGTCGCGGCGGGCACGTGCGTCGGCGCGGTCATCGCCCTGTTGCTGGATTGGAACCTGATCGGTGTGCAGGCCGCGGCGCTCGCGGCGGGCCTGGCGACGATGGCGTTCACGACGGCGATTTCGCGCACGCGCACGGGTTCTTTCAATGTGATCACGCTCGTGCTCGGCGGCGTCATCGTGTCCGCCCTGGCGAACGCGGTCCTCTCACTCCTCAAGCTGACGGCCGACCCGACAAGTCAGCTCCCGGAGATCACCTACTGGCTCATGGGCTCGCTCGCCGCGGTCACCTACCACCAGATCGCGCTGGGTGCCCCCTTCATCATCGCGGGCGTCGTCGTCATCGTGGCGCTGCGCTGGCAGCTCAACATCCTCTCCCTCTCAGAGGACGAGGCCCGCTCAGCCGGCGTCAACGTCTCCCTCATGCGGGCCATCCTCATCGTCGCCTCGACGGTCATCACGGCCTCGGTCATTTCGATGTGCGGGCAGGTCGGCTGGGTCGGCCTGCTCGTGCCGCACTGCGCACGCATGCTGTGCGGGCAGAACAACCGCGCGGTCATCCCGGTCTCGCTGCTGCTCGGGTCGGCACTCATGATCGTCATCGATACGCTCGCGCGATCCCTGTCGGCCTCGGAAATCCCCATTTCGATCCTGACGGCCATCATCGGCGCCCCCTTCTTTATCGTGCTGCTGCGCCGGACGGGGGGAGCGCGATGATCAGCGTCGAGAAAGCGACCTTCACCTATCCGGGCGCCCCCTCCCCGATCCTGACGAACGTGTCCTTCGAGGTGCCCGAGCGCTCGCTCCTGGCGATCCTGGGGCCCAACGGCGCGGGAAAGACGACGCTGCTGCGCACCATGATCGGCCTGCAGAAGTGGGACAGCGGGCGCACGCTCATCGACGGCACCCCCATTTCGTCGATGTCGACCCGCGCGCTGGGCCGCGTCCTGTCCTACGTGCCGCAGGCCCGCAACGCATCGAACGTGGCGCTCACGGGCCTCGAGATGGTCATGGTCGGGCGAGCCCCGCACATGCGCACCCTCGCGCAGCCCGGAGCGCGCGAAGAGCGCATGGCCCGTGACGTCCTCGACGAGGTGGGCGCCTCCCACCTGGCCGAGATGCCCTGCGCGACCATGTCGGGCGGCCAATTCCAGATGATCCTCATCGCCCGGGCCCTCGTCGCCGACCCGCGCGTTCTCGTGCTCGACGAGCCGGAGACCGGCCTGGATTTCCGCAACCAGCTGATCGTCCTGGGACTCCTCGAGCGCCTCGTGAGGGACCGAGGCCTCGCCGTCATCATGAACACGCACTACCCTGCGCATGCCCTCCGCGTCGCGGACCAGGTCGCGCTCTTCTCCTCCACGCACGAGGCCGTGGTCGGTCCCGCCTCCTCCGTCATGAACGCGGAGACCCTCGCTCGCGTCTTCGGGGTGGACGTGGCGATCGGGAGCGTGGACTTCGAGGGCGAGGACGTGCGGGCGATCGTCCCGGTTCGCCTGAGCGCAGACAAGTAGCGCCGCCACACCGACAACTACTTCATCACGTTTTCGCAGGTCAGACACATTTTGTGAACAAGTGAGGTACCGTAAGAATGTGATTCCACACGCTGCGCGCGGGTGCGTGAGAGACGCCGGGCGCGCGGGCGGGATCGCGTCGGTCTCCGCAGGCGGGACCGACCGGTGCCCCAGCGTTGGGGCGAACACGAAGGAGGGCCCATGGCTACCGGGACCATCAAATGGTTCAACGACGCCAAAGGCTTCGGATTCATCACTCCTGATGACGAATCCGGCGACGTCTTCGTGCACTATTCAAACATCATCGGCCAGTCTGGGCGACGCACTCTTCTAGAGGGCGAGAAGGTCGAATATGAGGCGATTGAAGGACCAAAGGGCCTCCAAGCCATGAATGTGGCACGAGCCGAGTGACACTGTGTGCCCGGGTGGAGATCCCACTCGGGCACACTTGCATGAAACGGCACGTTCCTCACCCATCTCGCACATAATTTTTTCGGTGACACAACTGCGTTTTAACTGGTTTTTACGATACTTGTGCCATGCCTTACAAGGGATTGCGAGGTATAGACCAATCGGTGAAATCGGCGTAGCATTGTGACTGCACCAAGGGGGGCGACCACGAGTCACCTCCCTTTTTCAATACCGTCGCTCACCCGGGCGACACGGGCCAACAAGGCCCACACACGCTGGCGTGCGGGGCGCGCTTCGCGTTTCCGCGCGAAGACATTCTCAAGGAGAACCCCATGAACAACATCGTCAAGGCTGAAACCGCTCCCACCATGTCCCAGGCCACCGCCTCGGCCTCCGTGCTCGTGGCCCTCATCGTCGCCCTCGCGGCCCTCGGCGTGTTCGCCGCCCTGCAGGTCGCCTCGGTCGCGTCGGTCGTCTTCGCGGTCGTTATCGCCCTGACCGCCCTGATCGTCTCCCCCGCGATCCTCTCGATCGCACGCACTCGCGCCTGAGCTGATGCGGGGCGCGTGAGCATCGCGCGCCCCACCCCCGCCAGCGTGACACCGCAGAGGTGTCACGCTTTTTCGTTGCCTTCTTCGTTTCTGGGGTAAAAAGACAAAACATGTTGGTTTTGTGGTGGCTTTTCGGCTTTGTCGCGGGCGTACTGTTGTAGGTGGTCGTGTGTCGTTCATTGATGTGCCTACTGCATCGCCTCCAGTGCGCGGGCCCCAGAAGGCGCACGTAGGCCCGATGATCTGCGTGTGGGCCCGACACCTCGCACGTTAACCCGATGATGTGCGTGTGGGCAGCGCCGCCCGCACGCACATCTAGCGGTTTACGTGCGTATCAAGGGGTTTGCGTGCACATTCAAGGGTTACCCTTCGAGCGCACAACTCGTGCTGCTTCACCAGAACCCCGGCCAGGAGCTCCGACGCGTGCGCAGCAGAAAGGCCAGGACCTCACCGATGCATACATGAGTACCCAGCTACGTTCCGGTCGATGCGAGCGTGAGCAGTTCACGCTGCCGGGAGCGCCCAAAACACAGACCACTTCACCTGAAACAGTCCTTTTTCACCATTTTTCGCCGAGGTGGTCTGCGTTTTGTGCGCTGGGGCCTTCAGACTGCCTGCGAGGCGGGGGAATTGCACTACATGAGGGTGCGACACGCCGGCGACACGCCGTCAGAGGGCCTCGTGTAGTGCAAAACCCCCACATCGGCCCCGGCGTCGGGCACCACAGCACCCGACAGGGAGGCTCGGGCACCAAGGAACAGCGGCCGAGTGCGACACCAACTCACAATGGTCAGGCCTAACAGTGAGCCTCCGAAGGCTAGGGACCACCGCAGGCCCAGAGGCAACGTCCTGAGCACAGCGCGGACACCGAACGGATCAACAGGAGGCACCACGGTCTGATGTCCAGCTGGGCAGCACAGCAACACGCATAGTCCCTTCACCCGAGATTTGCATATTGTGCTCTCCCCCACTAAAGTCCCTCTGTTAAGCACGACATCGAGGAGGATGCCATGAGCGATTTTCAGATGAATCCTGCGGATGTCCAAGAGGCATCAGTACTTATGAGTCGCTTGGCCGACAGAATGTCCGACTTGGAGCTCACCAAGTCGGATGATTCCTTCGACTGTGGAGACACCGTTGTGGAGGAGGCACTGGCCTACTTCGTCTCCATGTACAACAAGCGCGGCCAAACGACGCGAACATGGCTCAATGGATGCTCCGACAGCCTACATGCCACCGCACAAGCATCCGAAGACACCGACGATGAAGCAGCGGAGTTCTTCGCAGCCCTTCGAGCCAAGCTGTAGGAATGGGGCAATCATGTCAACACGGTTTTCACAGCGCTTCCCAGCAGTAACAGGAGACCTTGGCGCACTTTGGTCGAGCCAAAACGAAATCAGAAATCGCAGGCGAGATATTCGCGATTTGGGCACAAGCCTCACCGGCGCTATCAGTACGTGTGAGGATTGGACAGGACTCGCTAAAGAGGCCTTTATCAACAGTGCAACAGCGGAACAAAAAGAGATCAACATTTGGGAAGACGGCTGCCTCCAGGCTGCCAACGCTTTGAAGAGCTACTACTTCACCCTGGAGTGGGTTATCAGCTCTGTCAACAACATTCGCGCCCAAGCAGACGAATTGTGGGAGCAGTACCAAGCAATGCCCCCAGAAGTCAGATCAAGTCAGCACGCTGAGGTTGAGGGCGAACTAGCTTATCTCCAGAAATCCTACGACGACGCGAAACATATCCTGTCAGAAGAAGCGTTAAATACGGCCGCTATTCTCAGGGAGGCCTTGTACTTCACGCCCGAGGATATTCATGAGGAAACATCAGATGGCCGCAAGAAAACGCTCGATTATGGAGATACACGTCCCCTAAGCGACTCAGAGCTTTCAGATATCTTTTCACATTTGGCGGATCCATCACACTCCCTCTTCAACATTGATCAAGGACGCATCGGCGACTGTCATTTGCTCGCCTCACTAAACGCTTACAACCAGACCAAAGAAGGACGCAGGTACCTAGCGAGTCTCGTCACTGTACACTACGACTCCAACGGAATAGCCGACGGATTCTTCGTCACTTTGCCTGGATATGACGGCGGCCAACAACGCGTCTTCGTGCAGGACGTCCTCGTTCACGGCAATGGAAACGATACACAGGCGGACATTGCTTCCATCTTCGAAAAGGCCTTCGTTCAGTCGCACATGGGAGGAACGCGTGGCAAGTTCCCCACGTGGGGGGCGTCAGGAAGCTTCAGCGCCTGGACAATGAAGGACATCTCCGGCGAGAATGCCACACCGACTTTTAAGGGGGGATTTGATCGAGATGCCATGAAAGAAGCTGCTATCAACGGCATCCAAGCAAAGCGACCCGTTGTCGCAGAATCCAGTATCTTAACAAATGACACAACCGTCACCACCCCCGACGGGAGTCACGAGAAAATTAAGATTGTCTCCCAACATGCATATACGGTGGTTGGAGCAGACGAGAACGGAGTCACCCTCACAAATCCGTGGGGCCACAACAATCGCAGTGTTGGCGGTAATAGCCGCACGGGCGCGACCTTCACGATGAGCTGGGAAGACTTCTACGCAAACTTTGGCGATGTCACCGTTGGGCGTATCCCATGAGCATCAAACCCGCACGCATCCGCACCATCGTCGTAGCCGTCCTCGTCCTGGCCTTCGTCATCCCCTGGACCTACGCACACATCGTCTACGCCTGGCCCTGGAAAGAACAATCCACAGGCGAATCCTGCACCGGCAAGTACTACCTCACCCCATACGACAAGCAACGATCCTGGAAATTGGGAACGCTCTCCGATGGACGCCTCGTTTTCGTTGGCATAACAGGAAAAGTCTCCATGGGACGCCAGAGCGGTTCCTTCAGCGTATCAGCGCTCACTGGCTACGACCACTACGACTTAATCGGCCAGGCCATAGACCTACACCGAGGCGACAGCACCACCATCGAAGGGGTCGGTACCTTCGCCCTCAAGGAAGCCCACTCAGACATCGTCTGGTTCACCCCCAACCCAGGAAAAGCAACATTCTGCTTCACGCCAGACCCGACGTTTACCGTCAACCCCTACGTCTGACAGCATGCTGGCAACCATCATCACCATAGAAGCACACCCATGAGCACCACACCTGCACGCACACGCAGACCCGCACGCGTCCGCGCCGTCGTCGTGGCCGTCCTCGTCCTAGCGTTCGTCATCCCCTGGACCTACGCACACATCGCCTACGCCTGGCCCTGGAAAGAACAATCCACAAGTGACGCCTGCACCGGCAAGTACTACCTGACCCCATACGACAAGCGTCGCCCGATAGTCTTGGGAACGCTCTCCGATGGACGCACCATTTATATGGGTATGACAGGGAAAGTCTCCACGGGACGCAAGATCGGCTCCTTCGGCCTGTCAGCACGCGACGACAACAAACACTACGAGCCCATCGGGGGCGCCAAAGACCTTCACCGCGGCGACAGCACCACCGTCGACGGGGTCGGCACCTTCACCCTCAAGGAAGCCCACTCCGACATCGTCTGGTTCACCCCCAACCCAGGAAAAGCAACATTCTGCTTCGACCCAGACCCCGCATTCACCGTCCGTGATGAGCCCTAACAAAATCGCGGATGACACCACCCATCACCACAGAAGCACACCCATGAGCATCAGACCCGCACGCATCCGCGCCATCGTTGTAGCTGTCCTCATCCTGGCGTTCGTCATCCCCTGGACCTACGCACACATCGCCTACGCCTGGCCCTGGAAAGAAAAAACCACAGGCGAATCCTGCACCGGCAAATACTACCTCACCCCATACGACAAGCAACGATCCTGGAAATTGGGAACCATCCCCGATGGACGCGCCGTCTACATCAGCATCTCCGGAGAAGTCTCCA
>NZ_JAPWAH010000034.1:0-10927 GCF_041432835.1 Pauljensenia sp. 20925_1_27
CAGCACTCCAGGCACCACAGGTGCGAAGCGCGTCGGCAAAACCTGAAGGCGAGGCCGCAGTTCCGGTGGACGGCGGCAGGAGCTAGCCGAGCTGCGAGACGCGACATCGAGACCACCCCACACAAACTTCGCACATAATTTCCCACGGTCATTTTTCGAGACCACCCAAAAACGTTGCAATTCCAACGATATAAATTCAATGTTTGAACAAGCTGCAGGGAAATTACGTGCGGAATTGATGAGCGGCAGCAGAGCCCGGATAGGCAAAAGTCGCATGCAATTCGATTTGACTAAATTTCAACAAACCCAGAAAACGTTGCAATTCCAACGATGCAAATTCAATGTTTGAACAACCTGCTGGGGAATTGCATGCGAAATTGATGATTGACAGCCACAACTGGGCCGCATACAGCAACCCAGGGCCTGGCAGCGGTGCCTGTGGGCGGTGGCGGGGCCTGGCCGGCAACACACAGACAACAAGCACCGCCCGATTGAAGGCCGCCGCGAGGCCTGCAGGGCCTGGCCGGACAACGAGCCGACGCGCCGCCACGCACAGCACCGCAGGCGCCACTGGTGTGGAGGGCGCCGCCCGATTGGAGGCCGCCGCGAGGCCTGCGGGGCCTGGCCGGGCTTCGAGCCGACGCGCCGAGCTGAAAGCTCGCAGCGCGGACGGCGAGCGGGCGGGCAGGCCTCGCGGCGGTCGGAGATCAGGCCGCGCCCAGAACACCCGTGAGGCCACAAGCAGCCCGGCCCACACGCAACACCCACACAACCGCCCGGAAACGCCAAAGGGGCGGGTACCGAAGTACCCGCCCCTTGTCGGCTCACTCAGCCACTGCCTCGTCGAGGATTAGCCGAGCGACGGCCGGTATTCCCCGGCCCGCTCAGGCCGAATGGCCGTCAGTCCTGGCGACGGCGACGCATCCACAGGAACATGCCGCCAACGACGGCCGCTCCCAGGCCCGCTCCACCGATGAGGCCGTCGAAGCCGGTGCGTGCGAGACGCTGCTTCAGGCTCGGCTCCACGGCCGGGACGTCAGGCGCGACGTAACCGAAGTTCACGCCGGTGACCAACTGGTTCTCGAAGCCGATCGTGATCTCACCGGACATGGAGTCGGCGATGCCGTCCGGGTCCTCGGTCTGGTCGAGGCCGGCGAGGTCGCCGTCCGGGTGGACCTTGACGCGGTAGGTGCCGGCGGGCAGCTTCTCGAAGGAGTACTTGCCGTCCTTGTCGGTCGTCGTGGTGGCCACGACCTTGCCGTCCTTGTCGAGCAGGTCGACCGTCACGCCGGAGAAGGTCTCTTCACCGTCGGTGTAGGAGCCGGACTTGTCGGAGTCGCGGTAGACGCGACCAGCGATCAAGTAGTCGGGCACATAGCCGAAGTTGACCTTCTCCTGCAGGGAGTTCTCCGGGCCCATCGTGTACACCGCGGAGGTATCGTCGATGGTGGCGTCGGGGTCCTCGGTCTGGTCGTAGTCCTTGATGGACGAGGAGCGCACGACCTTGACGGTGTACTTGCCGTCGGGCAGGTGCTGGAAGGCGTAGTTGCCGTCCGCGTCGGTGTCGAGCGTCTGGAGGACGTTGCCGTCCTCGTCGAGGAGCTGGACGCTGACGCGCTCGAGGCCGGGCTCGTCACCGTCGATCGTCTTGTCGCGGTTGTCGTCGCGGTAGACGGTTCCCTTGATGGTGTTGTTGGGGACGTAGCCGAAGTCGACGTCGCCCTTGGTGGGGTTGTCCTCGTCGAGGGTGATCGGCTCGGACGCGTTGTCCAGCTTGTTGTCGGGGTCGCCGGTCTGGTCGGCGTCGGCCAGCACGCCGTCCTTGACGACCTTGACGGAGTAGGTGCCGTCGGGCAGGTGCTCGAAGGAGTACTTGCCGTCCTTGTCGGTCGTCGTGGTGGCGATGACCTTGCCGTCCTTATCGAGGAGCTGGACCGTCACGCCGGAGTAGCGTCCCTCGGTGTCGCCCTTGCGACCATCGCGGTCACCGTCGCGGTAGATGGTGCCGTTGATGGAGTTGTTGGCGATGTAGCCGAAGTTGACGTCCGTGCGGGTGCGGTGGTCGTTGCTGAGCGAGATGACGCCGGAGGCGCTGTCCTTGGTGGAGTCCGGGTCCTCGGTCTGGTCGAGGTCGGTGAGGGCACCGTCCTTGACGACCTTGACAGTGTAGTCGCCGGCGGGCAGCTTCTCGAAGGAGTAGGCGCCGTTCTCGTCCGTCGTGGTGGTCGCGACGACCTTGCCGTCCTTGTCGCGCAGCTTGACGGTCTGGTTGGCGTAGCCCTTCTCGGTTGCGCCGTGCGTCTCGTTGCGGTCACCGTCGCGGTAGACGAGGCCGTGGATCGAGTAGTCCGGCACGTAACCGAAGTCGATGTGGTCCTTGGTGGGGTTGTCCTCACCCAGGGTCACCGGCTCGGAGGCGTTGTCCTTGGTGGCATCCGGGTCCTCGGTCTGCTCGGTGTCGGCGAGTTCTCCGTCCTTGACGACCTTGACGGAGTAGGTGCCGTCGGGCAGCTTGGAGAAGGAGTAGTTGCCGTTCGCGTCGGTCGTCGTGGTGGCGATGACGTTTCCGGAGGCGTCGAGGAGCTGGACGGTGACGCCGGAGTATCCGGGCTCGGTGCCGTCCTGGTCGCCGTTGCGCGAGTCATCGCGGTAGACGGTGCCCGACAGGGAGTTGTTGTTCACGTATCCGAAGTTGACGTCCGTCCTAGACGGGTTGTCGTTGTTCAGCGTGATCGGCTCAGAGGCGTTGTCCTTCGTCGCGTCCGGGTCACCGGTCTGCTCGAGGCCGGCGATGGGGCCATCCTGAACGACCTTGATGGAGTAGGTGCCCGCGGGGAGCTTGTCGAAGGAGTAGGTGCCGTCCGCGTCGGTCGTGGTCGTGGCGACGACGTTGCCGTCGGCGTCAACGAGGTTGACCGTCACGCCCTCGTAGAGCTTCTCGTCCGTGTCCAGCGCGCCGGAGCGGTTGCCGTCGCGGTAGATCGTTCCCTTGATGAAGTAGTCGGGCACGTAGCCGAAGTTGACGTTCTTCTTCGTGGGGTTGTCCTCGCTGAGGACGATGGGCTCGGAGGCGCTGTCCTTGGTGCCGTCCGGGTCTTCGGTCTGCTCGAGGTCGGTGAGGGCTCCGTCCTTGACGACCTTGACGGAGTAGGTGCCGTCGGGCAGGTTGTCGAAGGAGTAGTTGCCGTTCGCGTCGGTCGTGGTGGTCGCGATGACCGATCCATCCTTGTCGAGGAGCTGGACCGTCTGCGCGGGGTAGCCGGCCTCGCCCCCGTTCAGGGAGTTGGAGCGGTTGTCATCACGGTAGATCGTGCCGGAGATCGAGTTGTTCGAGATGTACCCAAAGTTGACGTTCTCCTTGATCGGGTCGTTCAGCTCGAGGGTGATGTCACCGGAGGTGTTGTCCTTGGTGCCATCGGGGTCCTCGGTCTGGACGAGGTCGGCGATGGGGCCTTCCTTGCGCACGCGCACCTTGTAGGTGCCTTCCTCGAGGTTGGTGAAGGCGTAGGCGCCGTGAGCGTCGGTGGTCGTGGTGGCCACGACGTGACCGGCGTTGTCCAGGAGGTCGACGGTCACGCCCTGGTAGAGCTTCTCGCCGTCCTCGAGGGTCTCGGAGCGGTCGGCGTCACGGTAGATCGTGCCCTTGATCGTGTAGTTCGTGGCGTAACCGAAGTTCACGTTCTTCACGGAGGGGTTGTCGTGGCTGACCTGGACAACGCCAGAGGTGTTGTCCTTGGTGCCGTCCGGGTCCTCGGTCTGCTCGAGCTTCTTGAGCAGGTCAGAGGGCTCCACCTTGACCGTGTACTTGCCGGCGGGCAGCTTGGCGAAGGAGTACGTGCCGTCTGCCTTCGTCGTGGTCGTCGCGACGACCTGGCCGTCCTCGCCGAGCAGCTTCACGGTGATGCCGTCGAAGCCGGGCTCGGAGTTGTTGAGGGTCTCGGAGCGGTCCTTGTCGTAGTACACGGTGCCGGAGACCGTGTAGTCCTCGGCGTAGCCGAAATTGACGTTGATGACATCCGGATCGGAGCGGGTAAACGTGATGGCCCGCGAGCGGGAGTCTGCCTGACCGGAGGGATCCTCAGTCTGCTCGGTGTCGGCGAGCGGGCCGGTCTTGTCGACCTGGACGGTGTAGGTGCCGTCGCTCAGCCCGGTGAAGGAGTAGTTGCCGTCCGCGTCGGTCGTCGTGGTGGCCACGACGTTGCCGGAGGGGTCAACCAGCTTCACGGTGACACCGGACAGGTCAATGTCGCCCGTGTTCTTCGTCTTGTCTCGGTTCTGGTCGAGGTAGACGGCGCCGGAGATCGCGTGCTTCTTGACGTAGCCGAAGTTGACGTTCTCCTGGACGGGGTGGTCGGCGTTCAGGGTGATCGCGCCGGAGGCGTTGTCCTTGGTGGAGTCCGGGTCCTCGGTCTGGTCGAGGTTGGCCAGCTCGCCGGCCTTGGTGACCTTGACCGTGTAGGTCCCGGCGTCGAGGCCGGTGAAGGAGTAGTTGCCGTCCGCGTCGGTCGTCGTGGTGGCCACGACGTTACCGTCGGCGCCGATCAGCTGGACAGTGACGTCCTTGAAGGGCTCCTCGCCGTTGTTGTACGAGGAGGACTCGTTCGCGTCGTAGTACACCTTGCCGGAGACGCGGTGCTTGACGGAGATGGACGCCGTCGAGGAGTTGTTGCCGGGCACGAGGTCGTACTCGGGCGGGTTCACGAAGGAAGCCGTGTTGTTCAGGGTCTGGCCTTCGGTGCCCGCATTCAGCGTGACGGTCACGAAGAGCGAGGCGTACTCGCCGGCGAGCATGTCGCCCATGGCCCACGTGGTGCCGTCGAAGGTGCCGGCCTCGTCGGTGCCCTGACATTCATGGGGCAGGCCGCTCGTGTAGCCGGAGGTGCACTTGTGCGTCTCGGCGGATACGAAGGTCGTGCCCGCGGGGAAGGCTTCCTTGACCTTGAGGTCGGGGGCCTTGCCCTGGCCAATGTTGCCGGCGTCGATGCGGTAGGTGACCTGGTCGCCGGGCTTCAGGTTGGAAGCGTCGGAGACGACGGTCTTGTTGAGGGCGACGTCGAGCGCGAGGGCGATGGCGACCTTGATCGGCTCGGCGGGCAGGATGGCGCGGTTGTTCGAGGCCTGGGTGGCCGCGATCGCGACGGACTCGTAGGCGATGCCGGTCGCGTTATCGGGGGCCTTGATGGGCGCGATGATCGGGATCGAGGCGCCGGCCTTGATCGGGGTGGCCTTGCCGTTGATGTAGATGCGGTAGGACTTCACGTCGGCCCACGAGGCCGGGGTGGCGGTCCAGTTGTTGTCACATCCAGCGGGGCCGGCTGCCATGGCGTCGCCCTGGTTCATGACTTCGCCGCGGCAGGGGTTGAAGGAGGTGGAGTACTCGATGGTGACCTGCGAGGGGTCGATGCCCGAGCCTGTGCCAACCTGGAGGGGGCCGGTGAGGATGGGTTCCCACTCGGAGCCGCGGGGATCAGAACCCTGGATGGCGGTGTCGTTCACGTGGGGCAGGATGCCGTACACGGTCATGTCGGACAGGTCCGCGTTACCGGAGTTGGTGGGGGTGATGCGGTACTGGCCGTCTTCACCCTGGCGGATGACGGACACGCCGTCGGTGTACTTCTTGTAGGTCGAGCCTTCGATGGAGCCGAGGCTTTCGAGGACGACGTCGGCACCGGCCTGCTCGGAGACCGTGAAGGTCGAGGAGACGGGGCAGACCTGGTCTGCGGTGTTGCCGTCACCGTTGACGTCGTAGGTGTCGTCGGTGGAGCCGTAGAAGCAGATGGTCGTCGTCTTGGAGGTCAGCGCGTACTCGGGCTCGGCCGCGGAGATGTAGGCCTCGTTCCTGTGCGTGCCGGCGCTCATCGAAGAACCGACCTTGCCTCGCAGCTGGATGGTGGTGCCACCCTTGGTCTGGTAGCCGGGCCACGTGACCTGGACGAGCTGGCGGGTGCAGCCGGTGGCGTCGGTGACGTCGCGGACCGTGACGGTCTTGTCCTTGCCGGAGGGGCCGCCCGTGACGGAGCCCTCGACGAAGGTCATGCCGCAGGGCAGCAGGTCGGAGATGACGGGCTGGGAGTCGACGATGGTCGAGGTGTTGTTCGCGGTGACGCTGAACGTGACCTCGGAGCCGGGCGACGCCAGGTTGCCCCTGATGGTGGACTTGGCGTTGTAGTACTTGGGCAGCGCGGTGCCCAGCGTGAGGATGTCGCAGTAGTCGTCGGCGGGGATCTGGATGGATCGGGAGCCGTCGAGGGACTTCATGGACCAGTCGGAGACACAGTTCTGGACGCGCACGTACTGGTCGGACTTGCCGGCCTTCCATGCGGCGGAGTTGGTGTCGGCCTGGACGTAGGTGGTGCCGTCTTCGGTCGTGGGGGTGCCTGCGCCGACCGGGCCGGCGACGTTGAGGATCGAAGACTCACCGGCGGGGATCGTCTGCTTGTAGTGGAAGACGGTCAGGTACTCGTCGGCGGCGAAGGAGGAGAAGTCGAATGCCTTGCCGCGGTAGATGGTCTGAGTACCGGTGTTGCCCTTGTTGGTCCAGTAGGTGATTTCGATGGGCGTCGTCGTCTGGGTGTCCATCGTCTTGACGCGCATGAGGGGCTTGGAGCAGTCCTTGGAGCCGTCGGTCGGGGACACGAGGCCACAGGTCATGTAGTCGGTGTACTCCATGACGACCGGGACGTTGGAGGTGTTGGAGTAGCTGTACAGCCAGTTACCCTGCTTGCCGCGCTCGAATTGGCTCATGGCGCGCTTGTTGAAGCCGCCGCCGTAGCGGACTTCGCTGTCGAAGCGGTGCGTGAAGGAGGCGTTGGCGGTGACAACGTTGGTCTCGTTGTGCATTTCCGAGCCGGTGAGCTTCGCGGTGTTGGTGACGGTGTCCTCCGTGCAGGTGTCGTCGTAGTGGACGGTGACGGACAGGACGATGTTCATGAACGCGGGGTTCACGTCGCCGACGTTCCAGGTGACGGTGTGGGTCGCGGCGTCGTAGGAGCTTTCGACGGTCGCGGCCGAGTTCGTCTTGGTGTTACCCGAGGCCGAGGAGGACACGTACGTCGCGCACTGCGGCAGCGGGTCGGTGATGACGACGTCGGTCATGTTGGACTTGCCGTTGAGGCCGTCCACGTTGGTGTCGTACTTCGGCGTGATCTGGTACGTCACGTCGACGTTCTTGGGGGTAGCAACCGGGCCGGTCTTGCTCAGGAGAGGCGTCGGCTCGGACTTGATCGTCACGGTCGCCTGCGAGGTTTGCTTGCTCTCGCCGGAGGTGAAGGTTGCGACCGGGGTGACGGTCGAGCCGCCGGGGGTCACTCCGCGCGGGGCGGTGAAGGTCAGGACCGTCTGGAACGAGGAGCCGGCGGCGACGGTTCCGAGGTTGTAGGTGACGAGACCGTCGGCATTAGCGGTCGGCGCCGTGATCGTGGGGGTAACGACCTTCTTGCCGGCGGTGGCCGTGGCGTTGACGCCTTCGGGGGCCGAGTCGAGGTTCGAGTTACCCGCGGGCGTCACGGTGTGGGGCAGTGTGATGGTGACGACCGAGTCGAGGCAGTCCTCCGTGGTGGAGGCGCACGAGAACTCGACGACGTAGCGCTGCTCGACCCCGGAGAGGTACGAGGTCGTATCGGGATTGATTGCGAGCTTGAGCGTCGGCGCTGCCGCATAGGTGGGCAGCGTCGTGACGCCAATCATGACGAGGGCGGTCGTGACGAGCATGGCAAGCAGCTGGGCTGGCTTGGATGCCTTCGACCACATGTGATTGATGTGCACAGACTTCTCCTGAGTGTGCGAAAACAGCATATTCCGCGCCAATTCTACGGGTTTCACAGCAAGTGTGAAGGAGGTATTTGCTGAGGTCAGGAGCCCTCTAACTTCACCATGGAAGGTCAGTTTTTATGCAGTGAGGTCAGCGTGGCAAACAACCGTCCACACGGTTTATACACAACTGTGCACAAGGCTGTGGAAAAACAGGGGTCGTGACGACGGCTAATAGGCCACTTTGCAGCTCTGTGGACAACGGCCTCGTCGTTATCCCACGAACAACCAGGTGGTCGGACAAATCGTTTTCGACTGCACAATCGGGCCCCATCAGGACCTTCATCCTATACGGATTGATGAAACTCACAAACAAAAACCCGCAACCATCAGGTTGCGGGTAAAACGTGGAGCTAACGGGACTCGAACCCGTAACCCCCTGCTTGCAAAGCAGGTGCGCTACCAATTGCGCCATAGCCCCGTCGGAGGAACTCAATCCTCCACGGTGTCCGTCACGGACGTCCACAGGTCAGCATTGTCGGAAAGATCAACGAGAATTTGTCGAACGACGATGCCTACGGCCACGACGGATCCGACAGCCACACAACAGGTGACCCATTTCTTCATAATGATCCTCCGCTTTCGCTCGCCTGCGGATGGTGGGCCTAGGTGGGCTCGAACCACCGACCTCAGTCTTATCAGGACTGCGCTCTAACCTACTGAGCTATAGGCCCAACCGGCACCCTTTCGGGCACTCGGATATAGTACACAGCACAGGGCCATCCGGCAAAATCGAGAGTTCGTGACGTCGAACACGACGAGTTTTCACCGCTCTCACAGGAGGGAATGAGCGCGTCGTGGCAACGATCTTTGACTACGTTCGCCAGGCTCACTCGCCGCTTCAGGCGGACCTCTCCCCCGCCGACGCCCTCGCCTTGACCTGCCTGGTCTACGTGGATTTCCACGCGCTGCCGGGGCCTCGTTCCCCGCGCGGCTGCCTGCTCCGGGAGGTCGCCCAGGCCTCGTCCATCCCTTCTCTGTATCGCTATTCATCACCGACGCACGCGGATCGTCAGTTACTCGAGGTAGCCGGCTGCAGCGAGCGATTCGGGGGGCTCCGCGTGCGCGATGCGGTCACGCGGTTGGGTACGCACCCACTCGCTCAGTTCGGCGCCGCCACCTTCATCGACGAGGCCGGGACCACCTACGTGGTCTTCCGCGGCACGGATGCGAGCGCGGTGGGGTGGGCGGAGGATGCCCGCTTTGTTCTCGATTTTCCGACTGATTCGCAGCAGTGGGCCGCCAACTACCTCGCGTATGCGGCGTCGCGCGCTGCGGGACCGATCGTCGTGGTCGGGCATTCGAAGGGCGCGAACCTTGCGCTGTATGCTGCCGCGGCTACCACTCCCCCGACGCTTTCTCTCGTGCATGCCTTCGATCCCGTTGGTTTCCCTGCCGCTGCTATCGACGACGGATTTTTCGACGGCATCAACGGGAGTATGCGTATCTACGTGACGGCGGGCTCGTGGGTGAGCCCGCTGCTTCCCCTGCCCGCGCCGACGACGGTCGTAGCATCTGGGTGGCCTGGTCCTTTGAGCCATAACCCCTATGCGTGGTGCCTGGAAGGCGCCTCCTTGGAGCTGGATGGGCGTAAGCCATCACGGTCGGGCCGCGTGTTGCGGAGTGTTCTTCGCGCATTTCTTCGGACCCGCCCGACGCGGATTGGCACCATCTAGCGACGCCGCTCCCACAGGTGGCCACTTGGGGCCCTTACTCGCGCACGTTCACCCGCTAATCCGCACGTGGGTCCGCTCATGCGCACGTTAACCCGACAGGCGGTGACCTAGGTGGGCTGCCCACCATGCCACCAATAGGGTTTAGCTGCGCATAAGCGGGTTAAGGCTGCCAGTGGTGGGGCCCAGCTGCCACCAACGCCCCTCATGATCACTCCCACGGCGACGAATCCAGCCCTCACGACGCGACTCGGCCCCATTCGGGTCCCACCAATGCGCACGTGGGCCCGCTAATGCGCACGTGGGCCCCTTCATGCGCACGTTAACCCGCTCATGCGAGCCTGGGCGACCCCGCCCACGCGCTAAGTTGCAGGTTCACGTGCGATATAGCGGGTGACCGCTCGCAATAGCGGGTTCACGTGCGAACAACGCACCACCGCCAGACACTGGTGCGCCCAAAACGTAGACCATCTCGCCCACAACACCCCATTTTCAACGTCTTTCACCGAGGTGGTCTGCGATTTGGGCGCCATACCACCTCGAACAGCGGCCGCGCCGTCACCAATCGGGGGGAATTGCACGACACGGGGGTCCGACACGCCGACGACACGCCGCAGAAGGGCGTCATGTAGTGCAAAACCCCCATCGCAGCCAGCCCGAAGTGCGCCGCGTCGCCTCCAAGACCGGCGCAGGGCCGCTTGGCGCGAAAAAACTCGCCCAGCACGGCCCCTCCGGCGGCTCTTCCGCGAAAAAACTCGCCCAGCACGCGCAAAAACGCCGAATTTGGGGTGTTGTGAGCGCGCGGGGCGAACTTTTTCGCGCTTTCACGATCTAACAGCGACGCAGGGCAACTTTTTCGCGCGTGCAGACGTAGGCCCTCCAGTGCACTAACCATCAGCGACCTGACCCCACTGGTGCGGAGGGTGCCAGCGGACCCGAAGAGCCCAGCCGCAGTGCCCATGAGCAGCGCCAGGGCGCTGCCACAGCCCGCCAACTGGCACGAGGACTACGCCTGGGCACGACACTATTCACTCAACAAGAACCACGCCGCGCCACTTCGGTACAAAACTCTCCCAGCACACCCCTTCTCACCGCATGTGCGGTACAAAACTCTCCCAGCACGAGCTGCACGGCCCCACTTCCGGTACAAAACTCTCCCCGCACGCCCCCTCTCGCCGCATTTCCGGTATAAAACTCTCCCAGCACACCCGAAATGGCCCAATTTGGCGCAATCTACGCATGCAGGGAGAGTTTTGTACCGCTTTCACCACCAAGAAGCCGAGCAGGGAGAATTTTGTACCGAACACGAGGCAGAGTTGGGGCTAGCCACGACACCACAACTGGCACCACAAGTGCGGAAGGAACCGGAGCAACCACAGGACCGAGATGCAGCACCCGCGGGCGGCGGCAGGGCCAGCATGGGTTGGCAGGGCCAGCATGGGTTG
>NZ_JAPWAH010000035.1:0-8485 GCF_041432835.1 Pauljensenia sp. 20925_1_27
GGTTTCAACGGATCTTGGTGAAGGAGTTCGTTGTGGCTGGTGATGGGGGTTCCTGCGGGTAGGTAGCAGCGGATGAACCGGTTGGTATTTTCGTTGATTCTTCTCTGGCAGGGACTGCGGGGGTGAGCGAAAAACACCTCCACGCCCGCTGATCGCTTAGTCAGCGACTGAGATGGCTGATCCTGCCCGCGCCCCCGGAGATTCTCCGGGGGCGCGGGCGCATATTCTCCGAGCTCAGTGCCTCGCAAGACGTCAGCTCATGAGGCGTCCCGAATCAGCGAAGTCGTACCACTTCCAGCCGATCCAGTGACCGCCGGTATACATCGCGCCCGAGTCGGTGCTCAGGTAATACCAGGAACCACCATCCATCAGCCATCCCGTGGCCATCGCGCCACTGGACCTCAGGTAGTACCAGGTCGAGCCATCCTTGACCCAGCCGGTCGCCATCGCACCGCTAGGCATCAGGTAGTACCACGTCGAACCATCAAGCAACCAACCGGTCGCCATCGCCCCACTAGGCATCAGGTAGTACCAGGTCGAGCCGTCCTTCACCCAACCGGTCGCCATCGCACCGCTAGACCTCAGGTAATACCAGGTCGAGCCATCCTTGACCCAACCGGTCGCCATCGCACCACTGGGCGTCAGGTAATACCAGGACGAGCCATCCTTCACCCAGCCACTCGCCTGAGCACCCGAAGCATCGTGATAGAACCACGCACCGCTCTCACTCACCCATCCAGTGCGCATGTACCCATCCGCACCGAAACGGTAGATCGAGCTGGCGATCTGCACCGTCTGGCTCACCGGGTAGGTGCCATCGGCGTAGCGGTACCACCAACCGACAGAGTCGCTGATCCACGATCCTCCCTGCGGGGTGGGAGCCGGATCGGGCTCAGGCGTCGGCTCGGGAGCAGGCGTGGGAGCCGGAGTCGGATCCGGAGTGGGAGCCGGAGTCGGAGTGGGATCAGGAGCGGGCGTCGGATCCGGAGTGGGCGCAGGCGTCGGATCCGGAGTGGGCGCGGGCGTCGGCTCAGGCGCAGGCGTCGGATCCGGAGTGGGCGCAGGCGTCGGATCCGGAGTCGGAGCAGGCGTCGGCTCAGGCGCGGGCGTCGGGTCAGGCGCAGGGGTCGGGTCAGGCGCAGGGGTCGGGTCGGGCGTGGGAACTGGAGTACCGATTATCGCCAGGTTCGTCGAAGTCACCAGGTACGAGGCATCGCGCGCGTCGACTCGCAGGTGGATATCTTCACTGGAAGGCGTGACCGTGATGCCCATTGAGGCGGAGTCCGCCCCATCATCCTGCGGCATGTCGCTCCAATCCTGAAGGACCGACTCATGACCGTCTGCAACGATCTGCACGACTCGCACCTGTCGCCCACTCGGCACTCCACCCGCCACGGTAGCTGTCACGATCGCAGACGCACCCACTTGTGCCTTGAGCGCATAGCCCCGGTCGGCCTCGGCGATGCCTGAACCAGACAATGTCAGTGACGCAGGAGCGAAGGAGTGCAACTGCGACACGTCGTAACCCGCAGCTACCATTGAGTCCCTCGCGACCGACCACGCGTGAGATCCTTCGGTTCCCGCCACATAGACGTGCGTATCTCCTGGGAATTCCCAGTTGTTGTAGCCACCGAGGTAAAAAGTCGTAAGGGTTGACGGGAGGATGATGAAGCGCGGGGCGATACCCCTATAGGAAATACTCGTCATTCCCTCACCGAAGAAAGCGCTCTCTCCGCGCTTGTCATCTGCAGTCCCGTCGTGCATAAAGGAGCCATTGACACCGCCTCGTACGACGAGGTGAGGAGTTTGTCGCACAGGCGAATCGTATGTCTTCATTTCCTTGATCTGCGTCCCAAACACAAGGGTTTCCATCTCCAGATCACCAAAGCCGTTGGCGACCTGCAGAGAGTCGGGAATGACAATGTTATTCAACTTGGTGCAGCCCGCAAACGCTCCGTCTTCAATGGTTGTCAACCCATCGGGCAAATCGATGCTCGTCAGAAACGCGTTTCCTGCCATGCCCCGCTTACCGATGGAAAGCAGTGTGGAAGGCAGAGTGATAGAGGAGAGATTCGTGTCCAAAAGGGCGTAATCGTCTATTACCTGGGTTCCCTCCACAACCGCATAGGAGCCACCGATATCCATGCGTCTCGGGAAAAGAACTAAGTGCGTGTGGTCCTTCGTGTAGAGGACACCGTTGACAGTCTCGTAGTTCGGATTATCCGCATCCACCTCCACGTGGGACAGGCACCTGAATGCTAAAGGATCAGCGCTCAGCGAACCCATTTCAACTTTGGGCCCAACATGAAGGGACTTCAGCAACCCCATGCCGCTAAACGCGCCCTCTTCAAGCTGCTCGACCGAGCGCGGCAGAACGAGGGCCTCAACCCTCGTATAATCGAACGCTATGCCCTCGATGCGCTTCAGCTGGGACGGATGTTGATCGTCATCCTGGAACGTGATCGTCCTCAGTCTGGAACCGCTGAATGCACTGTATTTCAACTCCTGAACGCTAGCGGGAACCCAGACATGTTCAACGTACGTTCTCTCGAAGGCCTCTTCGCCGATCACGGTCACCCCATCAGGGATCGCAATATCCGTCGCCTCACCCGTGTACTTAGTGAGGACGCCGTCCGAAATCACATAGTCATCTGTCGAAGGGGGACGCACGTCAACCACGGCCGAGGCGACTTTGACCTCACCCGCTGGAGTCGTCACGGTAGCCGTCAGCGTCGCGCTCGCTGGCCCACGCGTGGCATGTACCGTGGCGGTCGGCCGATCCTCCTCGGTGGTCAGCGTCCCCACCGAGGAAGAGTCAAGTGCCCAAGACACGTGACTCCCTTGAAGTGAAGGGGCTAAAAGCGCGTTGACGAGCAGTTGCCGTCCACCTGCGACCGTCAACGCGGATTCCGGCAGCTCGATCCCAGTCTCCTCGGATACGGAACGAACCTGGATTCGAACAGTATCCGTTATAACTTCCATGTCCCCATACATGTCCCCATAGGTCGCGCTCACCTGCGCATCGCCCGGGGTAAGGGCGGTAACGACACCGTTCGCATCCACGGTCGCGACGGACTCGTCCGAGGACTTCCAGGTGACAGGTGCGGAATCCGGATGCGGATTCTCAAAATCGACAGGCTCGATCACGATGCTCTGCCCCGGGGCCAGAGCCGTGCTGTGTGGCTGTAGTTGCCAAAACGGATAGGGGGCCGGATCGCGTGAGATCTTGCATTCCGCTGAGCGGTAACCGACCGGATCGATGTCTTCAGTAGCGGCACCATTGGCCGCTGGGACACCGACAATGGTGAAAGCTAGAGCACCGGCCGCGGCGAGCGCCAGCGCCTTCAATGTTCGTTGGGACATCGTTGTCTCCCCTTGTGCTACACGTGGGTCAAGGATAGGTGTGAGCCGCGACTATGCGACCACCCTCTCACAATAGGACATCAAAGATTCCTCCGTAAGCCTTTTGGTTATTTTCACGGATATTGCCCCGCGCCCCCGGACACAGTGTCCGGGGGCGCGGGGCAGGATCAGCCATCTCAGTCGCTGACTAAGCGATCAGCTGACCATTATCAGCGAAGTGGTACCAGGTACCCCAGATGCGCAGCCAGCCAGTTGCCATCGCACCGGAGGGGCGATTCAGGTAGTACCAGTGTCCGCCATCCTTGAGCCATCCCGTCGCCATCGCGCCGTTGGCGGGCGACAGGTAGTACCAGGTGGCACCAACTTTCACCCACCCAGTGGCCATGACGCCGGTTTGCGGGCTCAAGTAATACCAGTGCACACCGGAGAGCAGCCAGCCGCTGGCCTGCGCCCCGGAGGCCGCGTGGTAATACCACTGCCCGCCGTCGAGCACCCAGCCGGTACGCATGTAGCCCGACGCATCGAAACGGTACACGTTCCCGTCGATGACGACGGCCTCTCCCGAGGGGTAGGAACCGTCCTCGTATCGGTACCACCAGCCTCGACCATTGCGCTTCCATCTGCCCGCCTTGTGCGCAGGGGTCGGAGCGCTGACGTGGATCGTGGCGCTCGCCGATACGAGCGAGGGCTGCGTCGGGTCATAGACGGTCACCGTCGCGTCCCCCGCGCCCACCGCCGTCACCGTGCCGTCCTGACTGACCGTGGCCACGGCCTCGTTCGACGAAGACCACGCCACATCGGTCACGCTCGCATCCGCGGGTTCGTGGGTGGCATTCAGCGTCACGCTATCCCCTACGGACAGCGTCGCGTCAGTCTGGGAGAGCGCAAGCGACGTCATGGGAACGGCCTTCAGATCCACCTTCACCGTCCCCTTGTTCACCGGCCAGTCCCAGACCTGCAGGTACACCGTCGAGGGATCACCGCCCGAACGCTCGGCAATCTGAGACAGCGGCACCTCGAAGTGGCCGCCGTGTCGCCCATCGTCCCCGCGTTCGTCCGAACCGTAGACCTTCTCACGCATGAATGGCTCGCCGTCCGCGCTCCACGAGAATCCGTACGCGGCAATAGGTGAGGAATCGGTGGCGTCGAAGGAGAGCTTACGGTCGTCTCCCTCGCCCGATATCTTCACGTTGGAAATGACGGGCGGTGCCGTGTCCAGCGTCACCACATGGGTGAGGCGCTCGGTACGAGGCGACGCGCCGCCGGTCGTGCCTTCGATCGTCAGCGTATAGCGTCCGTCAGCCAGCGCACGCCCTTGCTCGTCATACCCGTCGAAGATCGGTTGACTACCGAACGTAGCTTCCGCGGTGCTCACCTCGGAATAGCGTCCATTTGAGACAGTCCGACTCTTCGGCGCTCCCCCCAACGTGTATGAACGCACGACGTCGCCGGCCTCGTTCCGGTAGGTGTACGTCAACGACATGACGTCGCGCAGCAGGACCGTCGCCGGCGTCGCGTACGTCCGGGCGTTTTCTTCCGTCGACCGCGAGACGATGTAGAGACGACGATCATTCGTGCTAATCGCTGCCGCCTCTTCCACGTCAAACGGGTTCAACTGCCCGAGGGTCAGCCCGTGGAAAGTCATCGTGGACGTGCCGATCGTTCCCTCGCCGTACACGGGGCTGTCGAAGATCGGGGTCTCATCCGCCGACCCGTAGAAACCGAGGTACGGGACCGTCAGATCGGGTTGCCCATCCGCGCTCGTAAAGGTCACCGCGCCGTCAATGAACGTACCCTTGGGCGTCTTCTCAGATGCGAACGAAGCGAACTGCGGCGTCGGGTTCACACTGACGGTCACGGTCGCGCTCGATGACGCCGGCACGGTGACCGTGTCTGCAGAGAAGGTCAGGTCGATTCCCCTCCCAGCCCAGTTCGTCGAGTGCTTCGTATAGAGCAGACCGTTGACGTTTTCGGACAGCGCCTGTCCGCCCAGCGTGTACGTGTGGGCGGCGTCGGACAGATTGGTCAGCCGCACCTGGAAGGTCCACCCGCTGGCGCTCTCGCCCAGCTCAGCCTTCGGTCGCAACGAGTCCGAGGCACCCACAACGCTCGGGTACACCGACGAGGTCGTGGCTGCCTGCGCATCCACCATTCCTGCGCCAACCCAGCGCGGGGACCAGAAGGTACCATCCGCCGCAGAGGTATCGACGATCGGATGGGCGGTCCCCATCAGGAAGCTGGGAACCAACGCGGACTTATCCTCGTCGCTCAGCCCCGCGAACATCGGATCGGTCGCCATGCGCTGACGCACGAGGGCTGCGACACCGGCAACTTGAGCCGACGCCTCACCGGTGCCCGGCATCCGTTGATAGCCATTGCCGGGGATGGCAGCGTTGACGTTGCCACCCGGCGCGGCGATCTCCGGCTTGAGCCTCATGTCAGGGCCTGGACCCCACGAGGAGGAACTCCACGGCGCGAGGCCGTCTGTCCCCTGCAGCGTGGAGCCGCCGACGGCAGCCACGGCGAGTACAGAGGAGTAGGAGGCGGGTGCACCGATTGCACCCAGGTCACGCACGCCCGTGCGCCACTCGGCTCGCCCGTCCTCTCCCGCTGGCGCGTCAACCGTGATACCCGCGTCGGAAAGCCGGGCAAAGACGTCGTCGTACAGTGCCGACGCTTCACCGTCGAGATCACGATTCGCCATGAAGGACACGCAGACCGTGTCGGGCTTCAAGACCATCGCATCATCGAGGGCCGCCAACAGGTCACTGTCACGCACGGTCCGAGTGCTATTAGAGAGGACCTTGGCGAGGATGAGCTGCGCATCGGGCGCACTCCCCTGATAGGTCGCTCCGTTGGCTGCCGCGAGCGCCGCCATGCGAGTGCCATGAGCGTGCACCGTATAGTCCTGCGGACCATAGCCATAGCCGATGGATGTGTTCGTGTCACGGTCCGCATAGTCGTAGACGAAAGGAATCTTGTCACTGACCCATGCGCCGCCTTGACCCGCATCCAGCTGGGACGTGAGGGACTCCATCTCGGCCTGCGGGAGGCGCAGCGCGGCGGTGTCCATCGTCCCGGCGAAGGCCTCGTGCGAGGTATCGAAACTCGCGTCAATGACTTCGATGACGCGCCCGCGTCCCCGACCAGCTACCTGATCGGAGCGAGTTTCCTTCGCCGGATCGGCAACTGCCACGCCGCCGTCCCCCCACATTTCGGGATAGAAGACCGGCTCACGCTCCCCGTCGACGAACGCGTCCTTGACCCCCTGCACACTCTTGATGGCCCCGAGTGCAGACGCGGGAGCGGAGATCGCAAAACCGTCCAGGGCGTGGTGGTAATCGCGCACATCCCCGATGGTGCTCCCCGGGGATACCTGGCTGACGGAGCGCGCGATGCGCTGCTTAACGTCCCTGTATGCGCCGGCTCGGTCGTCGCCAACAACGCCCGGCGCAAGCTGGACGATGACGGTGGACGTCCCATCCGCCGCGGTCGCACCGGGCACCGCAGCCTCGGTACTGTCCGTATCGGCCGCAAACGAGGGCGCCACGCTCATGGCCGTGATAGCGAGGGCGCCAGTGGCGACTAACGCCAGCGCCGACAAACGCCGATGACACATCTGCAACTCACTTCCTTAACACCTGGTTCAACGGGGAGCGCATAGGCGCAGCTCTCCTGCTTTTAGAGTAAGCCCTGATCGCCCATTGCAGGATAGTTGTCACGAATTTCTCACATCATCGACAAATAGGCCTTCGCATCCTTTTGTCGCACCACACATTACCTTGTTGCGTCCCGCGCCGACATGATGAAGGTCTGTCCCAGCCACCTTGTCGGGCCACCGTCAAGGACCTACCGCAAGTTTGACCCCATGTACAAAATAAAGCGTATCGGAGTATCGGAAAGCTGTATCACTGACCATCCGAGGCCTGTGCACTGTACCGACACTGCCCGTCCTCGCCCGCGGCGACTGACATAGCAACAACCCGCCACGGAGGCCTTGCGTGGGCCTACCCTGGCGGGCTGTTCCGCGCGAGCGACGCAGCGCGCAGACGAGCGTCAGAGGATGACGGCGGTACCCGTCGCGATAGCGGCAAGCATGCCATTGTCGGTGCCGGCCGTAAAGTAGTCGACCTTGACGCCGACGACCGCGTTCGCACCCATGGACTGCGCGCGTGCGCACATCTCGTTGACGGCGGTCGCCGCGGCATTACCAATCTCTTCCTCGTACTGGGAGGCTCGGCCACCGAACACGTTGGACAGACTCGCTCCGAAGTCCTTGAACACGTTCACACCGGCGATGGTCTCGCCCGACACCATGCCGATGTAGCGCTTAATCGGTGCACCCTCAACGGTCGGGGTCGTCACAACAAGCATCATTCACTCCTTCATGCGGGGGTAACGGATCAACACTACCCGCCATCCCGCGCGGAGGCTAGTAGGCGCTCATCAGCTGATTGGCTCAGTTGGTCCCCTCGCCCGTTTGCTGCGTTAAAGCGAGCCCCTTCGAGCCGCCACAGCGCTACCATTCCATTCATCATTCCCATCCGGGCGCAGCGGCGCGCCCGGCGACTTGCACGGAGCGCTGACATGAAAATGCACGTCTACGGGCCTTGCGGGCAGGACTGCCCCACCGTCCTCATCATTCACCCGATGCTGTCCTCGGCCTCGAGCATGAGGGCCGCACTCTGCGACCACATGGGGCCCGGACTGCGTTTCCTCGTGCCGGACCTGTCGGCCCACGGGGACGAGGCCTCGGCCCCCTACGTGTCGGCGGCGGCCGAGGCGGCGTCGATCCACGAGTGGCTGACCTCCCACGGCTTGTCTCGTCTGTCCCTGGGTTTTGGGGCGTCGCTCGGCGGTGTCATCCTGTTCGAGCTGCTGCGGTTCCCGGACCTCTCATTCGATCAACTGTTCATCGAGGGCGTGAGCTTCTACTCGGGCGGCCCCGTAGCCCGAGTCGGCGGGGCCATTCTCAGCCGCGTGATGGTCGCCAAGCACCGGAAGGCCGCGCGCGCCCCCGACGCCGGGGCACGCAAGCTTGCGCACCTCTACGGCGAGCAGAGAGCACGCGCGATGGCCTCGAGCTTCGCCGCGATGAGCGAGGACAGCATCCGCGCGATCG
>NZ_JAPWAH010000036.1:0-7606 GCF_041432835.1 Pauljensenia sp. 20925_1_27
GCCAGCATGGGTTGGCAGGGCCAGCATGGGTTGGCAGGGCCACCTCCAGCCAAATTTCGCATGCAATTCCCCCCGGCACGAACCAACGCAAGCCCAAAAACCGCAGAATATCAACGATCAGATTTCAATACTCGAAATACTCTCAGGGGAATTGCATGCGAAATTACTGATTGACAGCCAGGACTAGGCCACATGCAGCAACCCAAAGCATGGCCGGACAACGAGCCGACGCACCAATTAGCGACACAAGCCCCACCGGAACGGAGGGCACCGGAGAGTCCAAACGGCCTGGACACGGTGCCAGTGGGTGATGGCGGGGCCTGGCCGGCAACACACAGACAATAAGCACCGCCAGTGTGGAAGGCGCCGGAGGGTCCGGAGGGCCAGGGCGGGCTTCGAGGCGCGGCGCCGAACGCAGTGAGGCCCTAGCCTCGCGGGCGGCCGGGCCCGACGGTGCCCGCAACACCAGCGGTGCCACAAGCAATGCTCGAACCCCTGCACGGTATAGCAAAAACGGCATAGCAAAAGGGGCCGACACCAGCCGACCCCTTGCGCAAGTGCCCTCACTCGTCCATGAGGGACACCTTGACGCCGCCCACCAGAGAGGCGACGACGTTGTAGAGCATGGCTCCCAGCGTCGACAGGGCGGTGAGCAGGATGACGTTGATGACGGCGACGATGGTCGCGTAGGAGATGACGCGCGGCAGTCGAGCGTAGTCGAGCAGGTCCGCGAAGCGGCCGGCGCCGACGGTCTGCAGGAATTCTTCGATTTGGCTGAAGACGTGCATGGCGTCGACCATGAGCCACAGGACGATCGTGGCGACGACCATCGCGATGCCCAGGGCAACCGACAGGAGGAAGGATACCTTCATGACGGTCCACGCGTCGATGCGCGCGATCGCCAGGTCAACTCGGCGGGGAGCGTCGCTGCGGGCGCTCGAGACGTGGTCGCTCATGGGTTTCCTTCCAGGTCGCACTTCCTACTTGCCAGGCTACCGCATCGCCCGGCCCCGGCGCTGGTTCCGCGCCGCTTTGGAAGCTTGATCACGGGGACGAGGCGGGGGCCTCGTCCCGTGATCGCGCGTCAGTTCTCGTCGGCTGCGGTCTCGTCGCCCTCAGAGGCCGTGGCCTCGTCGGCTGGGGCGTCGGTCCCCTCAGTGGAATCCGGGGCCTGGGTGGCCTCGGTGTTCTCGGACTCGTCGGTCTCGTCGGTTTCTTCGTCGCCCGAGTCGGAGTTGCGGGTGATCGCGATGATGCGGTCGCCGTCGTCGGGGCGGGCGAAGATGACGCCCATGGTGTTGCGGGCGGTGGGTCGCACGTCGGAGGCGTTGACCTGGACGAGCTTGCCGGACTCGGTGATGACCATGACGTCTTCATCGGGTCGTACGACGAGGGCTCCGACGAGGCCGCCGCGTTCGTCGACGAGCTTGCCGACGCGCACGCCGAGGGTGCCGCGCGACTTGGTCGGGTATTCGTCGACGGGGGTGCGCTTGGCGTAGCCGGATTCGGTGACGATCAGCAGGTCGGTGTTCTCGCGCGGGACTTCCATGCTGAGGAGTTCGTCGTCTCCGCGGAACTTCATGCCGCGCACGCCGGAGGTGGAGCGGCCCATGGAGCGCAGCTGGTCGTCGGTGGCGGTGAAGCGCACGGCCTGGCCGTCGCGGGAGACGAGGATGAGGTCCTCGTCGGCCATGATGGTCTGCGCGGAGACGAGCTCGTCGGGCTTGCCGTCCTCGTCCTCGCGCAGGTTGATGGCGATGATGCCGCCGGAGCGGGGGGAGTTGTACAGGCTCAGCGGGGTCTTCTTGACGAGGCCGCGCTTGGTGGCCAGGACGAGGTAGTCGGCGTCTTCGTAGGTGCGGATCGCGAGGACCTGCGCGATGTGCTCGTCGGGCTGGAAGGCCAGCAGGTTGGCGACGTGCTGGCCCTTGGCGTCGCGACCGCCTTCGGGGATCTCGTAGGCCTTGGCGCGGTAGACGCGGCCGAGGTTGGTGAAGAAGAGCAGCCAGTTGTGCGTGGTGGTGACGAAGAAGTGTTCGACCACGTCGTCGCCGCGCAGCTGGGTGCCGCGCACGCCCTTGCCGCCGCGCTTTTGCGAGCGGTAGTTGTCGGTGCGGGTGCGCTTGGCGAAGCCGTCGCGGGTGATGGTGACGACGACGTCCTCTTCGGGGATGAGGTCTTCCATCGACATTTCCCCGTCGAAGGGGAGGATGCGGGTGCGGCGCTCGTCGCCGAACTTGTCGACGATTTCGGACAGTTCGGTGGAGATGATGGCGCGCTGGCGCTCGGGCTTGGCGAGGATGTCGTTGAGGTCGTCGACGCGGGCCTTGAGTTCGGCGTGCTCGTCCATGATCTTTTGGCGCTCGAGGGCGGCCAGGCGGCGCAGCTGGAGGGCCAGGATCGCGTCGGCCTGGATGGCGTCCACGTCGAGCAGCTCGATAAGGCCGGCGCGGGCCTCGTCGACCGTGGGGGAGCGGCGGATGAGGGCGATGACCTCGTCGAGGGCGTCGAGGGCCTTGAGGTAGCCTTCGAGGATGTGCAGGCGTTCGAGGGCCTTGCGCAGGCGGAACTTCGTGCGGCGCACGATGACGTCCATCTGGTGGGTGATCCAGTGGCGGATGAAGCCGTCGATGGACAGGGTGCGGGGCACGCCGTCGACGAGCGCGAGCATGTTGGCGGAGAAGTTCTCCTGCAGGCTGGTGCGCTTGTAGAGGTTGTTGAGGACGACCTTGGCGACGGCGTCGCGCTTGAGGACGATGACGAGGCGCTGGCCTGTGCGGCCGGAGGTTTCGTCGCGGATGTCGGCGATGCCGCCGATCGCTCCGTCGCGCACGAGCTGGGCGATCTTGTCGGCCAGGTTGTCGGGGTTGACCTGGTAGGGCAGTTCGGTGACGACGAGGCACTGGCGGCCCTGGATTTCTTCGACGTTCACGACGGCGCGCTGGGTGATGGAGCCGCGGCCGGTGCGGTAGGCGTCTTCGATGCCCTTGCGGCCCAGGATGGTGGCGCCGGTGGGGAAGTCGGGTCCGGGGATGAGTTTGAGGAGTGCTTCGAGGAGTTCTTCGCGCGAGGCTTCGGGGTGCTCGAGCGCCCACTGGACGCCGCGCGCGAGTTCGCGCAGGTTGTGGGGCGGGATGCGCGTGGCCATGCCGACGGCGATGCCTTCGGAGCCGTTGGCGAGCAGGTTCGGGAAGCGGGCGGGCAGGATGGTGGGTTCCTGGTTGCGGCCGTCGTAGTTGTCCTGGAAGTCGACGCATTCTTCGTCGATGTCGCGGACCATTTCCATGGCCAGGGGTGCCATCTTGCACTCGGTGTAACGGGGGGCTGCGGGGCCCAGGTTGCCGGGGGTGCCGAAGTTACCCTGGCCGGCGACGAGGGGGTAGCGCAGCGACCAGGGCTGCACGAGGCGCGCGAGGGCGTCGTAGATCGCGGCGTCGCCGTGGGGGTGGTAGTTACCCATGACCTCGCCGACGACGCGGGAGGACTTGGAGAACGAGGAGGTGGGGCGGTATCCACCGTCGTACATGGCGTATAGGACGCGGCGGTGGACAGGCTTGAGGCCGTCGCGCACGTCGGGTAGGGCGCGTCCGACGATGACGCTCATCGCGTAGTCGAGGTAGGAGCGCTGCATCTCCTTTTGCAGGTCGACCTGGCGGATGCGCTCGGTGTCCGAGATGTGCCGCGCGTCAGTAGTCTGCTCGTCGCTCACGTTTTTCCTTACGTTGTTTCTGCTCGATCAGGCCCGCTCGGTACGAGGCCGGGGCTGGGCTGGTCGCGGTGTTGTCAGATGTCGAGGAAGCGCACGTCGGTGGCGTTGCGCTGGATGAAGGTGCGGCGTCGGTCGACGTCGTCGCCCATGAGGATCGTGAAGGTTTCGTCGGCGTCTGCGGCCTCGTCGAGGGTGACCTGCTTGAGGATTCGGTGTTCCGGATCCATGGTGGTCTCCCACAGTTCGTGGTCGTTCATTTCGCCGAGGCCCTTGTAGCGCTGGATGCCGCCTTCCTTGGGTAGGCGGCGGTTCGCGGCGGCGCCTGCGGCGAGAAGTTCGTCGCGTTCCTTGTCGGAGTATGCGAATTCGTGCTCTGCGTTGGTCCACTTGATGCGGTACAGCGGGGGCATGGCGATGAAGGTGTGGCCGCCTTCGATGAGGGGGCGCATGTAGCGGAAGAGGAGGGTCAGCAGCAGCGTGGCGATGTGCTGGCCGTCGACGTCGGCGTCCGCCATGATGACGATCTTGCCGTAGCGGAGCTTGGAGATGTCGAAGTCTTCGCCGATGCCGGTGCCGAAGGCGGTGATGAGGGAGCGGATGGTGTCCGAGGACAGGGCTCGGTCCAGGCGCGCCTTTTCGACGTTGAGGATCTTGCCGCGGATCGGCAGGATGGCCTGGCGTTCGGGGTCGCGGCCGCCGACGGCGGAGCCGCCTGCGGAGTCACCCTCGACGATGAAGATTTCGCACTCGGAGGGCGTGCGGGAGGAGCAGTCGCGCAGCTTGCCGGGCATGGAGGCGGATTCGAGGACGCCCTTGCGGCGCGTGGCCTCGCGGGCCTTGCGGGCGGCGACGCGGGCGGCCTGGGCGGCCTGGCCCTTGGCGATGATGGCCTTGGCGTCGGCGGGGTGGGCGTCGAACCAGTCGGTGAGCTTGGAGTAGACCTGCTGCTGAACAAAGGTGCGGGCCTCGGTGTTGCCGAGCTTGGTCTTCGTCTGACCTTCGAACTGGGGCTCGGTGAGCTTGATCGAGATGACGGCTGTCAGGCCTTCGCGGACGTCGTCACCGGTGAGGTTGTCGTCCTTGTCTCGGATGATGCCTTTGTCGCGGCCGTAGCGGTTGACGAGGGAGGTCAGCGCGGTGCGGAAGCCCTCCTCGTGCATGCCGCCTTCGGTGGTGTTGATGGTGTTGGCGAAGGTGTGGACGGAGGAGGAGTAGGCGGTGGTCCATTGCATGGCGATTTCCACGCTCATGGTGCCTTCGTCGTTTTCGGCTTCGAAGTCGATGATCTCGTTGTTGATCGTGTCGGACTTCTTGGCGGAGTCGAGGTATTCGACGTAGTCGCGCAGGCCGTGTTCGTAGCAGTAGGTGACGGTGCGGTGGCCCTTGGTCTTCTTGTCCGAGGCCTCCTCGCCGCCTGCGATTTCGTCGCCTTCGTCGGTGGCGGACTCGCGCTCGTCGGTCAGGGTGATGCGCAGGCCCTTGTTGAGGAAGGCCATCTGCTGGAAGCGCTGGCGCAGGGTTTCGAAGTCGAATTCGACGGTTTCGAAGATTTCGGGGTCCGGGTAGAAGACCTGCGTGGTGCCGGTTTCGTCGGTTGCTTCGCCGCGTTCGAGGGGGGTGATGGGGGTGCCGCCGTTTGCGAACGACATGCGCCACACGTAGCCCTGGCGGCGGATTTCGGTGTTCACGCGGGTGGAGAGGGCGTTGACGACGGAGATGCCGACGCCGTGCAGGCCGCCGGAGACGGCGTATCCGCCGCCGCCGAACTTGCCGCCGGCGTGGAGGATCGTCATGACGACCTCGACGGTGGGCTTGTGCTCGGTGGGGTGCTCATCGACGGGGATGCCACGGCCGTTGTCGACGACTTTGATGCCGCCGTCTGCCTGGATCGTGACCTCGATGTGGTCGGCGTAGCCGGCCAGGGCCTCGTCGACGGAGTTGTCGACGACCTCGTACACCAGGTGGTGCAGGCCGCGTTCGCCGGTGGATCCGATGTACATGCCCGGGCGCTTGCGGACGGCTTCCAGGCCCTCGAGGACGGTGATGTCCGATGCGCCGTAGGACTGTTCGCCTTCGGCGGTCTTCTCGTTGTCAGCCACGTGGCTCCCCTCGCATTGCGCGAAAATAGATGTTTAACCTTGTAGATTCTACCAAAAGTGGCGCTTGTATCCGGGATTGACAGGCTCGGAGGGTTACTTTACAAACTGTGTGATTGCAACGAAAACTCGACTGTGATGAGTCACATGCCGATTGTGGCTGCGGCTGGGACACACGGGGCCGCCCTCCCGGCTGGGAGGGCGGCCCCGGTGCGTGCGTTCAGGCGGAGTGACCGCCTACGTTGCGGTCACCGCCGCAGCGCGGCCTGCGCCTGTCGACACAGGCCTGAGAGGGGATCAGATTACTTCGGATCCCACGAGTAGGACGGGATATCATTGTCTGTATCGAACAGGTCAAGGCCGTAGACGACGACGGTCTGCGTGGTGCTCTTGAGCTTATAGCCGAGCACGACCGTCTTGGTCTCACCGACGTTTATCTGCGACAACAACTCCTTGGGGTCATAGCCCGGAAGATCTTTCTTAATGAATGTCGCGGATTCCAGGATCTTATCGTCTTGGAACAGCATGGGCAAGGTGATCAGAGGATCTATTTCCTCGTCCTTGTAGCTTTTGTTAGTGACGGTGTAGGTAACGACCACGGTCTGGTCGCCGTCGTCATCTTTGGGGCCCAACTCAATGTTCTTGCTCTCCACGTGGATGGCGCCACCGGCGAGGTCGGCGACATAGTGGTCTTGGGATCCGCTGTTCCCCTTCGACGAGCTCGATCCCTTGTTACCGTTCGACGAGCTCGAACCTTTGTCCCCGTTCGACGAGCTCGAACCTTTGTTGCCGCTCGACGATCCCGAACCTGAATCGCTCGTGGAGGACGAAGAGGGATCAGAGGAGGGGTCCGAGGCACTCGTTGAACCGGAGCCGAGCAGGCCCCAGACGACGAGACCGCCGATCATGAGGAGGACGACGACGCCCGCAACGACGCCGACGATGAGGGGGGTCTTCGACTTCTTCTGGGGAGCGCCCATCGGCGACATCCCAGGCTGCCCATAGCCCTGCGGGTAGCCGCCCTGGTTCTGCATACCGTAGGCGTTGCCGCCTTGGCCACCGTAGGGATCGGACGCGCTCGGCCCGCCATAGGGGTTCTGCGTGTTTGCGCCGCCGTACGGGTTGGATGCGTCCTGCCCGTAGCCCTGCTGGGGCTGGGCACCATACTGGCCGTTCCCGTAGCCCTGCTGTTGGGGTTGCCCGCCGTAGGCGCCCTGGCCGTAGCCCTGCTGCCCCTGGGGGTTGTTTCCCCACCCGTTACCGCCCTGTTGTGCGTACGGATTGCTCATTGTTACTCCTCGTCAAATTCGCACTAGTGTGCGGGATTCAGTTGAAGACTAACAAAATCTGATCGAAATGGGGAGCGCTTCTCGCGTGCTTGTTCCTGTCAAGAGGGCTCCCGCCCGTCTTCACGTCGATCAACAGCGTTTCCGTCTCGCGGATCTCGCGTTGTCCGTGGGGGTGCCTCGATCGTCATGGGAGCATCTCGGCGACTTGACTACCACGATAAGTGCCCGGCGATACCCACCCGCTAACCGCACCAATCAGGACGGCTGCACAACAATTTCCGGGAAATCTAAGGCGTGTTCATGCAGCGATAGATGCGTAACAAATACAACGGGTTCGCCCACGTAGACATACTTGTATGCTGCGACGACAGTGATAGTTTCTCCCGGCTCAACCGTTGTGACATCATCGCCCGTGAGGACTTTCATGTTCTGATCGGCACTGAAATTAGCAAGATCGAAAATGACTCCATTTTGCGTGAGAGTCGGAATATGGTCGAGGGCATATTCTGGAT
>NZ_JAPWAH010000037.1:0-3579 GCF_041432835.1 Pauljensenia sp. 20925_1_27
TTGTTGGGCATTCGGTGGATGCCTTGGCATCAAGAGCTGATGAAGGACGTTGCGGCCTGCGATATGCCTCGGGGAGCTGGCGAGCGAGCGTTATTATCCGAGGGTGTCCGAATGGGGGAACCTAACCTGGGTTGTGCTGGGTTACCATCATCTGAACGTGTATAGGGTGGTGGGGGGAACGCGGGGAAGTGAAACATCTCAGTACCCGCAGGAAAAGATATTCCGTGAGTAGTGGCGAGCGAAAGCGGAGGAGGCTAAACCAGATGCGTGTGAGAGGCGGCGGCCGTTGCGTGTTTGGTGTTGTGGGGCCATGTTGGATCCTTCTGCCGGGGGGTCGCGCGTGTTGTTGCTGGGAGTTGAACAGTTTGGGATGGCTGACCGTAGAGCGTGAGAGTCGTGTAAGCGGACCGGTGGCAGCGTGTGTGGGTGTGGTGCCCGAGTAGCGCGGGACTCGTGAAATCTCGTGTGAATCTGCCAAGACCACTTGGTAAGCCTAAATACTACTTGATGACCGATAGTGCATAGTACCGTGAGGGAATGGTGAAAAGTACCCCGGGAGGGGAGTGAAATAGTACCTGAAACCGTGTGCCTGTAAGCCGTCAGAGCCTTGTGGGGTGATGGCGTGCCTTTTGAAGAATGAGCCTGCGAGTTAGTGATACGTGGCGTGCTTAACCCGTGTGGGGTATGCGTAGCGAAAGCGAGTCTGAAATATGGCGTTTGTCGCGTGTTCTAGACCCGAAGCGGGGTGATCTACCCATGGTCAGGTTGAAGCAGAGGTAAGACTGTGTGGAGGACCGAACCCACCAGGGTTGAAAACCTGGGGGATGAACTGTGGGTAGGGGTGAAAGGCCAATCAAACTCCGTGATAGCTGGTTCTCCCCGAAATGCATTTAGGTGCAGCGTCGCGTGGTCCCTGGTGGAGGTAGAGCTACTGGATGGCCGATGGGCCCTGTGGGTTACTGACGTCAGCCAAACTCCGAATGCCATTAGGTGTAGCGTGGCAGTGAGACTGCGGGGGATAAGCTTCGTAGTCGAGAGGGAAACAGCCCAGATCATCAGCTAAGGCCCCTAAGCGTACGCTAAGTGGGAAAGGATGTGGAGTCGCGGTGACAACCAGGAGGTTGGCTTAGAAGCAGCCATCCTTGAAAGAGTGCGTAATAGCTCACTGGTCAAGTGGTTCTGCGCCGACAATGTAGCGGGGCTCAAGCGTACCGCCGAAGCTGTGGCAACAACGCGCGATGCTGGCGCCAGGAACTGGAGTGCTGGTGTGTTGTTGGGTAGGGGAGCGTCCTGCACGAGGTGAAGCCTGGAGGGAACTTCTGGTGGATTGTGTGGGAGTGAGAATGCAGGCATGAGTAACGAATCTGCGGTGAGAATCCGCAGCGCCGATTGACTAAGGGTTCCAGGGCTAGGTTTATCCGCCCTGGGTTAGTCGGGTCCTAAGGCGAGGCCGACAGGCGTAGTCGATGGACAACCAGTTGATATTCTGGTACCGCGTTATGACCGCCCATGCTGAAGTCATTGTGCTAACCAATCTGCCCGCGCACCCTTGTGGCTTTCGGGCTGCGAGCGTGTGTGTGGGTCTTGGGGCCCCGGTGATGGTAGGCAAGCGTGTTAACAGGGGTGACGCAGACAGGTAGCTGCAGTGCGCCGATGGTTGAGCGTATTTAAGGTTGTGGCCCGCCGCCCAGGTAAATCCGGGTGGCACGAGGGGTGAGAACTGATGAGGGACACACGCGTGTGTGGACTTGTGGTGATCCTATGCTGCCGAGAAAAGCCTCGACGTGAGGGCATGACGCGCCCGTACCCTAAACCGACTCAGGTGGTCAGGTAGAGTATACCGAGGCGTTCGAGTGAATCGTGGTTAAGGAACTCGGCAAAATTCCTCCGTAACTTCGGGATAAGGAGGACCCCGTGACTTCCCCGCGCCAAGCGTGTGGGTGGGGTTGTGGGGTCGCAGAGAATAGGGAGAAGCGACTGTTTATCAAAAACACAGGTGCGTGCGAAGCCGTAAGGCGATGTATACGCACTGACGCCTGCCCGGTGCTGGAAGGTTAAGAGGAACCGTCAACACTCCTTTGGGGTGTGAAGCGGTGAATTTAAGCCCCAGTAAACGGCGGTGGTAACTATAACCATCCTAAGGTAGCGAAATTCCTTGTCGGGTAAGTTCCGACCTGCACGAATGGCGTAACGACTTCTCCGCTGTCTCAACCGCGAACTCGGTGAAATTGCAGTACGAGTAAAGATGCTCGTTTCGCGCAGAAGGACGGAAAGACCCCGGGACCTTTACTATAGCTTGGTATTGGTGTTCGCTTGGACTTGTGTAGGATAGGTGGGAGACTGTGAAGCTGCCGCGCCAGCGGTGGTGGAGTCGTCGTTGAAATACCATTCTGGTTCAAGCGGTCACCTCAACCTAGACCCGTGATCCGGGTTGGGGACAGTGCCTGGTGGGTAGTTTAACTGGGGCGGTTGCCTCCTAAAATGTAACGGAGGCGCTCAAAGGTTCCCTCAGCCTGGTTGGTAATCAGGTGGCGAGTGCAAGTGTACAAGGGAGCTTGACTGTGAGACCGACGGGTCGAGCAGGTGCGAAAGCAGGAACTAGTGATCCGGCCATGGCACGTGGGTGCGTGGTCGCTCAACGGATAAAAGGTACCCCGGGGATAACAGGCTGATCTTGCCCAAGAGTCCATATCGACGGCATGGTTTGGCACCTCGATGTCGGCTCGTCGCATCCTGGGGCTGGAGTTGGTCCCAAGGGTTGGGCTGTTCGCCCATTAAAGCGGTACGCGAGCTGGGTTCAGAACGTCGTGAGACAGTTCGGTCCCTATCCTCTGTGCGCGCAGGAAACTTGAGAAGGGCCGTCCCTAGTACGAGAGGACCGGGATGGACGAACCTCTGGTGTGCCAGTTGTACCGCCAGGTGCATGGCTGGTTGGCTACGTTCGGAAGGGATAACCGCTGAAAGCATCTAAGCGGGAAGCCTGCTTCAAGATGAGGTTTCCACGCCCCCACGTGGGGTGAGAGGCCCCCGCCAGACGAGCGGGTTGATAGGCCAGAGGTGGAAGCACCGCGAGGTGCTCGCGAGCCGACTGGTACTAATGGGCCAACACTAAACAACCACCCAACCAACAACGTCGGGTGAACCAAGAAACAATGAACACAGTGCCGCAACCACTATACAAACCACGATCAACCCACACCCCCACACAAGCAAACAGGGTGGGGAACAGTGTTGAACACCAGTCTTGTGGTGGTCATAGCACCGGGGAAACGCCCAGCAACATTCCGAACCTGGAAGCTAAGCCCGGCAGCGCCAATGGTACTGCAACCGCCAGGTTGTGGGAGAGTAGGACACCGCCACAACACACCTCAACGGAGGGCCTCACCCACACAGGTGAGGCCCTCCACGCATTTAAATCCATTAACGACACACCCCGCCGAAGGGCGATAGCCGTGCCGCAAACACCCGTATGCACAACACAGTAATGATCACCGAGCGGCAACCACCATCAGCGGCAGTACACGATTAATGACCAGACGGCCAGCGCCCCCAACGGTTTCCTCCCGGGCGAGAGGTGCG
>NZ_JAPWAH010000038.1:0-2736 GCF_041432835.1 Pauljensenia sp. 20925_1_27
GCCTATGTGACGCAGCCCGGCATTTCACGTTCGAATCCCGGTAGTGTACCGGCGCGCGTGGCTGTGCCCCGGCCTCGTCTGTGAGGGATCCTCGAGAGCGCGCGTGTCCACCAGATGAAAAAACACACGTCACGGACCAACGTCGCCCGCAAAACGGCATGAGTCGTGCGATGCTATTCCCATGGTCACTTCTGCACATCAGCCAGACTCGCCCCACCGACACGGTGGGAAGGACGAGGTTCTTGCTCAACGTATGGCGGCCCATGATCGCCTCGCTCATCAGTCCCAGGTTGTGCTCCGACTCGGGCAGATGCTGCTGTCCTTTGGAGCGAGCGCCTACCGCGTCAAGAAGTCCATGGCGGACGTCGCGCGAGCGGTGGGTATTTCCGAGCATCGCGCGCAGGTCACGTACACCGAGATTATTGCGACGGCGTACGCGAACGGTACATTCCGCACGGAGCTCGCCGAGCAGCGCCTCATGGGCGTGAACGCAGACAAGATCGACCGCATCAATAACTACGTCGCTTCGCTCAACGGCAAGTCCGTGCGCGTTGAGGACGTTTCCGACGAGCTCGACAAGATCGCGAAGGTGCCCGGCCTTTACGACTGGTTCTCGAATGCGCTCGCATCGGGTCTCGCGTGTGCGGCGTTTGCGTTCCTGAATGGTGGGGGATGGGTCGAGTGCTCTGCCGTCGCCGTGGCCTCGTTCTTCGGCCAGGCACTGCGTCGTCAGATGCTTGTGCGTCACATGAACCACTTCGGTGTGTGGATGGCGTGCGGCGCGCTCGCCGCCATGATCTACATCCTCTTGGTTGCTCCGGCTCAGCACTTCCTGGGCATCGAGTCGACCCACCAGGCGGGCTTCATTTCCGCACTGCTGTTCCTGGTTCCCGGCTTCCCGCTGGTGACGGGCCTGATCGATCTCGTCCGACAGGACTTCCAGGGAGGTCTCGGGCGCCTCGTCTACGTCGCGATGCTCGTCGCGTCGGCGGGTGTGGCCGTGTGGGCGATTTCCGCTATCTTCGGCTGGTCTGTGACCCCCGAGTACGGCGTGTCGCTCGTTCCATGGTGCCACTACATCCTGCGCTTTCTCACGAGTTTCGTCGCGGCATACGGTTTCGCGATGCTCTTTAATTCGCCACAACGCGTGTGTGCCACCGCAGCCGTCATCGGTGCCGTCATCAACACCGGCCGTATTGCCCTGCACCTGGAGCTTGGCGTCCCCGCTCCGGCTTGCGTCGGCCTCGCGGCCCTTGCTGCGGGACTCCTCGCCGTGTTTGTCGCTCGCAAGACGCGCTTCTCGCGCGTCACCCTGTCCGTTCCCGCTGTCGTCATCATGATTCCCGGTGTGCCGCTCTACCGAGCGCTCACGTACCTGAACAACCAGCAGATTGACGAGGCGCTCGGTGCGCTCTTTACGGTCATGTTCACGATCGTTGCCATCGGTATGGGCCTGGCTCTCTCGCGTATGCTCACTGATAAGAACTGGCTCGTCGAAAAGCAAGAACGAGTCCCGAACCTGTGGGAGTACGAGGGGGAGAACGCATGAAGTTCGACATCGAAGCGAGTGCGAAGCCGCCGTCGTTCGAGTTCGAGTATGCGATCGACCGCGACGAGATCCGCGCCGTCGGTCGCAACATCGCGATCGTGTGCGTGGCGGCAGTGACCGCTCGCGTGCTCGTTGCGCTGATTCAGCGCTGACGCTCATTCATTCACGAGGCCGTGGCCGGGTAACCGGTCGCGGCCTCGTTATGTGCTCGTGCAGCCGCCGGGCTGCTGTGTGTGCCCGTGGGCGGCGGCCGGCTGCTGTGTGTGCCCGTGGGCGGCGGCCCGCTCGCGAGATCGCCACACGCGAGCCTTCGGTTCGGAGTGATCGATCTTGAAGCCCGGCCAGGCCCCGCCACCGCCCACGGGCACCGCAGCCAGGCCTCGCTGGCCCCGTGTGTGGTGCCTGCCCATCGATGGAGTAGCCGGTGGACGTATGAGCCAGTGGGTTAACGTGCGAGCGTACAGCTGATGGCCGGATAGAACGTGCCTGGCGTAGCGGCTTCGGAGCGTCGTCCGGGACAAAATTCGCCAAGCGCACGGACGTCGGGGCATTTCCGTGACAAAATTCCCCCTGCTCGCCCAAAAACGTGGAATTCGGGCCGTTTTGCCTGTGCAGGGAGAGTTTTGTCCCGGTTTGCGTGAGGGCGCGTGGAGCAGGGAGAGTTTTGTACCGGTTTCAGTCTCTCTGAGGAAGATAGGACGAGTTGTTTCTCGGCGCCGCCCGATTGGAGGCCGCGCCGTAGCTTGTGAAATCGGCGGTGAGGTGTCGGACCGGCTCTGGCGTGGGTCCTGGGCCTCGTCGTGGCGCTCGTGGGCGGACCTTGCCCCGGGGATCAACACACATCCGGATAGGTAACGAACATCGGGATAGGTAATGAATATCCGGATAGCTTAATAACCTATTCGGATGTGCATAACCTATCCGCGTGCGCACAACCTATCCAGATGATGCGCCGACGGTGGGGCTGTTGGCCCACGGGCACCGCAGTCGGGCCCCGCCACCGCCCACGGGCACCGCAGCCAGGCCTCGGCGGCCATGCGCCGGCTTTCATGTGATCGTATTGGTGCTTTCGCGCTTCTCAGAAATTTCGCACGTAATTCCTCTGCGACTGTTTCAAGATATGAACTCAAGGTGTTGAAATTGCAACGTTTTCGGGCGTTGTTGAAAGTTCATGCAATCGAATTACG
>NZ_JAPWAH010000039.1:0-2637 GCF_041432835.1 Pauljensenia sp. 20925_1_27
ATGGCAAGGGTGGCCACAACAATGGTGGCCACAACAATGGTGGCCACGGCGGCGGACGTCACCCACGCTCGCATAAGTCGCATCACGGTCGCGGTCGCTGACCGTGCGTCTGGGGTGCCCAGTCACCCCGGAGGTGCCGCGCACGTGAGACGACCGGCACGGACCCCCGCGCTCTGCCTCGCGGCGTGAGCGCGGGCGGCCCCGGCCTCGTCCCAGTGTGACAACAGGAGGGCCCCGCACACACCACTGTGCGGGGCCCTCCTGTATTCTCAGTGCTACGGCCTATTGGCGAAATACTCCAACAGGTGCGAATCGCCCGAGACGATGATCTCGTCGTCATCGTTAATGCGCGTGGATGCATCCGCGTACTCAAAACGCTGCTTCGGACGACGAATAGCCAGCACATTCACGCCATAACGGCCACGCAAATCCAGCTCCTCCAGTGTGAAACCGCGCACCTCCTGCGGCGGGCGCAACTTCATGATCGAGAAACCATCCTTCTCCATCTCGATGTAGTCAACCATGCGGCCACCCACCAAGTGCGCCGTGCGCTTACCAGCATCCAAATCTGGGTAGACAACATGATGCGCTCCCACGCGGCGCAGGATACGGCCATGCTGCGAGGACGTCGCCTTCACCCAGATCGACGAAATACCCATGTCGACCAGGTTCGCCGTGATCAACACCGCCGCCTCCAGAGACGACCCCACACCGACAACAGCACTGCGAAACTCGCGTGCGCCCAGCTGCTCGAGAGCGTCCTTGGAGGTTGCATCAGCCTCAACAAGAGGGAAGCGCCCCGCGAACGCCTGCACTCGGGCGGGATTCTTTTCAACCGCCAGGATCTCATAGCCCAACTGGTCCTGCGTCACCGCGACAGCGGAGCCGAAACGGCCCAGCCCGATGACCAGCGTTCCCGACTGCAGTTCCTTTGACTCGCGTTCATCTGCCATACCCTCCATTCTTCCCTGCGGGCGCGCGTGCCGCGAACGCTGCGGCCGCGCGTCGCTGGTGTGGTGGGTGTTGGCTGTCGCGCGTGTCCGTCGCGGGCACACGTTCGGCGTGTGAAACATGCGTGAAACATGTGGAGGCTTGCCTCGCTGCTGGTGCCTGTCTCGCTGGTGGTGCTGGCCGCGGTCGCATTACTGCTCGTGTCTGCACCAGCCGCAGTTGCCGTCGCCTGCTCGTACGGTACGCCGATGCGGCCATCTGGCCGCGCTGTGACATGCGGACAATCAGCGTCCGACCTTCGCGCGGATTGCAACCACAACCTGGGCGACGACCTCGTCGATGAGCTTCAGATCCGACCACCGAACCCGAATCACCTTCCAGCCCGCCCGCTCAAGGTCTCGCTGGCGACGCTGCTCGGCCTCGATCGAATCGTGTACCTGGCTGACGGTCTCCCCGTACTTGATGCGGCCATCAAATTCGATCGCGATCTTCAATGCAGGCAACGCAATATCAATGAAGTACGTGCGGCCATCGATACGGACTTCCTCCTGTGTCGTCAACCCGGTGATCCCCGCGCGCAGTAACGCCAGAAGAACCAAAGCCTCGCCGGGAGACTCGCAACCAGCGTCAGCGCGGTCTATGACCCATCGGGCTCGCCCTCGTCCGATGGTGTTGAGGGAAGTGGCAGCCAAAGCCTCGTGGAATTCTCCACGTGACTCCTCCTGGCGGGCGCGCGACTCATCCTGACGGAAACGATCGAACTGGCACGCGTGGGCCAACCCTGCGCAGGCGATGGGAAACCCGTGCTGTTCGTTGAGTAGGCGAGCGCAGTCAACAACAACTCGCGCCGGTGTCGCGATGCGAAAACCCAGATACTCGATGGAAGACACGGGACGGCCCGGGCGGCACGTACGAACACATACGGAGGGGATGCGGATGCTGTCATCAATGACGACTTCCGGAAAATGCACGAGGGTCGGGCACTTTCGCGATGGCGCATACAGCGCGAGTTGCTCAATGCGAGCCTCGCAGGGAAGGCCAAGCAGGTACGCGGCGACGACACCACTAATAACGTAGTCGGGGTAACGAAGACTCAGGGTACATACACGTGCAATAAAAGCTATGTCCCTGCACTCGGATGAACTATGTCTGTCCAACAGAGCTGTCGGAATGTAGACGCCCGAGAGCAGACGACGCAGCGTCCCATTCTGAATGCGTCGATGAATACGCATGCTAGCTGCGTGGGAGTCCGCAACTACCAGGGACGATCGAATGGATTCCACGTGTTCTCGCAACATTGCAACTCCTTCGTTACTGCGAGGTGTGCTTCGCTGTTGGTACTTGGATTCAACTGTGTTCCGGTTGGACGTTGCATTCAAGCCCTGCGCATGAGCCTGTGGATAACTCTCGGTTGGAAACTAGCCTGTGGATGATGGGGCTTTTACGCTAGTCGTGCCTGCTCTGGATTGAGCTGCTCGGAACTGGCCTGTGTGTGCCGGGGCCAATTCCAGTCGGCTAACCTCCGATCAGTCCCTGCGCGTTCGGGAGCTACATCGTGATGAGCAGCCGATAACCCGCACAATGCCCAGCTCAGGGGCGCATTGGTCTGGTGCCCGGGTGAAAGTGGGGACCAGTCTGTCAGCTGCGTTGAAATAGGCACCAAGGTGGTGTTGGAAGCGGGAGAAA
>NZ_JAPWAH010000040.1:0-1425 GCF_041432835.1 Pauljensenia sp. 20925_1_27
TCCGACTGCGTCTAATCCCGCGACGACGGGAGCGCCGACACCCCGGGCAACAGGCAATGGCGAGCAGTATTCCGCTGATTTTCTTGGCGGCAAGTTCCACATCGAGAGCACGTCGATCGTGCAGGGCCCCAAAGATAAGGACGGTGCGGACACTATCCTCGTCACCTACAGGATCGTTAACAACACATCGAAGACGCAAGTTATTGGCATGTGCGTCCCTCGTCTTGAGCAAAAGGGATCGAAGTTTCCCAAGGCTATGTTTAAAAAAGGCGAGGAACCCGAAGGATACGACTACAACGGACCGGACGAGATCAAACCTGGTGAGACACTGACCGTCATGGGAGCCTACAAGTACCTCTATGTCGGTGAGCCCGTTACCTTCCGCACATGGGCACACATTACCGAGGAGGATACGACCAACGACCCATGGGGTGTGGGTAAAGAAGACGGTCCAGAGAACGATACCCTCTGGGTGTGGCAGCCGTCCTGATTGGTGTCAGTCAATTATTCATACTAGATATTAGGAGTTGTGGTGAGTTATCCGTATGGTCGTCCTGGTGGGTCGGGTTCTGGTGATCCGCGGGGTGTGGGTGTTCCTGGTGGTCAGCGGGGTGTGGGTGTTCCTGGTGGTCAGTGGGTTCCGGTTGCTGGTTCTGGTGGGTCGGGTTCTGGTGGGCGTGGGTCCTCTGCTGGTGTGATTGTTGGTTGTTTGGTGGGGTTGGTTGTTGCTGCGTTGGTTGTTGGCGTGGCTTTTGTTGCGCTGCGTTCGGGTGGTTCTGAGCCCGGATCGAATCCGACGGCGAGTCCGACGGCGACGGCCAGGCCGACTGAACAGCAGACGATTGCCAGTGATCACTATTGGGCTGATGTGTTGGGCGGTGAGTTTCATATTGAGAGTACGTCGGTCGTGCAGGGGCCAACTGATCAGGATGGGGCAGCGACCCTCCTGGTGACCCTCACCATGACAAACAACACCAATGAATCCGAGTACATCATGAATCATGTTCCCTTTCTGGAACAAAATGGCGTCGATCTTGACTTTGCTAAGCTCGATCCCGATCAATACCCAGATGTGGTCGTAGAAATGAGCGACGATTTGATCGAGCCGGGCGACACGAAAACACTCGTTGTAGGGTTTAAATACATCTACGTGGGCGAGCCAGTCGTGTTTCAAACCGACGTCCCTGTGAGCGACAATATCTACGACTTTCCAAAAATTGTTGTGCAGCCGTCCTGATTGGTTTCAGTCAATTATTTGTATTGGATATTAGGAGTTGTGGTGAGTTATCCGTATGGTCGTCCTGGTGGGTCGGGTTCTGGTGATCCGCGGGGTGTGGGTGTCCCTGGTGGGTCGGGTTCTGGTGATCCGCGGGGTGTGGGTGTCCCTGGTGGGTCGGGTTCTGGTGATCCGCGGGGTGTGGGTGT
>NZ_JAPWAH010000041.1:0-1337 GCF_041432835.1 Pauljensenia sp. 20925_1_27
TATGGGGGTTAGAGGTAGGGGGTGATTCGGTCGGGGTAGGCGGTGGTGAGTTGGGCGAGGGCTTGTTTCCAGTTGGTGGTGGCGTGTCCTTGGATGAGGCGTGTGGGGGCTGTTCGTTTGTTGGCGGGTTTGCCGGCGTCTGTGAGGCGCTGGGCGGCTCGTTTGTCTTCGATGTCGCAGATGGCTAGCCATAAGAGTTTGACGGCGGCTTCTTCGCTGGGGAAATGCCCGCGGTTCTTGGTGATTTTACGCAGCTGGTAGTTCAAGGACTCGATAGCGTTGGTGGTGTACACGACGCGGCGCAGCATGGGCGGGAACGCCAAGAACGGCGTGAAACGCTGCCAGGCGCGCTTCCAGGTCGCAACCGTTTGGGGGTAGCGCGCTCCCAGGTCACTGGCCGCGAAGTCCTCTAGCGCCTCTCGGGCGGTGTCCTCGTTGGGCGCGCTGTAGACCCGCTTGAGAGCGGCGGCGACGCTCTTGCGGTCCTTGTAGGACACGAAACGCATGGAGGCGCGGATTAAGTGAACGACGCAGGTTTGGACCATGGACTGGGGCCAGGTCGCTTCGATGGCTTCGGGCAGGCCACTTAACCCGTCGCAGCACACGATCAGGACATCGCGCACGCCCCGGTTGGCCAACTCGGCGCACACGTGGGCCCAAAAAGCCGCGCCTTCATCGGCTTGGACCCAGATGCCCAGCACATGCTTAACACCGTCCATGTCCACTCCGACCGCCAGGTGAGCGGCCCGGTTCTCCACCGTGTGATCGCTTCGGATTTTGATGCGGATCGCGTCCAGGTAGATCACCGGGTAGAACGCTTCTAAGGGGCGGTGCTGCCACTCCAAGACAGCATCGCACACCGCGTCAGTGATCGTAGAAATCGTCCCGGCGCTGACCTCCACGCCGATGGTCGAAGCCAGGTGATGGCGGATATCGCGCACCGTCATCCCCCCGGCATACAAGCTGATAATCATCGAATCCAAGCCATCGAGGCGCCGCTGTCCTTTGCGTACCAGGCGCGGGGTGAACGAGCCTGCCCGGTCCCGGGGAACCTCGATCTCGAAGGCCCCCACCTCCGACATCACGGTCTTCTTCGTCGTGCCGTTCCTCGTGTTCGAGCGTGCCTGCGCGCTAGTCTGGCCCTTCTCATACCCCAAATGCTCCGAAAGCTCAGCGGCCAGGCCGCGTTCCAAGGCCTCCTTGAGCAACGCGGGCAACAATCCCTGGCTGCCCGTCATCTCGACCTCGCCAGCATCAAGACGCTCAAACAACGCATCCAACGCCCCCGAGCGGCGCAGGTCCTCCACAGCCTCACGCCCACTAGCGCGAGCCACAAC
>NZ_JAPWAH010000042.1:0-1307 GCF_041432835.1 Pauljensenia sp. 20925_1_27
TGCCGTTCGGTACAAAATTCTCCCTGCTCAGCTTCTTGGTGGTGACAACGGTACAAAACTCTCCCTGCATGTAGAAAAAGCGCCAAATCGAGCCATTTCGGGTGAACAGGGAGAGTTTTGTACCGGAAGTGGGGCCGTGCGGCTCGTGCTGGGAGAGTTTTGTACCGCACATGCGGTGGGAAGGGGTGTGCTGGGAGAGTTTTGTACCGCACATGCGGTGGGAAGGGGTGTGCTGGGAGAGTTTTGTACCGGAAGTAGGGCCGTGCGGCTCGTGCTGGGAGAGTTTTGTACCGAAGCGGCGCGGCGTGGTTCTTGTTGGGCGAGATTTGTTTCGCCGTGGCACCTTCCGTGTGTGCAGTTGCCGGGCTTCCGCCACCCACCGGCACCCAATCCTGACCCTCGGCCCCTGCAGCGCGCTCGACACTGGTAGTGTTGGGGGTTTTGCGCCATGCAAAGCCCTCTGGCGGCGTGTCACCAGCGTGTCGCACCCTTGCATGGCGCAATTCCCCCCGTTTGGTAGCGGCGCGGCCGTGGTTTGCAGTGGCGTGGCGCTCAAATCGCAAACCACCTCGGTGAAAAACACTGAAAACGGGCTGCTAGTGGCGAAGTGGTCTGCGTTGTGGGCACAACGATGTCTGACATGGTGTGCGTGCTCGCACGTGAACCCGCTATTGCGAGTGTTAACCCGCTCTATCGCACGCAAACCCGCTATTGAGAGCGTGAGCGGGGCTGCCCAGGCTCGTATTAGCGAGTTAACGTGCGCATGAGAGAGACCCGGCTCGTATTAGCGGGTTAACGTGCAAATTGGTAGGACCCGCATAAGGCCGAGTCGCATCGTGAGAGCTGGCCTCGTCGCCGTGGGAGTGATCGTGCGGGGCGGTGGTGGCAGCTGGGCCCCTCTACTGGCAGTGTGAACCCATCTATGCGCAGCTAAACCCTATTGGTGGCGTGGTGGGCAGTCCGACTAGGCCACCACCTAGCGGGTTAACGTGCGCATTAACGGGCCCAGATGACCACCTACCGGGTTCGGGCCACCATCCATCGGGCCCAGGTGCGGGTTATCGGTCCCACGTGCGACTTGTCGGGCCCACGTGCACTGTCAGGTGCCCACGCGCCGAGCATTCCGATATGCGCATCCCCCACGACGAAACAACCAACTTCAATGTGGCTTTTCCCGCACCAGCAAGCCGAAAAGTCGCTACAAAACCAACACGTTTTGTCCATCCTTCAAGTTGGCTCCCACCAACTTCAATACCGATTTTTCCGCACCAACAAGCCGAAAAGTCACCATAAAACCAACACGTTTT
>NZ_JAPWAH010000043.1:0-1235 GCF_041432835.1 Pauljensenia sp. 20925_1_27
GACACTTCGTGAAGCGGGTGCGTGTGCCTGCGGAGAGTGAGGTGCCTGTTATGGGAACTCGTCGTCGTTTTACGCCGGAGTATCGTCGTGATGTTGCGTGCCTGGTGTTGGATACGGGGTCTACGATCGCGTCTGTGGCCCGGGATTTAGGGCTGGGTGAAACGGTGGTGGGCCGGTGGGTCAAACTCGAACGTGAGAGGCGCCAGGCCGCCGAACAGGGGCGCCCTGATCCGCGCGAGATGGAAGCTGAGATCACGGCTCTGCGTCGGCGGGTGCGCGAGTTGGAGAAGGAGAACGAGTTCTTGGGAAAAGCCAGCGCCTTCTTCGCGTCTCGGCACCAAAACACCAGCGCTTTGAACTGATGGACGCGCAGAAGGCTTCCTACTCAATCACCTTGATGGCCAAGGTTTTAGGGGTCACGCGCGCAGGCTATTACGCGTGGAAAAACCGAGCGTCCCACAGGGGTGAGCGCGCGCTGGCGCGCAGGCGTTTGGATGAGGCGGTGGCCTGGGAACACGAGGTGTCGGGTGGCACCTATGGGGCTCCTCGCATCCGCCATGCTCTGACGCGCGCGGGCGTGGATGTAGGTGTGCGTGCGGTCGCCGCGTCGATGCGCCGCCAAGGCCTCACAGGCCTGAACACGCACCCGCGCCCGAAGCGCGGCGGGCGCGGACCTGTGGCCCATGAGGACCACTGCGCCCGCCAGTGGGACCAAGGCACCCTGGATCGGGTGTGGATCACGGATTTCACCTACCTGCGCTGCGCCCAAGGCTGGGTCTACCTGTGCGCCGTGCGCGATGCGCACTCGCGTCGAGTGCTCGGATACGCCATGGGTGAGCAGCAAAGCACCGACCTGGTCATCACCGCGCTCGACATGGCCGCTACCACCCGTGGCGGCTTCCCCACAGGGGTCGTGCTCCACGCTGATCGGGGAACACAGTTCACCTCCCAGAAACTGGCCGCCTACATGCGCGCCGTGAAAGGAACCGTGTCGATGGGGCAGGCCGGGGTGTGCTGGGATAACGCCATGGCCGAATCCTTTTGGGCCACCCTCAAAACCGAGTACTACTACCGGCGCGCCTTCACCACCCGTGACCAGGTCTACACCGGGGTCGCCACCTGGATCGAAGACTTCTACAACCGCCGCCGCATCCACACCAGCCTGGGCGGTAGATCCCCCATCGAATACGAACTACACCAAGCGGCCTGGACAACAGTCGCATAAACAAACCGTC
>NZ_JAPWAH010000044.1:0-775 GCF_041432835.1 Pauljensenia sp. 20925_1_27
GCGCGCGCGTGGTTGAGGTCCTCGAACATGTTGTCCTCCAGGAGTTCATCGCGCATGCGGTTGTGCAAGGACTCCACGAACCCGTTATGCCATGGCTGGCCCGGCGGGATGAACGCTTGGAGCGTGTCATGCTCGCTGGCCCAGCGCCCCATGGCTGCGGCGATGAATTCGGGCCCGTTATCGGCGCGCAGCACCTGGGGTGCCCCATGGGCCAGGGCAGCCAGGTCAAGCATTTCGATCACGTCGACGGCACCCATGCGCCGCTCGACGCGGAAAGCCAGGTGCTGGCGCGTGAACTCATCGATGAGGTTACAGACCTTGAACACGCGTCCCTTCCAGTCCGAGTCGAACTGGAAATCAATGGCCCACACCTGCCCCGGGGCGCTAGCCTTGACCAGGCGCTGGAGGCGCGGCGCAGTGCGAGGCTTGGGGGCTTTGCGCGGGCGCACGCGTAGCCCTTCGGCGCGCCACAAGCGCCGGAACGTATCACGCCCTATGACAATGCCCTCGCTCTTGGCCCGCGCCCAGGCGCGTTTATAGCCCCACCGTCGATGCGTGGCGGCAAAATCGTTCATCCACTGGCGCACAGGCCCATGATCACGCAGCGTTTTCGCCCCGCCCGCCGCGCGGGCTCGGCAATACGCTGACCGGGACAGCCCGGCAACGCGGCATGCAAGACGCTGAGAAAACCCCTGGCCAACCAGGTAGTTCACAGCCTCGTGCCTGCGCGCCGGGCCTAGAAGTTTCCCTCCGCCAACTCTCGCAACGCTGCCTT